>JBGAHN010000283.1:0-2478 GCA_044226145.1 Labilithrix sp. | reverse complement strand
GACCGAGCGCTCGAAAGGCGAGCTCGTTCGTTTCGTGCGCCTGTCGAACGACGTGCCGCGCTTCATCGACACCGTCGGCCTCCTCGCGCCCGGCAAGTCGCGCAATCCTGGCACGGGCGCCTTCCTCCAGAGCGATCACGTCGCGTTCTGGGACGCGGACATTCCGACGCTCTTCTTGACGGACACGGCGTCGTTCCGCAATCCGAACTACCACACGAAAGACGATCTCCCCGACACGCTCGACTACGACTTCCTCGCGCGCTCGGCCGCGCTCATCGTCGGCGCCGTGGCCGCCTTCGCCGAAGAGGGGGAATGAGGCGTCTCGTCGCGTGCGTCGCCGCGCTTCTCGCGTGCGTGCTCGCAGGAGCGAGCGCTCGGGCGAGCGAGCCCGCTGCCTCGCCGGCGGGATCGACGTCGCCCGAGGCCGCGCCGGCGTCGACGCGGCTCCTCACGCTCGAGCCGTACGTGGGCTCGGGGTTCGTGTTCTTCAGCAGCGACCGCCGGCTCATCGCGGGCCTCGGCGGCGGTGGCGGCCTGCGGCTCGGCATCGGCGATCATCTCGCGGTCCACGCCGAGGCGCGCGGCTTCTCGCTCGTCGGCAACGCCGCGACGTTCGCAGGCGGCGCGACGTATCGCATCCGCTACGAAGCGTGGGAGCCGTTCGCCGGCCTCCAATACGCTGGCTTCGTCGGCGATCAGGTGAAGGTCGTCACCAGCACGCAGCCCGACCTCCCGCCGCCCTATGCGTGGGCGGTGCAAGCGCGCCTCGCGCTGATCCGCTTCGTGAAGGATTCGTGGACCGGATCGGCGCTCGGATTCGACATCGGCTTCGGTGACGACGCCGGTACGCGCGCGTTCGCGCTCTCGATCGGTTTTCTCGAGATTGGCTACAAATTCTGAGCAACCATCGCGGCTTGACTTGGTCGCGTCGGTGTTTCATAGCGGAGCGATGACTTCGTCCGACGTTCTTATGCCGCGTATTCCCGCGGACCCGAAGCTCTTCCACGACGAGTACATGCGCCACGCGAGGCCGTGCGTCGTGCAAGGTCTCTTCGCCGGCTCTCCGCTCGACGCGATTCGCAGCATGGCCGACGTCCGCTCCGAGCTCGGTACCGGCAGCGTTGCTCTTCGCAGCAATTACATGAACGCCATGATCGGTCAGCTCGAGTCGTTCGCGAGCGGCGCGGTCAGCCTTGCCCAGCTGTACTCGCGCGTCACCGCGGAGAAGCGTGTCACGCTCTCGCAGTACCTCGACCTCCTCGCGAAGAACGGTGGTCGCGACCCATATGCCGATTACGCGAACGAGCAGAAGCCGCCTGGAGAGGTGATGGACCGGCTCGGGTCCATGCAATTTTTCAAGGACCTCGGATATCCGAAATACGAGGCGTGGGCGAACGACACCGGGATCGACTTCGACTTCCCGCCGGAGACGAGCAAGGTCGTCCTCTTCATGTCGAACGTCGGCAACTGCGCCGACACGCACACCGACTGGGACGGCCGCCACGTGCTGAACCATCAGCTCGTCGGCGTGAAGCGCTTCGTTCTGTTCCCGCCCGAGGCGTGCGTGAAGCTGAACGCCGTCGAGTCCTACCCCGCGACGCGTCTCCGCCGGATGTCGGAGGGCGAGCGTCACGAGCTTCTCCGCTACGCGGGCGGCGTCGAGTGCGTCATCGGCCCCGGCGAGGCCTGCTACATGCCTCCGTTCTACTACCACCACATCGATTACCTCTCCGACGCCATCGGCGTCGCGGTCCGCGTGCAAGGGCCGCCGCGTCACGTGATTCGTACGATGATGGCGGACACGCATCGCGACGGCTTCATGCAGTCCTTCTGGGCGACGCTCCTCAAGGACCCGACGCATCCGCGCCACGTCCAAGGCTTCGAGCGCCTGCAGCGCGCGATCGTCGCGAGCTATCCGTCGCGAATGGCGAAGTACCAGGCCATCGGCGACCTCGTGCGCTCGATCTGCAACGAGTGGCAGGTCTTCGGCCCGCGTCCCGCTCATACGCCGTGGGTCGCGCCTCTCGACCTCCTTCATCGTCCGCTCAGCACCGTCTACCTCCGGCCGCCGTCAGCCTGGGGGAAGGGCAAGAAGCGTTGGTGGACGTTCCGCGAGACGACTCGCCTCGCGGCGTCGACGATCGCGGCGCGTGCGGTCGCGACGATCGAGCGCGCACCGGCCGCCCGCCCGAAGCACGTCGAGCCCGCGGACTACGACATGACGAGCGGCTACGTCGATTCGTCGACGCGTCCCGCCGAGCCGCCGGCTCGCGCCGCCGCTCAGGCGAATTGATCAGAACGCTTCGCCGGCGTTCACGTAATAGAGGAGCCCATCGGGCGAGTAGGCGGCATCCACGCGGATGTTGATCCGCTCGCCCTTGATGAGCAGATAGCGAAGGCCGGCGCCTGCCGCCGGCGTGATGTCGCTCGGATTGAAGTCGGCGACGGTGCGCGCGACGGTGCCGCCGCCGCCGAAGA
>JBGAHN010000134.1:0-16609 GCA_044226145.1 Labilithrix sp. | reverse complement strand
TTCTGAGCGTATGACGACACGTCGGCGTGGCCCGTCGGGCGTAAGCGTGGGCGCCGAGCGCGAGCAGAGCCACTAAGGTGTGTTCTGCACGTTTTCGAGCACCCACGCGACGGCGGCGTCGAGCTCGTCGGGTTTGCGGAAGCACCGGCCGATCCGCTCGGCGGACGCTCGTGCATCGGCGTCGAGGCTCGTGAAGAAGCCGATCGGGAGCGTCGGGCGAAGGCTCCGAAGGTGTTCGGCGATCGTGACGCCGGTGCCGTCCGGCAGCTCGAAATCGAGCAGCGCGACCGCGTAGGAGGCGTTTGCGAGCGCCTTCGCTCCGGCCACGGACTCCGCCTCGAGGACGACGAGACCCGCGCGGCGGAGTCGTCCCGCGACGGCGGCTCGCGCGACGGCCGAATCGTCGACGACGAGAACGTGCGAAGAGGCGACCATCTCGCGGAAGAGCCTACCCCAGGTGATCGTTCGACGCGACGGTGCGCGCGTCGCTACGCACGTGGAATCCATGTCGGGGCCGGCGATTTCGGGTATCGTCGGCGTCCCATGCAGGTCCAGGATCGTCCGGCTCGGTATTCTCGGGAACACGTCCGCGCGCTCTACGACAAGCCGCTCTTGCCGCTCCTCGACGAAGCCCGGCGCGTTCACCTGGCGCACCACGCGGACAACGAGGTGCAGCTCTGCACGCTCCTCAGCGTCAAGACCGGTGGTTGCCCCGAAGACTGCGGGTACTGCCCGCAGTCGAGCCACCACGAGACGAAGGTGGACGCCGAGAAGATGCTCGACGTCCGCGAGGTGCTCGCGAGCGCGCGGCGCGCGAAGGAGCTCGGCTCGACGCGCTTCTGCATGGGCGCGGCGTGGCGCGAGGTGAAGGACGGGCCGGCATTCGATCGCGTCCTCGAGATGGTCAAGGGGGTCAAGGATCTCGGCCTCGAGGCGTGCGTGACGCTCGGCATGTTGACGGAGTCGCAGGCGATCCGTCTGAAAGACGCGGGGCTCGACGCTTACAACCACAACCTCGACACGAGTCGCGAGAACTACCGCTCGATCATCAAGACGCGCACGTTCGACGATCGCCTCCGCACGATCGACCACGTCCGCAAGGCCGGCATCACGGTCTGCGCGGGCGGCATCATCGGGATGGGCGAGAGCGTCGACGATCGCTGCGAGATGCTCCGGACGCTCGCCAACATGGAGGTGCAGCCGGAGAGCGTCCCCGTGAACGCGCTCGTGCCGGTCGAAGGGACGCCGCTCGCGAACATGCCGCCGGTCGACCCGCTCGACCTCGTCCGCATGATCGCCGTCGCCCGCATCCTCATGCCCAAGGCGCGCGTGCGGCTCTCGGCGGGGCGGACGTCGCTGTCGCGCGAGGCGCAGATGATGTGCCTCTACGCGGGGGCGAACTCGATCTTCTACGGCGATCGCCTCCTCACGACGGCGAACCCCGAAGAGGAAGAAGACATGGATCTCATTCGCGCGGCGGGGCTTCGGGCGATGCCCGCGCACGTCGCGACGGGACCGGGCGCGGGTGGTGCCACCGAGCCGGGGGCCGCGGCCGAGTAGCCGCCGAGAGCCGCGGCCGAGCGACCGAGGAAACGAGGGACACCTCTGCGACGCGCGTTGGCATGCCGCGCGCAACGTCGGTGGGGCATGGTCCCTTCCGACGTCGGTAACTTGGGGCGAATCGGCCGAATCGGCGGTGTTTTGGCGGGAGTTTTGGCCGTCGCCGAGCTCGTGCGTACGCTCGTCGCGCGGCATGCGCTCTTCGGTTGGGGCGCGCTCTTGAGCGACCTCGGTGCGATTTCGTTCGTCGGGCTGCTCGCCGTCGCGGCGGTGGGGCTCCTCTTGGGCCGTCGCTTCGGATGGGCTTTCGGCGTGTTCGGATCGCTCGTCGGGCTCGCGTACGGCGTCATGATCACCGCGGGGGGCGCGGGGCGGACGCACGCCATGTGGGGGGCCGTCTACCTCTTCGGTGCGATGGCGCTACTCGCGTGCCTCGCGAAGACCCTGGCGGTCTACCGGCTCCCGCTCGCGCGCACCTGACGCGCGGCGATCGTAGAAATACAGCTCGAACACGCGCGCGGTTCGCCCGCCGCGGAGGACGCGGACGCGCGTCTGCGAGGTTCGCGCGAGGGTCGGGAGCTGATCGGCGCCGTCGCCGGGGAAGCGGTTGTCCGTGACGTAGAGGACGCGATCGGCGCGCCGCCACGCCTCGCGCGGCAACCACCGGTCGAAGTCGTCGGGGATCGGCGTCGCGCAACCCACGCGGACGCCCGGAAGACCGGCGGCGAGCTGCGCGCAGATCGTCCAGTGAGGGCCGACGACGACGACCTCGTGGCCTTCGGGATCCATCGGCGTCGCGGCGCTCTTGAGTTGCTCGCGCGCAGCTTCGAGGACGCTCGGCCAGCCGTAGAGCTCGCTCGTGATGTCGAGCTTGGGATCCGTCGATTCGGGCAAGAGCCGCGTCGCCGAGGGGACGAGCACCCACGCGTGGGCGGCCAGGGTCATCGCGGCCGCGACGGCGAGCGCGACGGAGAGGACGCGCCGTCGAGCGAACCCCGGAGGCGTGGGCGCGGCGCCGTCGGTGGGGCGATCGGCGCGGGGGGCGTCGTCGGTCTCGCTCGCGCGGCGTGCGGCGTGGAGCGGCAAGCCGAGGAGCGCGGGCGCGATCCAATGCGGCTCCGCGACGCGGCTCCAGAGGGTGAGGAGCACGAGCGGGCCGAGGGGGACGATGAATGTGTAGAATGCAAGCTTCGAGCGGGCGTCGCGGTGGCGGAGCCGGATCAGATCGCGCGCGGTCGTCACCGCCAACCAGGCGACGACCGGCGAGAGGTAGGCGAGCTGGCCGAGGACGAGCCCGCCGGCGTTGCGGAGCGCGAGCCCGGCGTGCTTCTGCGTGTCGACGAGGCGATGCTGGAGCATCGGCCATCCGCTCCGAGCCTCGAAGAGGACGATGGGGGCGAGGACGACGGCGCACGTCAAGAGACCCGCCCACGGCCAGATCGTGCGAACCGCCTTCGCGGAGGGCCCTTTCGCGCGGAGCATCGACGCGTACGTCACGAAGAGCGCGAACACGAGCAAGAGGCCCGAGATTTTGGCGGCGCACGCGACGGCGGCGAGGAGGCCCGAGCCGAGGAACGCCACGGCGGCGCGCGTCCCGGCGGGCGGGCTCTCGAGCGCGATCGCGGCGAGCGCCAGCGCGCCGAGCCAGAGGGGCGCGAGGAGGAGATCCGGCGTGAGCGCGAAGAGGCCGATGGCCGTCTCCGGTACGAGCGCGACGACGAGCCCCGCGACCATCGCCGGCCTGGACGCGGCGCCGAACGCGCGGGCGGCGAGGACGACGAGCCATGGAACGAGGGTCGCGACGACGGCGGTGACGACGTGGACGCGAACGGGGATCGGGACGGCGCCGCCGCCGATCGCCCGCGCCACGAGCCCGACGAGCCCGGGGTGATCGAGGTAGGCGGGTTGCGGATGCGCCGCCCAACACGCGTAGAGCGCCTCGCTGTCGCCGAACCCGACGCGCGTGGCGGCGTAGAGCCGGAGCGCGAACAGGAAGAGCGAGACGACGAAGAGCGGCATCACGGATGCGCCGCGTGCACCACGTCGTCCGTCCGCGGCATCCACGCGCGGAGGATGCGCGCGACCTCGAGCGAACCATGGGGCTTGTCCTCGAGAACGCGGGCGACGCGCTCGCAGGCGTCGAGCAGCTCGCGCCGTTCGTCGAGCACGCGGGTCAGCGCCTCGGCGATGCGCGACGGGGTGAGTGCCCGCTGGACGAGCTCGGGAAACACGGCCTCACCGAGCAAGACGTTGGGGAGCGCGATGTGCGGCGTGGTCATCAGCGCGCGCGCGCCGAGCTCCGTCGCGAGGCCGACGCGGTAACAGACGACGGGAACCGCGCCCGCGAGCGTGCATTCGAGCGACGCGGTGCCGGACGCGCAGAGGGCCGCGTCGAAGGCGGGCAGGGCGTTCGCGATGCCCGCGCGCGCGTCGATGTCGACCACCTCGGTCCGGAAACGCGCGGACAGGGCCTTCGCCCAGGCCTTCGTCTTGGCGTCGAGGCTCGGGGCGAGCAGGACCCGCGCGTCGACGCTCGCCCGATCGCGCCGAACGATCTCGTACCCCTCGAGCATCGGCTCGAGGAGCCCGTGGACCTCGTGCGGACGGCTCCCGGGGAGGATGCCGACGCACCACGCGCGCGCCGTCATGCCGAGCAGCTCACGGGCGACGGTGCGGGCTTCCCGGGCCTCCTCGTCGGGCTCGGCGTACGCGCGTACGCGCCGCTCTTCGAGCGCGGGGTGCCCGACGTAGTGGGCGTCGACGCCGACGCGCCGCCAGAGATCTTCCTCGAAGGGAAGCATGACGGCCATGCGATCGATGCGCGGGCGGAGCGTCGCCGCGCGGCCGCTTCGCCATGCCCAAATTTGTGGGGCTCCGTACCAGAGCACGCGCGTGCCGGCGTCGTGCAGCGCGCACGCGAGGTGCGTGTTGAACTCCGTGTAGTTGACGAGGAGCGCGGCTTTCGGCCGGCGAAGCGCGATGGCGGCGCGGAGCCGCGCGTACGAGACGCCGACCGACACCGCTCGCGACGCCACCTCCGCCACGCCGAGCGCGGTCGTGGAGCGCAGATCGCAGAGGAGCTCCATGCGCGCGCGCGCCAGGGCCCCGCCGCCCATGCCGAAGGCGCGGACGCCGTCGAGCCGCGCGAGGACGGCGGCCCCCGCGCGATCACCGGACGCTTCACCGGCGACGATGAGGAGATCGGCGTTCATGCGGGCTCTCGACATAGCACAACACGCGCAGAGGCGTTTCGTGCGACGTGCGCGTCAGGTCGTGGTCGTCGTGACGCTACGCCGACCGCCGACGCGCCCGTTGGCGTCGACCCACGGCGAGCCCGGCGATCGCGACGGCGGTGAGCCACCCGGCGCGCGTCTCGTGGTGCCCGGTGATCGACGATCCGAAGCACGAGTCCTTCGGCTTTTCCTCGCACGCGTTCGTCAAGCCGCGCCGCGGGGTCGGATCGCACGCGGTGCTCGCGACGACCTGCCCGTCGATCCCCGAACGGTGGCCGTCCGGGAGGTAGATGCTGCAGATGCCGAGGACGTCGTCCTGGGCCAGGTTGCGCATCGTCGGCGCATAGCTCGCGAACATCGTGGCGTGCTGGTCCCCGGAGTGCTGCAAGCCGAGGAAGTGGCCGGCCTCGTGCGTGAGGACGCTCGCGAAGTCGTAGGTGCCGCTCGGCGTGGGCGTCTCCATGGAGAGCGTCACGTTGTACGTGTTGATCTCCATGTCCGCGTCGTAGAGCTTGCCCGTGTCGGGATCGTAGCTGACCGTCGTGATGCCGAGCGCGTTGCCGGCGCCGCGAAACGGCCAGGCGTCGTCGCGGAACACGATGACGTTCTGGTTCGGGCCGGAGAGGTTGTAGGTCGCCTCCGCGCAATCGACCGGCCCGAGATCACGAAAATCGATGCTCGCTCGCGAGCTTCCGCCGTTCGGGGTCGCGCAGCTCGCGCTCGACCATCGGCCGAAGGCGTCGGCGATGCCTTTCGAGGCTTGCTCGTACGAAAACTGCCGGCTCGAGTTCCGCTGGATGTCGAACCCGACACACGCGCTCTCCCAATAGAGGGGCTTTCCTTGATCCCAACAGCGCGTCGGGCCCGGCTGCAAAGCCGCGGCGACGGCCACGGTGGGCGTCCGGCAGACCGCGGCCGCCGCCGTCGGGGCGAGCACCGCGCCCGCGGCCGCGACGGCACGGACGCGTTGCGCGATGGTCACGGAGCCGACCGCGGATGGAGACACAGCGCGTCGGGCCCGGCTGGAAATCCGCGGCGACGGCCACGGTGGTCGTCCGGCAGAACGCGTGCGCCGACGTCGGTGCGAGCAGCGCGACCGCGGCCGCGACGGCACGGACGCGTTGCGCGATGGTCACGGAGCCGACCGCGAATGGAGACGCTTCCACGCGTCGGCGATCTCGCGGGCGGCGGCATCGAGCGGTCGCTCATGAAGGACCTCGCGCGCCAGGCGCACCGTGACGGTGGCGGGCGTCGCTTGCGGCGTCGCGTTCGCCTTCGACGGATCGGTCGCCGTGGTCGCGCGCGGAGGCAAGATCATGCCGACGTTCGCCGACGTGCGGAGGGTTCGGCGCGTGGCCGCGTCTTTCGGCAAGCTCTCGTCGAGGATGACGGGGTACTGGCCCTGCGCGCGCGCCGAGACCTCCCACGTGCCGCCGGCCTTGAACTTGTGCAAGAACAAGAGCGAGCTCTTGCCGGCGGTGAAGACCGGCTCTCCGTCGACGAGCTGACCGATCTTCCCGACGACGCCGCCGCGGGTGCGGACCCATCCTTCGGCGCCGGCGCCGAGCTCGCCGGCGATGCCCTGTTCGGCCTTCACGTGCGTGTACGTGTAGATGCGCCCGTCTTCCCACACCGACGTGTGCTCGAGGGGCGTCACGATCGCGACCGCGTCGGCGTCTTTGACGAGATCGTCGAACCCGACCGCGATCGACACGGACGCGTTGGCCTCGCGGGGAGCGAGCGTGGGGCCGAGGGCGGCAGAGAGTCCGACGACCGCCACGGCGAAGAGGGCACGACGAAGGGCGCGCATGAAGGAAAAGCTAGCACGACCTCGGCCATCGACGAGCAAGACCGAACCTCCGGGCGTGGAGCTCAGCCCCGGCGCTTGGTCGCGATGCCGAGGACGGTGAGCCGCTCGTCGCTCCGGCGCATCTCGAGGACGTCGCCGATGGTGACGGGGTGGACGACCCGATGCCCGTCGACGAACACCTTCGCCTCGCGCATTTTGCTGCGGATCTTGAGCGAACCACCCACGTCGAGCAGCCCGCGAGGGAACCGCAGGCGGCCGCCCGCCGGCGTGTACGGTTCGCGCACGACGTACTGGATGCGCTTCGATGGGAGCGGCAAAATTCGCCCTCCGGCGCTCCGTTGCGCGGCGGTCGAGCCGGCCGCGGGGCCGACCCAGATCCCGCTCGATCGCTGATCTTCTTCCACCGACGCGCCGTTCGCGCGGGTGATGACGAGGATGTAGCGCGACGTCGCCGCGGGGGACGCGTGGCAGAAGAGGGCCTCGTTGAGCACGCGCGCGTGCAGGCATTTCCCGTTCAGATCGACCCGCATGCGCGAGAGCTCCGTCGACGGCAGCTTGCCGGCGAGGGCTTGCTCGATCGCGCCGAACACGGAGCCCTTCTTCGCGCCGCAGAAGAAGCCGATCGACGTCTCGGGGGCGCTGTTGATGCCGAGGAGGGGAACGCCGTCGCCGATCTGGTGGGACGCGGCGAGCAGGGTCCCGTCGCCGCCGATCGTGATCACGAGGTCGACGGCCGCGGGGATGTGCGCGAGGGGGCCGCCGTGGAAGACGGTCTCGGCGCCGAGCTGCGCGAGCGCGACCTCGACCTCGTGGATCGTCGCTTGATGCGAGTCGTCCGACGATTTCAGGCGTTTGACCGTCGGATCGTGCTTGCGGAGGAGCTTCGTGATGAGCGGATCGTGCTCCTGCACGACGAATTTCCGGTACGTCGTCTGCTTGACGACGACGGCCACCTTCGGTGCGCGTGCGCGGGGACGTTTCGTGGTCGCGCCCATGCGGATCACCCGACGTCGCGGTCGTCGTCCACGAGACGGCGAAGCGCGAGCTCCGTCTTGGCGTCGCGGATTTCCCCCGTCCGGCACGCCTCCAATGCGCGTTCGAGGGGCACGCACACGATGCGGGCGCCGGCTTCGAGCGGCGAGCCGTCGCCGGCGGGATCGCGCCGCTCCACGCCGTCGACCGCGACGTGGAAGAAATGGTGCACCTCGCCGACGAACCCTGGCGCGGGCAACGTCCAACTCCCGAGGGGGCGGAGCGCCTTGGCGTCGGCGGCGAAGCCGAGCTCTTCGTCGAGCTCGCGGAGCGCCGCGGCTTCCGGAGCTTCCTGCGGTTCGATGAGGCCGGCGGGCACCTCCCACAAAATGCCGCCGTGCGCGGGGTGGAGATCGCGTGGACGCAGCGCGACGGGCGGCCTTATGCAGCTCCGCAACCAAACCCACGGGACCCCGCTGCGCCGCTCGTGGGCCACGACGACGCACGCGTCGAGCGCCTCGCGTTCGACGACATCGTAGGGAAACGGAGGATGCGGCGGTTCGCCCGAGAGGCTGAGCTCCAGGCGCCGCAGCCAGAGAAAGCCGCCCGTACCGACGCGCTCGTCGCGCAGGATCGACCCATCGAACGCGGGCAGCTCGGGCAGCACTTTCCGACCCTCGGTCGTCACGCGGTCGCATCCTACAGCGGTTCCTCGGCGATGGACGGCGGATTTCGTTCGTCGGCCGGGTCGGCTCCGACGACGGCCGGCGCGTGGGAACCGCGGCCTTCGCTCTCCGCGGGAATGCGCGCGTCGGGGCTTCGCAATGCTACGATGGAAACGAAGTCTTCCCGGTAAGTTGCGCGGTCCGACGAAAGGTTCTGCGCAGCCGACGGGCTTTTCTTGGGAAACTTCCTCGCGCGTCGAGCGTCCCAAGGTTCCGCGGGCGCCATCGACGATGGATCCGCGAGCGAGAGCGCCACGAGGCAGGACGGACACGACGGGAGGAACGGAAGGCGGATGGGAGCTCCGGAGGCGGAACCGACGACGCAACGAGACGGCACGCCGAGTCCGGCGACGCCTCCGTCCGATCGCGTGTCGGCCCTCGGCGCCCTCGAACGGCCGGTCCGCCATGCCGAGCGTCGCATGCGGTTGCGACGTGCGCTCGTGTGGGCGGCGCGCGCCATGTCGGTCGGCCTGGTCGTCGCGCTAGCGATCCTCGTGCTCCGCAAGACGGGCGTGGTCGGGGAGCGGACGGCCCGCGTCGTCCTCGCGGCGGCCGTCGTCCAGTTCGTCGTCGCGGCCGTCGTGGGGTACGTCCGACGGCTGGCGCCGCGCGCGGGGGCCGTCGCGCTCGATCGCTTCCACGGGCTCTCGGACCGCCTCTCGAGCGCGCTGTCCTTCGCGGAGCTCGCGCCGGCCGATCGCACGCCCTTCATGGAGGCGGCCATCGACGACGCGCTCGCTCATGTCGATCGGGTGGACCCGAAGCGCGCGGTGCGGATCGGTGTGCCGGCCGAGTGGCCGTTCGTCCTCGCGATGGCGTCGTCGCTGGCCGTCGTCGCCGCGTTCGAGCTGCGGACGCGCACGGTCGTCTCGGCGGCCAAGACGATCGACGCCGTCGACGTCACGGCCGACGATCTCGACGCGATGCGGGAGTTCTTGCGCGACGTCGAGCAGCGCATGGAGTCCGACGACGCGAAGGCCGCGACGCAGGAGTTCAACCAGCTCATCGAAGATCTGGCCAACCGCCGGCTCGACCGCACCGAAGCGTTCCGGCGGATGCAGCAGCTCGAAGACAAGCTCCTCGAAGGCCGCGAGGTCGACGCGAAGTCGCTCGAAGAAGCGCTCCGGCAGATGGCCGAAGAGCTCCGGAAGAGCGACATGAGCAAGCCCGCGGGCGAAGCGCTGGCGAACCAGAACCTCGCCGACGCCGAGAAGGCGATGCGCGAGCTCGCGAAGAAGCTCCGCGAGCAGGGCTCGAAGATCGACAAGGCGCAGCTCGACAAGCTCCGCGACGCGCTCAAAAAAGCGGGTGAAAACCAGAAGCAGCGCGCCGATGCGCTCGACGCGCGGCGCGAGGAGTTGAAGTCGCAGCTCCTCAAGCAAAGGCAGCAGGCGAACGACGCGGGCGCCGAGGACGAGGAGAAGCGCCTCCTGCAGAAGCGCGAGCGCGAGCTCGAACGCCTCGATCGGCAATCCGAGGAACAGAAGAAGGCCCAGCGCGAGCTCGATCGGCTCGACCGCGATCTGCAGAAGGCGGCCGAAGATCTGGCGAAGGATCTCGGGCTCTCGGCGCAGGATCTCGACGGCGCCGCCGAAGACATCAACCGGATGGCGCGCGAGCAAATGAGCCAAGAGGAGAAAGAGCAGCTCCGGCAGAAGCTCGAGGAGCTGCGCGAGAACCTCCGTCAACAGGCGCAGGGCGGGCAGAACCGCGTCGCGCGCCTCCGCACGTTCCAGCAGCGCGCGCGCGGGCAAAGCGGATCGCAAGGCAAGAGCGGGTCGCAGGGGCAAGGGGGCGACC
This sequence comes from Labilithrix sp., assembly GCA_044226145.1. GTDB lineage: Bacteria > Myxococcota_A > Polyangia > Polyangiales > Polyangiaceae > Labilithrix. Next base: position 6,509 of record JBGAHN010000134.1, on the reverse strand, counting down.
AAGGGCAGGGGCAAGAGGGGCAGGGCGATCCCCAGTCCGGCGACGGGCAGGCGCAGAACGGCCAAGGTCAAAACGGCCAGGGGCAGCAAGGCCAAGGGCAGAAGGGCCAGGGCGGCCAAGGTCAGCAAGGCCAGGGCGGCCAAGGCTCGCAAGGCCAGGGGCAAGGCGCCGGCGACACGTGGATCCTGGGCCCGAACGGCGAGCGGATGATGATGCTCTCCGCCGGCAAAGGCAGCGGGTCGCAGAGCGGTGGCTCGCAAGGCGGCGGCTCGGGGGGCGAAGGAAACGAGCCGGGCCGCGGCGTCGGGACGGGGCACGATCCCAAGGTGCAGGGCGGCGCGACGCGACCGAACGTCGGCACGCAAGACACGCAGGTCGCCGGCAACGACACCGGCCAGGGCGGCAGCCGGAGCGAGGTCATCCTCGGTGCGGCCGAGCGCGGGTTCGCGTCGCGCGGCTACCAGCGGGTGTTTCGCGAGTACCACACGGTCGCCGAAGAGGCGCTCGACAAGGACGAGATCCCCGGCGGCTACCGCTTCTACGTGCGTCGCTATTTCCAACTCATTCGGCCGCGGGACGGCGCGACGAACGACGCGCCGCCCGCGCCGATGAATGCCCCGGATCGAGGTGCGCCGTGATCGCGCGAACCACGCGCGCGGGCTTCTGGGGTGACCGCATGGCCTTCCCATCGTCGTTTCGTTCGTCGTCACCGTTTGCTCGAACCACGGAGCCTCTCTCATGACCGACTCGAAGGACGCCGCCGTCGTCCGCGCCGAAGTGGACCAGTTCCGAGCCTCGATCGCCGCGCTCAAGGCGGAGATCGCCAAGACCATCGTGGGCAACGATGCCGTCGTCGACGGCGTGCTCGTGTGCTTGCTCGCCGGCGGTCACGCGCTGCTCGAGGGCGTCCCCGGTCTCGGAAAGACGATGCTCGTCCGCACGCTCGCCGAGGCGCTGAGCCTCGCGTTCTCGCGCATCCAGTTCACCCCCGATCTGATGCCCGCCGACATCCTCGGCACGACGGTCATCGACGAGACGCAAGGGGGCGGGAAGGCGTTCGAGTTCAGGAAAGGCCCGGTCTTCTCGAACATCGTGCTCGCCGACGAGATCAACCGCGCGACGCCGAAGACCCAGAGCGCGCTGCTCGAGGCGATGCAGGAGCACCGCGTGTCGGTCGGCAAGCGGACGCACGTGCTCGAGGAGCCCTTCGTCGTCCTCGCGACGCAGAACCCGCTCGAGATGGAAGGGACGTACCCCTTGCCGGAGGCGCAGCTCGACCGCTTCTTCTTCAAGCTGCACGTCCCCTTCCCGAACCGCGACGAGCTCCACGCGATCCTCGATCTGACGACGGGCGAGGCGCGCGGTCCGCGGGAGCCCGTGCTCCACCGCGAAGACATCTTGCGCATGCAAGCCCTCGTGCGCCGCGTGCCGGTCGCGCGCCACGTGCAGGACTTCGCGATCCGCGTCGTCCAGGCGAGCCACCCCGACGGGCCCGACGCGCCGCCGATCTGCAAGCAGTTCGTCCGCTTCGGCGCGAGCCCTCGCGGCGCGCAGGCCGTGCTCCTCGCGGCGAAGATCCGCGCGCTCTTCGAGGGCCGCTTCGCTGCGAGCATCGACGACGTGCGCGCGGTGACCTTGCCGGCGCTGCGTCACCGCGTGCTGCTCAACTTCGAGGGCGAAGCCGAGGGCATGAAGACCGATCAGGTCCTCGAGGCCATCTTGAAGGCCATTCCGGAGACGAAGGGCGCCGAGACGAAGACGGCGGAGGCGCCGATTGGGCTTGCTTGATTCCGTCTTCGGCTTCGCGAAGCGGCCGTCCGCTGCTCCGCAAGACGAAGCGCTCTTCGACGACGCGTTCCAGCGCAAGCTCGACTACCTCGCGCTCGTCAGCAAGCGCGTGTTCGCCGGTCGCATGCGCGCCGAGCGGCGGACGAAGAAGAGCGGCTCGGGCGTCGAGTTCGCCGATCACCGCGACTACCAACCGGGCGACGACTTCCGCTACCTCGACTGGAACGTCTACCAGCGCTTCGACCGTCTGCTCCTCCGCCTCTACGAGGAGGAGGAGGACCTCGCGATCTACTTCGTCGTCGACACGTCGCGCTCGATGGGCTTCGGCGGCGGCAAGAAGCTCCGTCAGGCGAAGCAGATTTGCGCGGCGCTCGCGTACGTGGGCCTGGCGAACCTCGATCGCGTGAGCATCGTCACGACGAGCGATCGCGTGCTCGAACGCCTGCCGCAAACGCGCGGAAAAGCGCGTATCTTCAAGGTTTTTCGCTTTCTGAAGGAGCTCCGGGCAGAGGGCGAGACGAACCTCGAAGACGCCCTCAAGGCCTTCGTCGCGCAGAACAAGCGGCGCGGTCTCGTCGTGCTCGTGAGCGACTTGTACGATCCGCACGGGTTCGAGCGCGGGATCAACGTGCTCCGCTACAACAAGTTCGACCCGTTCGTCGTCCACGTCGTCGACGAGTCCGAGGCGCGGCCGAAGCTGTCGGGCGACGTGCTCCTCTACGATTGCGAGTCGGGCGACGAGCGCGAGGTCACGGTCACCGCCGCCGTCCTCGAGCGCTTCCAAGCCGCCTACCGCGCGTACCTCGCCGACGTCGAGCGGTTCTGTTCGTCGAAGCAGGTGGCGTGCATCCGCGCCGACGTGAACGTGCCGTTCGACGAGCTCATTTTGCGCGTGTTCCGCCGTGGAGGGTTCCTCCGGTGACGTTCGCGGGGCTCTCGCTCGCGCAGCTCCTCGGGGTGTTCGGCGTCGCCGCCGCGCTCACGACGGCGCTCTACATTTTGAAGCTGCGCCGCCGAACGGTGCCCGTGCCGTTCGTGAATCTGTGGGAGAAGATCCTGCGCGACAAGGAGGCGACGAGCCTCTTCTCGCGGCTCAAACGCCTGCTCTCGCTCTTCGTCCAGCTCGCGCTCCTGCTCCTCCTCGCGCTCGCGCTCGGCGATCCGCGGCGGGGCGCGCTGTCCGTCCGCGGACGCAACCTCGTCGTCTTGCTCGACACGAGCGCCTCGATGCAAGCGAGCGACGTCGGGCCGAGCCGCCTCGCCGAGGCGAAGCGCGAGGTGCAGAAGATCATCCGAGGGCTCGGCGGCGCCGACCGCATGCTCATCGCGCGGATGGACGCGTCGGTGACCTCCCTCGGCCCGATGAGCGGCGACACGTCGGAGCTCGAACGGGAGCTCGAAGGCGCCGTCGCGACGGACACGCGCGTGGACTTCGCGCGCGCGCTGAGGTTCGCGACGGACACGCTGCGAGGCCTCGAAAACCCCGAGATCGTCGTCGTCTCGGACGGGCGCGTGGGCGAGGCCGTCGACGGCTCCGGCAAGGTGCGCCTCGGCGACGACGTCAAGCTCACCTACCTCCCCGTCGGCGCGAGCGCGCGCAACGTGGGCATCACGCAGTTCTCCGTGCGCCGCTACCCGCTCGACAAGTCGCGCTACGAGGTCATGCTCGAAGTGACGAACACCGGCCCCGAGGAAGAGAGCATCGAGCTCTCGCTCTTCGGCGACGGCACGATCGTCGATTTGACGAAGCTGCGCCTCAAGGCGGGCGAGCGGCTGCCGCGGTTCTACCCGAACCTTTCGGGCGCGAGCCGCACGCTCGAGGCCAAGATTCGCCCCCTCGATGGCAGCCAAGACGCGCTTGCGACCGACGATCACGCCTATGCGCTCCTGCCCGAGCGCCGTCGCGCGAAGGTCCTCGTGGTCACGCCCGGCAACACGTACCTCGAGGCGGCGCTCTTGCTCGACGAGTACCTCGACGTCTCGTTCGAGACGCCGGAGGCCTACGCCGCTCGGCCGTCGTCCGCCGCGCGCCCCGACGTCGTCGTCTTCGACGGCGCGACGCCGGCCGCGCCCCCGAAGACGCATGCGATCTACATCGATCCCCGCGGCCCCGGATCCCCGGTCAAGAGTGACAAGGTGCTCGATCGCCCAGGGTTCGACCGCATCGATCGCAAGCACCCCATCGTCCGGTGGACGGCGCTCGACGACGTGAACGTCGCCCGCGGGCACAAGCTCGTGCCGGGACCGAACGACAAGGTCGTCGGCGCCAGCGTCGACGGACCCATCCTCGTCGCCGGTCAGCGGGACGGCTTCAAGTTCGTCGCGCTCGGCTTCGACGTCCGCGAGAGCGACCTGCCGCTGCGCGTGGCGTGGCCCTTGTTCTTGATGAACTGCATCAACGACTTCACCGACGAAGACGCGCGCTACATCTCGAGCTTCCGCACGGGCGAGGTCTGGCGCGTCCCGATCAACGAGGGCGACGAGGGCCGCGACCGCGCCGTGCTCACGACGCCCGGCGGCGGTGACGTCGTCGTCCCCGTCCACGAGGGGCGCGCGGTCTACTTGGGCGATCGCGCCGGGTTCTACGAGCTGCGCCGCGCCTCCATGACGGACGGCGACGCCGTGTCTCGGGGCGCCGCGCCGACGAAGACCGCGTTCGCCGCGAACCTCCTCGACGCCGACGAGAGCGCCATCGAGCCGGCCAAGGAGCTCGTCGTCGATGGCAAGAAGGCGGGCGCGCTCGAAGGCTTCCAGATCGGCGTTCGCCGTGAGCTCTGGATCTACCTCCTGCTCGCGGCCGTCGCGTTGACCGCGATCGAGTGGTTCACCTTCCACCGGAGGATCACCGTATGACGCCGCGCGCACGCGCCGCGATCGCGGGGCTCGTCCTCGTGGGGACGGGGCTCGCGTGGATCCTCGGCAAGCGCTTCTTCCCGGCGCTGTCGCCCGAGCTGCTTCTCACCGCGCTCGTCGCGGTCCTGTGCGCGGCCGTCGTCGTTCGGTCGACGGTGCGCCTCGTGCGCTCGCTCCGCTCGGACGAGGCCGATCGCGCCCGCCACGTCTTCGCGATCGCCGGCGGCGCCCTCGGGATCGCCCTTTCGTGGCTCTATTTCCGGCGCGTGCTCGATCCGCTCGCGATCGGGGCGCATCCGGAGCTCGCGTGGTCGCGCGGCGGCGTCGATTACGAGCTCCTGTCGCCGAAGATGCTCGGGCTCGCGCTCCTCGCGCCGTTCTTCTTCTGGATGATCGGGCGATCGCTTGCGGATCTGCCGCTCCCGCAACGGATCCTCTCGGTCTTCTTGCGCATCGCCTTCGTCGTGCTCCTGGCGCTCGGCCTCGCGCGGCTCGCGCGCACGGCGACGACGTCGAAGATCTGCACGGTCTACCTCGTCGACGTCTCCGAGTCCGTGCCCGACGCGGCCATCGAGGACGCGCGCGCCGAGATCACCAAGGCGCTCGCCGAAAAACCGGACGACGCGATCGTCCGCGTCATCACGTTCGCCAAGCGCCCGCGCGTGGTCCCGCTCGCCGACGACGCCAAAGAGGCGCCACCGCTCGAACGCCACGATCTCACCGTGCAAGAGGCCGCCCGCGCGGGAAAGGGCACCTCGCGCACGGGCCTCGGCGCCGCGACGGACATCGCGAGCGCGCTGTCGCTCGCCTACGGACAGTACCCGGCCGGCTACCTGCGCCGCGCCGTGATCCTCTCCGACGGCGTGCAAACCGACGGCGATCTGCTCGCCGAGGCGAACCGCGCCAGGGCGTTCGGCGTGCGCATCTTCGCGACGCCGTACCATCGTCCCGTCCCCGGCGAAGTGGCCGTGCGTGACTTGCGCGTGCCCGACAAAGTGCGCGTCGGCGAGCCCTTCAACCTGCACGCGAGCATCTTCTCGAGCCGCGCGCAGAAGGCGAAGGCGACGCTCAAGCAAGGCGAGGCCATCAACGGGCTCGATGGCGTCCGCACCCTCGACCTTTTGCCCGGCGACAACGACGTGACGTTCAAGAGCGTCGTGCGCGTCGCGGGCGACGTCACCTACGCGCTGTCGATCTCGGACATCGACGAGGACCATTTCGCCGAGAACAACCGGTTCTCCGTCTCCGTGGCCGTGCCGGGGCGCCCGGCGGTCCTCTACGTCGAAGGCAACACCCAGCGCGCGAGCTACCTCGCGTCCGCGCTCAGCGCGCAAGAGTTCGACGTCGACGTCCGATCGCCCCGCGAGCTCCCCTCGTCGATCCGCGAGCTCGAACGCTACGACTTCGTCGTCCTCTCCGACGCGCCCGCCGACGCCGTCTCGCTCACCCAACAAGACGCCATCGAGAGCTACGTGCGCGATCTCGGCGGCGGCTTCCTCTTCGCAGGCGGCGAGTCCGGCTTCGGGCTCGGCGGCTGGTACCACACCACCGTCGAGCGGATCCTGCCCGTGCGCATGGACGCCGAGAAGCGCCGCGACGAGCCGCAGGTCGCCATGTGCCTCGTCATCGATCGCTCGGGCTCGATGAACGGCATGCCGATCGAGATGGCCAAGGCCGCCGCGAAGGCGACGGCCGACACGCTCTCGTCGGACGACTTGCTCGAGGTCATCGCGTTCGACTCGGAGCCCACGCGCGTCGTCCGCATGACCGCTGCCAAGCACCGCGCGCGCATCCAGAACGACATCGCCCGCATCCAGTCCGGCGGCGGCACGGAGATCTTCGCCGCGCTCGACGCTGCCTACCAATCG
>JBGAHN010000133.1:0-16615 GCA_044226145.1 Labilithrix sp. | reverse complement strand
CCGGTCATGCGCGTCCGGACGGAGATCGTCGGCCTTCGGACGATCGAGGTCGGCGAGAGCGTCGGCTACGGCGCGCTCTTCCGCGCGTCGCGCCGCACCGTCGTCGCGACGGTGCCGATGGGCTACGCCGACGGCCTCTCCCGCCAGCTCTCGAACCGCGGACACATGCTCGTCGGCGGTCGTCGCGCGCCCATCGTCGGCGCCGTGTCGATGGACATGTCGATGCTCGACGTCACGGACGTCCCCGGCGTCGCGCTCGGCGCCGAGGTGGTCGTGCTCGGCCCGCAAGACGGCCCGCACGGCAAAGACGCCATCACGGCCGGCGAGGTCGCCGCCCATGCAGGCTCGATCGCGTGGGAGGTGCTCACGTCGATTTCCCGGCGGGTCCCTCGCTTCTACCGGGAGCCGTGAGCACCGCCGAGTCGTCCACCGAGGCGCCGAAGGAGCGAAACGTCCTCGCGCTCCTCGACGTCGTCATCGATCCGATCCTCGATCTGCTCGACGATCTCGGCGCCACCGTCCTCTTGTTCGTGAAGGCCGTCACCTGGCTCTTCCGCCCGCCGTTCCGCCTTGCGCAGTTCCTCGGCGCGGTCGAGTTCATCGGCGCCGGTTCGCTCTTCATCGCCGGCCTCGTCGGCATGTTCACCGGCATGGCGTTCACCCTCAGCACCATCGTGGGCTTCCGCCAGTTCTCCGCCGAGGGCATGGTCGGCGGCGTCGTCGCCCTCGCGCTCGCCCGCGAGCTCGCCCCCGTCCTCGCCGCCGTCGTCGTCACCGCGCGCGCCGGCAGCACGATGGCGAGCGAGCTCGGCAACATGCGCGTGACCGAGCAAATCGACGCCATCACCACGATGGGCGTGAGCCCCATCCAGTACCTCGTCGTCCCGCGCATCCTCGCGACCACCGTCGTGTTGCCGCTCCTCGCGCTCGCGTTCGGGATCGCAGGCATGTTCGGCGCGTGGCTCGTCGCGGTCGTGTGGCAATCGATCGACCCGGGCATCTTCTTCGACCGCATCCGCGCGTTCGTGAAGTTCGCCGACATCCGGATGCTCGGCATCAAGAGCCTCGTGTTCGGCCTCATCGTGAGCACGATCTGCTGCAAGAAGGGCTTCTTCGCGTCGGGCGGCGCGCGCGGCGTCGGCGAGGCGACCGCGAAGGCCGTCGTCGCGAGCATCGTCACGATCTTCGCGGCCGACTACATCGCGACGACCATCCTGACGGAGTAGCGAATCGCGCCTGCATCCATGCGGCATCGTCGACCCTCCCCGAGGAGTCGTGTCCTCGCGTACCGAGGTCGGGCCGCACGTCGTGGGAGGCTAGGTCCCGCGTACGAGGCGGAGTTCCGCGAACGCCGAGCGGACCGCGACGAGGACCTCGGCCGAGGGTCGGATGGCGGGCGCGATCACGCCTCCGATGAGGTTCGTGTTCCACGCGACGCTCGCGGTCTCGGCTCCCGCGTAGAACGTGAACTTCGTCAGCCGCGCTCGATCGAGCAGCGCGTCGCGGACGTTCTTCGTCAGGAGTTCGCGGGCAAATGGCTCGTCGCCCTCGACGAAGAACTCGTCGTCGAAGGTGCGCTCCCCGAGCTCGATCTCCTTGCCGAGGTGCTAGGCCTTCTTGATGATGTCCGTCGCCCTTTGCCGGCGAACGAAGACGTGCGGGAGCTTCGACGGAGCTCGGATGGCGAGCCAGTGCGAGCCGCTCGCGAAGCAGAAGACCGGTCCGGACAACGCTCCGTTGGGAGTTTCGAGGGCACTCCCCAGATGAACGCTCCACAGCATGGGAGCGTCGCGGTAGGTGAAGCGCGCCGTGAGGCGGGGCCCCGTCCGGACGACGTTGGCGTGCTCGTCGAGCTCGCGCACCATGCGGTCGAACTCCTGGAGGAGCGGCTCGGCGGCCTCCTCCGTCCCGATTGGACCCCAGGCGTCTTCCAGGACGGGAGCGTCCGGATGATCGAACGGCAGTGCACGGAGCTCGCGCTCGCGTTGCTTGGCGTGCGCGAGTGCCTCCTCCAGGGCCGCCGCGAGCTCTTCACGCAAGCCGTCGACGTCCTCGTCCTCACGACCGTCGGTGTCGGTGTGTAGTTGGGCGAGGCGCTCTCGCAGCTTCGCCGGCAAGAGCGATCGGGCGAGCGGACCGAGCTTCTCCTCGCTCGACGCGATTCGTTCTTCGGTCTCGGTGCGGCGCGCGCGGCTGGGGCTGCGGTAGGGGGCTTCTTTCACGACCGCGATCGACGAGCGCGAGGGTTCGGGTATTCAAGCACGCCGCGTACCGCGCGCGTCACTTCGACAGGTCGAGCATGCGCTGGATCGGCACGAGCGCGGCGCGCATGAGCGCCGGATCCATGGAGAGCTGGGGCTCGAGATCCCGCAGCGAGAGGTACACCTTCTCGAGGGTGTTCTTCTTCATGTGCGGACATTCGTTGCACGAACAATTGGCTTCCGGCGGCGCGGGGACGAACGTCTTGTCGGGCGCCGCCTTCGTCATCTGGTGCAAGATCCCGGGCTCCGTCGCGACGATGAACTCCTTCGCGTCGCTCTTCGTGGCGAAGTTCAGGATGCCCGTCGTCGAGCCGACGTAGTCGGCCATCCGCAGGACGACGTCCTCGCACTCGGGGTGCGCCAAGAGCAGCGCGTGCGGGTGGCGCTCCTTGAGGCCCGTGATCTTCCGCTCGCTGAAGGTGTCGTGCACGATGCACGTGCCCGGCCAGAGCACCATGTCGCGCCCGAGCTTCTTGTTCAGGTAGCCGCCGAGGTTCTTGTCCGGCGCGAACAAGATCGTCTGGTCCTTCGGGATCTGCGCGACGATCTTCTCGGCGTTCGACGACGTGACGATGTAGTCCGACAGCGCTTTGACCGCCGCCGTGCAGTTGATGTAGCTGACGAGCACCGCGCCCGGGTACCGCGCCTTCCACGCCGCCACCTTCTCGGCCGGCGCGCCCGACGCGAGCGAGCAGCCCGCCTCGAGATCGGGCACGACGACGATCCGATCGGGGTTCAGGATCTTCGCCGTCTCGGCCATGAAGTGGACGCCCGCGAAACAGATGACGTCGGCCTTCGTCGTCGCGGCCGCTTGCGCGAGCTGGAGCGAATCGCCGATGAAGTCGGCCACGTCTTGGATCTCGCCGTCCTGGTAGTAGTGGGCGAGGACGACCGCGTTCTTCTCTTTCTTCAGCCGCGCGATCTCGTCCTCGAGGTCGAGGCTCGGATCGATGGGCGCGGGGGCGGCCCGACCGGCGATGGGGAGCGGATGAACCGTTCGTGTCGTCATGGCGCGTACGCTTCTGTCTCGATTCCGGGGCGGGGGCACGAAAAATCGGACGATCTTTCCCTACGTGAGCCCTACGTAGGTCCGCCGAGCGACGCCGTAAAGGGCGGCTTTCGTGCGGTTACGCGTCCCGCCCCAACAGCTTCGCCGCGAGCATCCGCCCGAGCGTGCTCCGCATCATGCCGGCGACGAGATCTTCGACCTGCTTGCGCTCGCCCTCGTTCGCGAAGAGGAACTGGATGCCCATGCCCGGTGGCTGATCGGCCGTCGCGTCGCCCTCGGACACGACCCATTTGACGACGCCCTTGAGCTCGAGCTGCACCGCTTCCGGCGGCGAGGAGCCTTCGGGATTCGCCGCGCTCTTCCCGCCGCGCGCCGCGCCGCGTTCGTCCGGGGACGCCTCCTTCGTCGCGGGCGTCGCCGGCACCGTCAGGACGAACATGAACTCCGTCCCGATGGCGAGCGGCCGCGTCGTCCGGATGAACGTGCCTCCCTTGGAGATGTTCTTCGTGTAGTCCGCGAAGAACGTGTTCAGCCGTTTGTAGTCGACGCGAAGGGTGATCGGCGCCCGGTCTTCCCCCCGTCGCTCGTCGTCGCCTTCCGTCATCGCGAGGCAGGATAGCTGATAGATTGACCTCATGTTGAACGTCTTCCGCGATGCCGCGCGCAAAGTCGTGCCTTTTTCGTCGTCCCGGTCGTCGTTGCCCTTCGCGACGCGCCTCTCGGCCCTCGAAGAGCGCGGCCGTCAACTGAGGCAGACCCTCGCGGACATCCCGGAACGGCTCGAATCCACGGTGAAAGTGGGCCTCGGCAGCGGCCTCGCATGGGACCTGACGCGCCCGGGGGTGAGCGAGCTCCTGCGGGTGCTCCTCAGCGGTTCGCAGAACCCGTCGCTCATCTTCCGCGTGCACGGCAAGAACTCGCCGGACAAGCCCGCGCTCGTCTGGCGGGACCGCACGACGACCTGGGGCGAGCTCGACGCCCGCGTGGACCGGCTCGCGTGGTCCTTGTCGCGCCGAGGGATCGCCCGCGGGCGGAGCGTCCTCTTGATGATGAAGAACCGCTCCGAGTTCGTCGAGACGGGCGCGGCCGCGGCGCGGGTCGGGGCGGCCGCCGTGAGCATCTCGTGGCGCTCGACGGCCAAGGAGCTCGCGTACCTCGCGAACCACTCGGGGGCGCGCGGCATCGTCACCGAGCCCGAGTTCGTGAGCGTCATCGAGGCCGCGCGCGAGGAGCTCTCGCCGGAGTTCTTGCAGAACGTCATCGTCGTGAGCGGATCGTCGCCGGAATCGCCGTCCCCTCCGCCGACGCTGCCGATCGCGCGCTACGACGATCTCGTCGCGCGCGGCGATCGCAAACCGTTCCACCACGAGGGCGACGACGATCCGGCGGTCATCATCTACACCTCCGGGACGACGGGGAAGCCCAAGGGCGCCGTCCGCAAATTCCCCAAGAACACGATGCAGGCGGCGTTCCGGATCATCAACGAGACGCCGATGCGCACCGACGATCGCCACCTCGTCGCGTGCCCGCTCTACCACTCGACGGCGTTCGCCTTCATGAACCTCGCGCTCTTGCTCGGCGGCACGATCGTGCTGATGGACGAGTTCAAGCCCGAGCCGTTCCTCGCGATCGTCGAGCGGCAGCGGATCTCGACGACCGCCATCGTGCCGACGATGCTCCACCGCGTCCTCGAGCTGCCGTCCGACGTGCGCGCCAAGTACGACACGCGCACGCTCCGCGCGTCCTTCTCGGTCGGCGCGCCCTTGCCGGGACCCGTGGCGACGGAGTTCATGGATGCGTTCGGCGACATTCTCTTCAACTTCTACGGCGCGACGGAGATCGGCCTCGTCACGCTCGCCAAGCCGGCCGATCTGCGCGTCTCACCGACGACCATCGGGCGAGCCATCCCGGGCAACGAGATCCGCCTCGTCGACGACGAGGGGCGCGACGTCCAGGGCGCCGGCGTCGGCGAGCTGTTCGCGAAGAACGACATGCTCGTCGCCGGCTACCACCAGGACGACGACTCGACGCGCGCGAGCATGCTCCAGGGCTACTTCAGCGTCGGCGATCTCGCGCGGCGCGACGCGGACGGGCGGTACTTCATCGAGGGCCGCAAACGCGACATGATCATCTCGGGCGGCGTCAACGTGTACCCGGTCGAGGTCGAGCAGGCGTTCGAGTCCCACCCCGACGTCGCCGAGGTGGCGGTCGTCGGCGTACCGGATAGGGAATGGGGCGAGCGTGTGCGCGCGTTCGTCGTTCGGAAGGAAGGCTCCGACGTGGATGACGCGACGCTCAAAGCCTTCGCGCGTTCACGCCTCGCTGGCCCGAAGGTCCCGAGAGACATCGTGTTCGTCGCGTCGTTGCCCCGAAATCCGACCGGGAAGGTCTTGAAGAACGAGCTCCGAAAGCACGACGCATGAAGCGCGACGCGTGACGTTATTCCGGTCGGAATGATCGGACCCGAGTCGCGTCATCGTGCGCGTCATGGGCATCGTTCGCGCCTCGTCGGCGGTGATGCGTCCTGGCCTCGAGGTCGGGGTCGTGTGGTAGAGTAAGAGGGCTGTCTTGGCGGTCCAATCCGGCGACATCCTGAGTGGAAAATACCGGCTCGAGTCGACCATCGGTCGAGGCGGCATGGGGGAGGTGTATTCGGCGATCGACCTCTCGGCGCCGGATCGCGAAGTCGCCGTCAAGGTCGTTCGCCGCGCGCACGTCGACCACGTGCTCATCGCGCGTCTGCACCGCGAGATCGCCGCCGCCTCGCGCATCCGCAGCGACTTCGTCCCGCGCGTGCTCGACGTCTCGGAGACCGACGAGGGCGAGCTCTTCTTCGTCATGGAGCGCCTCGTCGGCGAGTCGCTGTCGGAGCGGCTCCGCGCGAAAGGGCCGCTCGGGTGGGACGAGGTCGAGCGCATCGGCAGCGACGTCCTGCGCGGCCTCATCGACGCACACACGGCGGGGATCGTTCATCGCGACTTGAAGCCGAGCAACGTGTTCCTGACGACGAAGGACGGGCTCCCGCGCGCGATGGTGCTCGACTTCGGCATCTGCAAGATGGACGTGCCGGACACCGAGCACCTCACGTCCACGGGCGAAGCCCTCGGCACGATCGCGTACATGGCGCCGGAGCAGATCCGTGGCGCGGCGCACGTGGACGACCGCGCCGATCTCTACGCGTTCGGCGTGCTCGTGTTCGAGATGCTCTCGCGGAGCTTGCCGCACGCGGGGCCGAACCAGATGGCCATCCTCGCGAGCAAGCTCGAAAACCCCGCCGAGCGGCTGCGCGACGCGGCGAAGGTCCCGATCCCGTCGGGACTCGACGAGCTCGTGACGAAGGTCCTCTCCCGCGATCCGGGAGCGCGGTTCGCGTCGGCCCAGGAGCTGCTCAAGGCGTGGCGCAACATCGGGACGAGCGACGTGAACGCCTCGCAGTCGCGCACGGCGTGGACGGCCACGAACTCCCAGGGATCCTTCGTCGTCCCCACCGCCGCGTCGTCGCACGCGTCGAACCTGGAGGAGACGGCCTCCGAAATCGATCCGCCGACCGCCGAGACGTCGTTCACGGCGGGCATCTCGCTCCGCAACGTGGGGCGTCGCGGGCGCGTCGCCTATGCGCTCTCGGCCTTCGGGTTGGCGTGCGGGATCGTCGCGACGGCCGTGGCGGCGTTCCGCAAGGGACCGATGCCGTCACCGACGAACGAAGCGATCGTGACGACGGCCGCCGCGTCGCCCGTCGTCCCGGTTTCGCCGTCGGAGCCGATGGATCCGATCGCCGCGCCGCTGGCTTCGGCGGCTCCTTCGGCCTCCTCCGCGTCGGTCGTCCCCGACGCCGGCGGCACCCACGCGACGCGCCCGACACGCCGCGCGCGTCCGGTCCCAGCGCCCGTCGGTCGTCCGCGACGTGAGCCCGCGATCGCGCCCGCTCCGGCACCCGCGCCGAACGCGTCGAGCGAGCCGCGTCTCATCACGAGGCCTCGCTATTGAAGGCATCGATGGTGGGGCGAGCCTTCGCCGTCGCTCTCGTCCTGGCCCAGGCCTCGACGGTGGAGCGCGTGGCCCGCGCCGAAACGGCCGCCGACGACGCGGCGGCACGCGACCGCTCGCGCGCCGCGTTCGTCCGCGGGGTCGGGCAAGCCGAGAGCGGACGATGGGCGGAGGCGCGGGCCTCGTTCGCGGCGGCGTACGCGCTCTATCCGCACGCGAGCATCTTGTTGAACCTCGGCATCGCCGAGCTCCGCGCGGGTGATCCGGTCTCTGCCGAACGCGATTTGGTGCGCTTTTTCAGCGAAGATCGCGACGCTCCCCCCGACGATCTCGCCAGCGCGCGCGAAGCGCTCTCGGAGGCACGCGCGAAGATCGGCAGCATCCTCGTCGAGGCGAGCCCCGCGTCGGCGCGCGTGTCGATCGACGGCAAGCCCGTGGAGGTCGTCCGGGCGGGCGACACCGACGGCGCTTCGGCGCTCGCGCGCGTGATCCCGGGCGCGCACCTCGTCCGCGTCGAAGCCGACGGTTATCCTGCCGAAGAGCGATCCGTCGAGGCGCGGGCGTCGAGCCAGGTCCGCGTCGTCGTGGCGCTCGAGCTCTCGTCGCCGGGGCGGGCGTCTTCGCCGTCGAACACGCGCGCGATCGTGGGCTGGTCGCTCGCCGGGCTCGCGGCTGGCGCGCTCGTGACGAGCGGCGTGACGGCGTTGCGCGCGAAATCGCTCTCGGACGACTACCGGGATCCGGGGAACGCGCGGTTTCGTGACTCGGATACGCGCGAGGTCGGCGTCGGTTTTCGCACGGCCGCCGACGTCGCGCTGATCGTCGGCGTCGCGAGCGGGGTGGCGGCGGCCGTGCTTTTTCTGACGCAACCCGAGGTGCAGAAAACGGCGCGCGCGTCGGATCCCCTGGGCCTCGTTCGCTGGTAGGATTCGCTCGTGCCGACGCGAGCTTCGAGGGCCGTGGCTTTGCCCGTCGCGCGCGATCTGCGCGCCCGGGCCCGCGGCGTCTTCGAGCGCACGAAGCTCGCGGGCACGCCGCGCGCGCGCTTCCTCGACGATCAGCGCCGCCGCTTCATCCTGCGGCTCCTACCGACGTTGGGTGGGTTCGCGGTCGTGAGCGGCGCCTCGGCCCTCATCGATCTCTTCCGTCCCGAGGCGCGCCTGGCCTCCGTGACGGCCGGCGTCATCGCGATCGCGCTCGCCGTCCTCACGTTCGCGTGCGCGGCGTGGCGCAAGGACGGCCGCGTGCTGTTCGTCATCGCTTCGCTCGCGTCCGTCGTCCTCGTCGTCGGGTGGTCGTTGGTCGGACGGCTCGAGGCCGACGGTCCGAACCCCTACACGTTCGCCTCTGCGTTCGCCGCGACCGTGATCGTCTTGGTCGTCCCGTTGCCGCCGTGGTTCGGCGCCCCGCTCTGCGCGCTCGGCGCCGCGTCCACCGCGTTGGCGTGTCCCGACGCCCCGCCCATCGGTTACGTCATCTTCGCGTTGGTCGCGGTGAACGGCGTCTTCATCGCGCGCGCGCGTCGGAAGAGCGCCCTCCGCGCCTTCAAGCGCGTCGAGCGCCTCGCGCGTTCGCTCACCCGCGTGCAGCGGCTCCAAGAGGAGCTCGTCGTCGTCGAGAAGCTCGAAGCGCTGCGCGTCCTCGTCGGCGGCATGGCGCACGAGCTCAACAACGCGCTCGCCATCAGCGTGGCCTCGACCGATCAGATCGTGCGCGTCGCCGACAAGGACCCCGTCGCCGTCGTCAAGGCCGCGAACCGGACCCAGGGCGGGCTCCTCCGCATCCGTCAGACCATCGATCGGCTGCGCCGCTTCGCGCTCGCCGAAAACGCCGTCCTCGAGCCGGCCGATCTCGGCGCGATGCTCGACTTCGCGCTGGAGAGCGCCATCGGGCGCGCGCGCTCGGGCGTGATCGTCGAGCGCGACTACGACGCGGACGTCGGCCCCGTCGAGTGCCACGTCTCGGCGCTCGCGGAGGCCTTGTTCCAGGTGGCGAAGAACGCCGTCGAATCCATGCCCAAGGGCGGAACGGTGCGCGCGTCGGTCCGCCGGCAGGGCGATGGCGTCGTCTTGACTGTGTCCGACGAAGGCAACGGCATCTCGCCCGATCGCCTCGCGAAGGTGTTCGACCCGTTCTTCGCGCGCGAGAGCCCCGAGACCTTCACCGGGCGCGTGCTCTCCCCGCTGCCGGGTCGGAGCGGCCTCGGCCTGTCGACGGTCTACGGGATCGTCACGTCGATGGGCGGCAAGGTCGAGATCCGGAGCGATGTCGGCCGCGGCACGGAGGTATCGATCCGCCTCCCCGGGCGCCACGCGACGTCGAGGAACATCCCTAGCCGATGACGTGCACGCGGATCGAGTTCGTGTTGCCGATGACGCCGATGGGCGCACCGAAGACGATGACGACGCGCTCGCCGGGGGAGGCGAGGCCGTTGCCCATGAGATCGGCCGTGACGAAATCGACGAGCGCGTCGGTGTCGTGGAGCGACGGCAGCTCGCGCGGGATGACGCCCCAGAGGAGCGCCATGCGCCGCCGCGTCTGCGGGTTCGGCGAGAACGCGACGATGGGGACGGGGGGCCGCGCGAGGCTCACGTTCGTGGCGCTCGATCCCGATTCGGTCAGCGCCACGATGAAGCGCGCGCCGATCTCGCGCGCGGTGTTGACGGCGCCGCGCGCGATGGCCTCGGCGACGCTCGTCGCGCGCGACGCGTAGGGCGCGGGCTCGAAGAAGGGGCTCTTTTCGGCCTCGATGGCGATCGCGCTCATCATCGATGCCGCGAGCGTCGGGAAGTCGCCGTTCGCCGTCTCGCCCGAGAGCATGACGCAGTCGGCGCCGGAGAAGACGGCGTTCGCGACGTCGCTCGCCTCGGCGCGCGTGGGCCGCGGGCTCTTCGTCATCGATTGCAGCATCTCCGTGGCGATGATGACCGGGCGCCGCACGCGCCGCGCGATGGTCAGGATCTGCCGCTGGATGACGGGCACCTGCTCGGGCGGGAACTCGACGCCGAGATCGCCGCGCGCGACCATGACGGCGTCGGACGCGGCGACGATGCTCTCGAGGTTCTCGACGGCGTCCGGCGTCTCGATCTTCGCGACGATCGGCGTCGGCGTGCCCCATTCTTCGCAAATTTCGCGCACGAGCCGGAGATCGTCGGCGCGTCGCACGAACGACAGCGCCACATAGTCGATGCCGACCGACAGCCCGAAGCCGAGGTCCGTCTTGTCCTTCTCCGTGAGCGCGCCGATGCGCATCGTGCGCGTCGGCAGGTGGACGCCGACGCGGCTCCGCAGGCGCCCGCCCTGCGTGACCTTCACGCGGACGGTGTCGCCCTCGATGGCGCTCACCTGGAGCGCGACGCGCCCGTCGTCGAACAAGATGCGGTCGCCGAGCCGGACGTCGCCCGCGAGGCCTTCGTAGTTGATGGGGACGGTCGTCTCGTCGCCTTGGCCTTCGCCTTCGATCAGCGAGAGCTCGGCGCCCGTCGGCAGATCGAAGGGGGCCGCGAACGTCCCCGTCCGGATCTTCGGCCCGCAGAGATCCTGCAAGACGGCGATGGGCTTGCCGCGCTCGGCCGAGGCTTGCCGCAGGCGCGCGAGCTTTTCGCCGTGCTCGGCGTGCGAGCCGTGCGAGAAATTGAACCGGGCGACGTCCATTCCGGCGTCGATGAGCGCCTTGAGGCTTTCGAGCGAGTCGGACGACGGACCGAGCGTGCAGATGAGCTTCGAGCGACGAATGGCCATGGTGTTCGTCGAGCGCGGAGGCCGAGCTCCGGACCGCCGCCCTCGAAATCGAAGCATCGAGCAACCCGACCACCTTGGCAAGCTCCGCTCGTCCCCGAATCGGATTCGGGGCATCGTTCGACGATCCGACGGAGAAGTTCGACGCGCCGCGCCCCGCTTGGTGCAGAGCGTCGAAGACGGCTTGCTCTTTCGGGGCCGGTCACCTAGAGCGCACGGGAGATCGCATGGCCCTTCGACGTCGCGAGGATGGGGTTCTCGAGCTTGGCGGTGTGTCGCTCGTCGACGTCGTGCGCGACGCGCGGGTCGGGACGCCGTCGTACGTCTACGATCTCGACGCGATGGCCGCCGAGGCCCGCGCGCTCGAGGACGCGTTCGAGGGCGCGCCGCACCTCGTCGCGTACGCGGTCAAGGCGAACTCCGCCGGTCCCGTGGTCCGTACGCTCGTGGCCGAGGGGTGCGGGGCCGACGTCGTCAGCGGCGCCGAGCTGGCCTTGGCGCTCGGGGCGGGCGTCTCGCCGGACCGCGTCGTCTACAGCGGCGTCGCGAAGACGGACGACGAGATCGACCGCGCCATCGGCGCCGGACCTCGCGGCATCGGCGCGCTGCAGATCGAGAGCGTCGAAGAGATCGACCGCGTCGGCGCCCGCGCACGCGCCGCGTCACGAGGCCTGCGCGTGTCGCTCCGCCTCAACCCGGGCGTCGACGCCGAGGAGCTCGACACCCACGACTACATCGCCACCGGTCACGACGACGCCAAGTTCGGCGTCCCGCTCGCGAGCGTGCCGGACGCCTTCGCCGCGCTCGCGCGCCATCCGAGCCTCGAGCTCGTCGGCATCGGCGCCCACGTCGGCTCGCAGTTCACGTCCGTCGAGCCCTACCTGGCCTCGGCCCGCGCCTTGTTCGGGTTGGTGCGCGACGTGCGCGCGCGCTTCTCGCTCGCGTACGTCGACGCGGGCGGCGGCTTCGGGATCGACTACGGCGAGGGCTGCCCGGTGCGCCCCGCCGATTTCGTCCGCGCGACGCGCAAGCTCCAGCGCGACATGCAGCTCGACGATCTCGCGCTCTACTGCGAGCCGGGGCGATCGCTCGTCGGCGCGCACGGCGTGCTCGTCGCGCGCGTGGTGCTGCGGAAGTCCGCCGGCGAGCGCCACTGGACGATGATCGACGCCGGGATGAACGACCTGATGCGCCCGGCGCTCTACCAGGCGCGCCACCGCATCGTGCCGCTCGCGCTCGCGAAGGACGCGCCGCTCCGCGCGTCGCGGGTCGTCGGTCCGGTGTGCGAGAGCTCGGACGACTTCGGCTTTCACGACTTGCCCGCCGGCGAGCTCGCGTCGGTCGCGATCCTCGACGCCGGCGCGTACGGCTATTCGATGGCGAGCCGCTACAACGGCCGCGCGCTGCCGGCCGAGGTCTTCCTCGCGGGCGGCGCCATCTCGGCCGTCTCGCCGCGCCGTGATCAGGACGACTGGGTGACCGACCGCCTCGGCGCTGGCGCCCGCTAGATCAAAACTCGCTCCCAGTCGCCGGCGCAGGCGCGCAGCGTTGCCGCGTCGCCACGGTCACTCGCCGCCCTTGCTGACCTTCGCGAGTTTCGTCGACGTCGAACGTCGATGCTGCCCCGACACCGTGACGGTCGGGATGGCCGCCGAGCGCGCGCGGACGACCTGACCTTCGGCGACGATCTCGATGCCCACGGTCCGGCAACGCCGCGCGAGCTTGTCCACGTCGACGTTCGGCGCGACGAGCAAGCCGCCCGGCGGCGACGGCTCGACGAACAAGTCCGCCGTGGCCCTGCGCGTGCGGAGCAGCTCGCGGACGTTGGCGTCGTCGACCCAGAGAAAGCCGCTCGACGGCGCGAACGTCCCGCGTCCGACGACCACGCTCGCTTGCTCGAGGGTGCGCGACAGCGACTCGGGCAGGGGAGCGACGGCCTCGATGCGCTGCTTGAGCGTGTCGGCCTCGACGCCCACCGACAGCGCGCGCGCGAGCGTTTGCGGCGCGACGACGAGATCGAGCGTGTCGTCGACGCGCGAGATGTCGACGAACCCGTAGAGGCCGAAGATCGCGCCGACCTTCGCCGTCTTGCCGACGCGGAGCACGTGTGTGTCGAGGAACTTCGACGGCGTCTCTTCGCTCGGCGGCTCGCGATCGGCGACGAGCGCGCGACCACGGGGCGTCAGGCGGAGCGCCGTCGTCGGATCCTCCGAGCGATCGTCGTCTTCACCCAGGTCGAGGATGCCGAGCGCTGGCAAGCTCTCGAGCACGACGCGCCGCGCGACCTCCATCGCCGAGATCGGCTCCACCCCCGCGCGCTCCGCCCACCGACGAAGCAGGCGCTCGACGCCCGCCATCCGGTGATCGGTGCTCAAGTACCCCTCGAGGCTCTTCCACGGGATCCAGCGGCTCTCGCCGAGATCGCGCAGCGCTCCGAGGATCAACTCGCGCACCACGCCGCTCGCGCTCGAGTCGCGTTGCTCGATCGGCAAGCGGAGGATCTCCGGCTCCGCGCGCCCCTCGTCCCACGCGCCGCCCTTGTGCCACGCCGCGAAGAGCTGGCTCGACAGATCGTGGAGCGTCAGCGCGCCCGTCGGACCGTGCAGGCTCGTCGTCGACGGATCCCAGAGCCCGATCGCGCGCGAGAGCGCGACGAGGAGCGCGACGTGCTGCGGATCGCGACCGAAGCGCGTCGCGAGCTTGGCGACGAGCGACTTCGGCGTGCCGATGCCCGTTCGGACTTCGTTGCCGGGTTCGCGCGCCGCGAGCGCGAGCGCCATCGCGAGCGGCGCCGGATCGAGCGAGAAGCGCGCGCGCCGGGGCGCGTGATCGCCTTCGGTGACGAAGGTCCTCACCTGCGCGCGTCGCGCCTCGCGCTCGGCGTTGCGCGACGCGCCGACGATGCGCCCGACCTCCGTCGGCACGACGTGCCGGTTCGGATGAACGGGGATGAGCAGGCCGCGCCGCTCGAGCGAGAAGCCGACGCCGCGCCGCGAAGGCGACGCACCCGACGCGGTCCGCAACCGAAGCGGTTCGCGCTCCAGCTCGAGCAGCTCTTCGGTGTCGACCTCGCCGCCGAGCTGTTCGACGCCTTCGAGCACGCGCCGCTCCGTGCTCGAGAGCTTGCCGATCTCTTCTTCGAGGCGATCCGGATCGCCGAGCACTTCCCACGCGGCCTCGAGCGAGAGGGCGACGGGCGGCGTCGCGGGGCGGCCGAGGTAGTGCGCCGCGATCGCGCTCATCGTCTCGAACGGCGCTTGCGCGATGAGCGCTCGAACGCCGCGCGGATCTTCGCCCTCCCACGAGCGGAGCTGCACGACGTAAGCGCTCGGCAAGAGCAGCTCGACGTGGCCGTTCTTCGCGAGGCGCGCGAACACGATGCCGCGCTCCACGAGCGGTTGCAGCGCCGGAGGCACGGACGCGACGACGAGGCGGCCGCGCGCTTCGGCGATGCGATGGAGCAGCTCGACGCTCGGCGACGGGAGGCGACTCGGGTCGCGGAGATCGGGCAGCGCCACGAGCGCGCGTGCGATCTGCTGCGGCGGATCGAGACGCTTCGCGGGGTCGATGCGGACGCCCAGGCGAGACACGAGCGAGTTCAACTCGGCTTCGGGAAGCGCCTTCAGGACGTCGACGAGGCGAACGGACGTGAGTGATTGGGCGCCCACGGTGATCAAGAATTCTATCGCAAGCGGAATAGCTTTGCACGGACCCGCCGTGCGATTGCGCGTCGTTCGCGAGGAGGAAGCACGACGTTCACCTCCACCCGTGCACCTTCGTTCACCTCTTCGTTCGTCGGCTACGAAGACGCGTGGATCGCGCGCGCTCCATCTTCGGACACCACGGCCTTCGGATGGCACGGCACGATGGCATGGCGCATGACATGGCACGGGAGCGCGTCGAGGGACGTGGGCGATTCGATGGCGGTCCCACAGACATTCTCGATGTATGCTCCGCGCGAATGAGCGCTCGATCCGAAGCGGAAGAGCCCGTGCGAGTTCCCCGCAAAAAGCGGAAGAATGTCGCACGTGCCATCGCCCCGGCCGAGCGCGGTCAAACGTCGCTGACGCCGACGCCGATCAAGCCCGAGCGTAAGTCCGGACGTGATGACGTGCGGTTGATCTGGCCGGGACGTCGTTGGCGCGATCCCGTCTCTCCTTCCGTCGAGCCCCACGAGCGACCGGATGAGGCATGCGGCCATCGACCCTCGATGTCGCGGGCGGTGCCGTTCGAAGTCGAAGGGGACGGCGCCCATACCCTCGTGCACGGCGATGCGCTCGAGCTCGTCGACCTCCTCGACGATGGAGGGCTGCGCGGGAAGGTCGATCTCGTCTACGTCGATCCTCCGTACGCGTCCGATCGGGACTACGTCGCCGAGGCGCGTCTCGACGGCGCCGCCAGCGGCCGCGTTCTGCGATCGCTCGCGTACGAAGACACGTGGAAGAAGAGAGATGGCGGTCTCGGCTCGTACCTCGAGATGCTCGCGCCGCGTCTCGAAGCGCTGGCGTCGCTCCTCGGGCCGGCGGGGACGATGTGGGTCCACCTCGATTGGCGCGCGGCTTACCTCGTCCGCGTGATCCTCGACGAGATCTTCGGCCGCGACGCGTTCATGAACGAGATCGTCTGGCGTCGCGCGCCGAACCTCGGTCGGCAGGCGACGAGCGGGCAGTTCGGCCGCACGCTCGACACGATCGTCGTCTACGGAAAGCCGGATGCCGTCATCGTTCCTCCGACGAAGCTCGAGCCGATCGAGCCGCGCTCGGTCCGTTGGGACGAGCAAGGCCGCCCGTTCACGAGCGCGCCGCGTGGCGACTACACGGACGCGTCGATCGCGAAGCTCGACGCCGAAGGGCGGGTGCACCGCACCGCGAACGGCCGCGTGTACATCAAGTACTTCCTCGTGAAGAACGACGAGGGCGTCCTTTGCCGCGAGCGCCGCGTCGACGCGCTCTGGACCGATATCGCGCCGCTCCGCCACGCGTCGGTCGCCGAGCGGACGGGCTACCCCACGCAGAAGCCGAGCGCGCTGCTCGAGCGCATCATCGCGTGCGCGACGCCGCCCGGAGGCCTCGTCGTCGACGGCTTCGCGGGCAGCGGGACCACCTCCGTCGCGGCGCACGCGCTCGGCCGTCGTTCGGTGATGGCCGACGTGGGACCCATCGCGATCGCGACGGCGCGCGCGCGCTTGCTCCGGCAGGGCGCGGGCTTCCGGATCGTTCGCGCGACGACGACCGACGCCGAGCCACTGCCCGTGTCGGTCGACGTCGCCAAGGTCGAGGTTGCCAGCGAAGACGTGGCCGGAGAAGACGTGGCCAGGGAAGACGTCACCAGCGAAGACGTGGCCAGCGAAGACGTGGCCGACGGGCCCCTCGTTCGGTTGACGCTCCGCGAGCCTCTCGAGCCGCTCGCGTGGGCGGTGGGTACGTTCGACGGCGGCGTGTTCCGCGCGCTCTGGAGCGGCACGCGCGTCCTCGGGACGAAGCCCGTTCCCCCACCTCGTGAAGCGGTGGTCCCCGCGGATCGCGCGCTCGCCATTCGGGTGTGGGCCGACGACGGCCGGGTCGCGACCATCGACGCGACGCCCATCGATGCGACGCCCATCGACGCGACGCCCGGAAGC
>JBGAHN010000132.1:0-16777 GCA_044226145.1 Labilithrix sp. | reverse complement strand
CTGCGCTTTCGTGCGCTTCGAAGCGGGGGCCTTCGCCGTCTTCTTCGTGCGGGTGGCCTTCGCCGCCGCGTTCTTCGCCGCCTTCTTCGTCGGCGCGACGCTCTTTTTCGAGGTCGCCGTCTTCTTGGCGGAGGTCTTCTTGGCGGCTCCCGCCTTCTTGGCGTTCGCCTTCGAGCTCACGGCCTTCGAGGCCGTCTTCTTCGGCGCCGCTTTTGCCGCGACGCTCTTTTTCGAGGCCGCCGTCTTCTTGGCGGAGGTCTTCTTGGCGGCTCCCGCCTTCTTGGCATTTGCCTTCGAGGCCGTGGCCTTCACCACCGTCTTCTTCGCCACCGTCTTCTTCGGCGCCGCTTTCGCCGCGACGGCTTTCTCGGTCGAGGTCTTTTCCGCCGCGGGCTTTTTCTTTGCCGTCACCTTCTCGGTGGTCGCCACCGCGCTCGTCTTCGTCGCCGCGTCGCGCGCCTTCGCGTCGCCGCCCGCCACGCGGACCTCGGTCGTCTTTCCGGCCTTCGTCGGCGCCTTCACGACCAGGGCGCCGGACAGCACGTTCTGCAAGGCCACGCGATCTTCATGGTTCGAAAGCTCGACGACACCGTCCGCGAGGACCCCGGCGACCTTCGACGTCCCCGCGTGGAAGACCGTACCGTTACCGGTTCGGAACCTGACGACGTCGTAGCGGCTGCTTTCACTAGCATCCGAAAGTGAAATCAATTCGAGCGTGCCTGCGAACGACGACTCCGAGCCATCCTCCTCGAGGCGCGCCGTGGCATCGAGATCCCGATCGTCCCAGCCCGTGCCGGCACGTCGAATTTGCTCCTGATCGAGCGCACTTAGCTCGTCCGAGAGCGAAGGTCGTCGGAGCCGTGTGCAATGAAACGTCGGAGTTTTCCCAGGAAGTCCGATGGCCGCGCGCAACCGGGCATCGAGCCTGTCGGTGCTCGGAGCCGGCCCCGTCCAAGGCTCGAGCGCTGCCCGCACGGTGTCGGGCGGGAAGGCGTCCAGCGCCTCGAACGTTTCGAACACGTCGGCGCTCGAGAGACCTTTTTTGAGCGCGGCGACGAGCTCCGAAGGTTGCTTCGTCGAAGCCGGTTTCGTAGGAATCGGGAAGGAATTCTTTGCGGTGGTCGTCTCGTCGGACATCGGCGGGCCTCGATCGCGAGACTTCGCGTATCACGATAGCGCCGACGGCGAAACGGACGTATGCAGAAGCGCCGTCGTCGTCACCGGTTCGCCGGGTGATCGAACGTCCGGCGACCCGAGGGTGAGCGTCCTGCCGCATCGACGGTCGGGCTCTGCGACTAGCGATGGATCACGATCCCGATCCCAAAAACGCTTCCGACGGCGAAGGCCGTGAATCACGGAGCGTCACCGTCCGCCGGGACGACGGCTCGAGCATGGAGCTGCCTGCGAAGGCGCTCTGCGCGCTGAATTCCGCGGTCCAACGGGGCGTGCGGGCCGTGTTCGACGCGCTTGCGGAGCTCCTGACGGCCTCCACGGGGGCGCCCTACGTGCTCGTGACGACGCGGACGCGCGTCGTGAGCGATCGGCCCGAAGGCGATCGCGTCCTCGAGCGGCTCGCGCGGAGCCCGGCCTCCACGCCCCACGACGGGGGTGTCCCGAAAGAGAGCGCGGAAGAGGCGTCGATGCTCGCGTACGAGGGAGGTCGTCGCGTGCCTTCGTCGGCGTTCGACGACGTCCGTCCGTCGATGGCTGGCCGCTCCGTCGTTTCGAACCCCGATTCCGCGGTGGGCGATGGCACACGACGCTTTCGGGTGGTGACCCGGCGCGGTGAGCTCGACGTCCTGGGGCTCGGGATCGAGACACGACGACGTGACATCGGCGTCTGGGTCCTTTCGGGATCCGGCGAGACCTTCTCCGACGCGTCGGTCCGCGCGTTCGTCGACGTCGTCGCGCTCGCCGCTCCGCTCGTCGACACCTCGTTCCGCGAGGAATCGCTCGTCCGTCGCAACGAATCGCTCCGCGAAGTGGCGGAGTTCTTCCGGGCCATGTTCGATCAGTCCGGGGTCGGCGTCGTGCTCTTGGACCTCGACGGCCACGTCCTGCGCGCGAACCCGGCGTTCTGCGACATGCTCGGGTACACGGAAGACGAGCTCGTCGGGCTCGACTCCCGCACCTACACGAGCGTGGACACCTGGGACTTGCACGAGGCGCACGTGCGCTCGTTGCGCGACGGGGCGAGCGCGAGCGAAGCCTGGGAGAAGACCTGCGTCCGGAAAGACGGCTCGCGCGTGGACGTCCTCGTCGGCGTGGCGCGCGTGTTCAGCACGTCGAGCTTCTCCGATTTGCTCATCGGCGTGGTGCAAGACATCACAGGTCGAAAGCGCGTCGAAGAGCAGCTCCGTCAGGAGCGTGAGCGCGTCGACGCCACGATGGTCGCCGCCGGCGTCGGCACGTGGGCGTGGATGCCGACCGAGAATCGCATCGTCGCCGACGCGACGTTCTCGAAGATGCTCGCGCTCCCGGAGGAGCAAACGCATTCGGTGTCGCTCGAAGCGATCGCGAAGGCCATCCACCCCGACGATCTGGATCGGGTGGTCGCGGAGTTCCTCGACGCGCTCGACGGAAACGCGATCGACACGGAGTACCGCGTCGTCGGGCCGTCGGGCGCGATCCGGTGGATCTTCGTCCGTGGCCAAATCGTGCGCGACGAACGCGGGCATGCGCGCGCGGCCGGTGTCGCGCTCGACATCACCGAGCGCCGCCAAGCCGAAGAGGCGCTCCGCGAGAGCGACGCCCGCTACCGCCTCGCGATGCGCGCGACGAACAACGCGATCTGGGACTGGAACATCGCGACCGACGAAATCCAATGGAACGTCGCGGTCGAGACGCTCTTCGGTCACCCCGCCGAGACGCAGCCGGAGCCGTTCGAGACCTGGGGAAACCACATCCACCCCGAAGATCGCGCGCGCGTCCGCCGGACGATCCTCGACGTCGTGGGCAAGCCCTCGGGCGAAGATTGGAGCCAGGAGTACCGGTTCCTCAAGGCCGACGGCACGTACGCCGACGTCCTCGATCGGGCCTACGTCCTCCGCGATCGCTCGGGGCGCGCGCTTCGGATGATCGGCGCGCTCCAAGACCTCTCCGAACGCAAGCGCGTCGAGCGCGAACGGCTCCTCGACACCGAGCGCGTGGGCCGCGTCGAGGCGGAGCGCACGAGCCAGATGAAGGACGAGTTCCTGGCGACGCTGAGCCACGAGCTGCGGACGCCGCTCAACGCCATGCTGGGGTGGGCGCAGATCCTCAAGAGCGGCGCCAGCGGCAAGAGCGGGACGAGCGGCAAGATCGACGTCGCGCGCGGCATCGAGGTCATCGAGCGGAACGCGCGCGCGCAGGCCCAGATCATCGAGGACCTGCTCGACATGAGCCGCATCATCTCGGGCAAGGTCCGCCTCGACGCGCACCCCGTCGACATGATCGACATCGTCCAAGGGGCGATCGAGACCGCGCGCCTGTCTGCCGAGGCGAAGAACATCGCGATCGTCACCTCGTTCGACGCGGCGGCGGGGACGATCATGGGCGATCCGAACCGGCTCCAGCAGGTGATGTGGAACCTCCTGTCGAACGCGGTGAAATTCACGCCGAAGGGCGGCCGCATCGACGTCCGGATCGCGCGGATCGAGTCGCACCTGGAGGTGACCGTCACCGACACCGGCGAGGGCATTCCCCCCGAGTTCTTGCCGCACGTGTTCGATCGCTTTCGACAGGCCGACGCGTCCACGACGCGCAAGCACGGCGGCCTCGGTCTCGGCCTCGCGATCGTCAAGCAGCTCGCCGAGCTCCACGGCGGGACCGTGCGCGTCGACAGCAAGGGCGCGCGCCAGGGCGCGACGTTCTCGATCACGCTTCCGGTGGTGTCCGTCGTCGATCGCGGGCGCACCGGGGAGTTCCGCTACCGGCGTTCGCTGCCGGAGTTGCCGCGCATGCCCGTCGCCCTCGACGGCGTTCGGGTGCTCGTCGTCGACGACGAGGCCGACGCGCGGGCGCTCATCGAACGATTCCTGGAGGACGCGGGCGCGGAGGTCGAGACGGCGTCGTCGGTCGACGAGGCGATGGAACGGCTGGAGGCGCAGGAATTCGACGTGCTCGTCAGTGACATCGGCATGCCGGAGGAGGATGGCTACTCGCTCCTGCGCCGCGTCCGCGCCCTCGGCCGAACGATGCCGGCCATCGCCTTGACGGCGTACGCCAGCGCCGAGGACCGCGTCCGTGCGCTCGTCGCCGGCTTCAAGAGCCACCTCACGAAACCCGTCGAGGCGATCGAGCTCATCGCCACCGTCGCGAGCACGGTCGGCCGTACGTAGCGGCGTTTCGAGGGTCGTCGCCGGCGGTGGCGTCGCCTGTGTCGGCGTCGTCTTTCGGAGAAGGATGGCGGTCGTGGGTCGTCGCTGCGATCGCGCTACTTGCTCGTCAGAATCAGCGCCGCGAGGAGGGCGAAGCCGAGCAAGACGACGAGGATCCCCACCGCCAGATTTCCGCCGGGGCGGGGCGCTTCGATGCCCTCGTCGGTCGCGAGCTCTCGTGCGACGCGCTTGGCCTCGCGCGAGGCGCCGACGAGGAGCAGCACCTCGATGCTCGCCGCGATGCCGAGCGCCGCGATGGCGAGGAACACCCCCATCGCCCGTCGGCGCCGCGCGGGGCCTTCCTGTCCGAGGAATCCGTCGAGCGCGATCCATCGCGGGATGGGCGATCCGGGGGACGTCGGGATTCGGTCGATGCATGCATGATGCATGTTCGTGGTGTCCGGATCGCCGAGCGTCACCGTTCGACCGATGAACGACCCTTCGAGCACGGACGGATCGCCGGACGCGAAGAGCCGGTAGGTGCCGCGCGCCAGCGAAGGGATGGAGAACGTCGCGCGGGGCACCTCGTTCGGCGTCGCGGCGCGCAGATCCTGGGCGTCCGCCGCGACCCGGCCCAGATCGTCGTCGATTTCGAGGTACACGACCTTGCGCGGGTTCGGCGCGATCACCGCGACGGAGGCGGCTCGTTCGGCCGGCATCACGCGCGGAGCGTCGACGTAGAACGCTCCCGGCAGGGTGGGCAAGGCGCCGAACCACGAGCCCATCTTCCCCGACGAGGTCGTCGCCGCGAACGTCGCGCCCACGACGTGAGCGTGCGCGGTCGCGCGGAGCTCGGCCCATCCGCCGTCGCAAGTCGTGGCGCCGTCGCGCGCGAACGAGAGCCCCGGCTCCGGATCGACGTGGACGTCGATCTCGGACGAACCTCGGGGGATGGCCGGCGTGTCCGGGCCTTTCGAGCTCGGACGGACCCACACGGAAGTCGGAAACCCCGGCACGAGGCGGTCGCCGTCGATGGCCACGTCGAGCCGCACGTCCCCCTCGACCTTCGTCGGCCGCACGCTCCGGGTCGCTCCGCCCGTGCCGCTCGCATCGCCCGTGCCGCCCGCGTCGTTCTTCGTCGGTCGCGCGGTCGCGTCCCACGCGGCGGTTCCTTGCGCCAGCATCGTCCCGTCGTCGTCCTGGACGACGAGCGCGATCGCGTCGCCGAACGCGACGCCCTCGAAGGCGAGCGAGGCTTCGGCGATGCCGTCGGCGTTCGTGCGTCCGTGCCACCGCGCTTCGTTCGGGCCTGAACGCGCCGTGAGCGTCACGCCCCGATCCGGCGACGCCTCGCGAACTCCCCGATCCTCCAGGGCCGTCCGCACCTGCCATGCGAGCACGACGCGTCCGTCCGGGCGTGGCCGACCGGGCGCCGCGCCGAAGACGATCGCCGCCCGCGTGGATCTCCGCGCCCCGACGCCGAGGCCGACCATCATGGTGACGACGGCGACGACGGGCGTGACGGCTCGAACGATCGCGCGCGTGCGGGGGGTCACGGCGCTCCTCGAGGTGTCGTTTTTGTGTCGAATTTGTCTTTATTTTCAATAATTTGAACGCCATTCGACCAGCGCACGACGATGCCCTTCGCCCGCCCCTCGAAACGGACCTTCTCGTCGCCGCGGGTCCCGAGCGCGCCTGGCTCGAGCGTCACCGCGCGCACGCCCTCCGCGCGAAGCACGACGATCACGCCGTCACGCCGCTCGAGATCGACGAACGCGTCGCCCGTCCCCGCCCGATCGATGCGCACGCCGTACGCGCCGACGTCTTCCTTGCGGACGCTCCGGTACGAAACGCGTGTAGGATGCATGGGTGCGCGCGCCGTCGCCGCCCGGTCGACGACTTGCCGCAACGTCCGGACGACGAGCGGCGCCTCGTGACCCATCCCCGGGACGCGGTCGAACGTGACGTTCATGCCGCGCGCGCGCATGGCGGCGTCGAGCATCGCGCTCTGTTCGATCTTCGACGTCGCGTCGGCCTCGCCGTGGACGAGCCACACGGGCAAGTGCCGCGCGTTCTCGACGACGTCGAGCGCGTTGACCATGCGCGCGTCCGCCTCCGTCGGCAGCAAGCTTCGGACGTACGTCGTTCGGTCGTAGCGGCTGTCGCCGAAGTAGCTCGCGACGAACGCGAACCGATCGGGCCTGTGGAACGCGATCGTCGTCGCCCCGGCGCCTCCCATCGACGCACCCCACACGGACACGCGTTGCGGATCGACGGCGACGACCTTCGCGAGCGCCGCGATCGCGCGCATCACCTCTTCTTCCGCGGCGCGCGTGTAGAGCGAATTGCCGAGGCCGCTCGGCTGGAGCAAGACGACGTCCTTCGCCCGCGCCTCGTCGAGGAGCTCGCGGTAAGCCGCGTAAGTCCAAGGGTTTCCGTTCCAAGGATGCAGCCCCACGAGCAGCGCGCCGGGCTTCGTCACGTCGTGCCCCGGCGGGACGTACACGACGGCCTTTCCGCCGGCGGTCGTGGGGTTCGGGGTCGACGTGTGTGGGCTCGCGAACGTCAACGTGCCGAGCCCTTCGTGCGTCGTGATCCGTCGACCGACCCGCGGCCGCTCTCCGCACGCGATGCGCTTTTCGTATTTGCTGACGTCGACGTCGACGCGGACGTCGTGCGAGCCCGCGCCTTCGAGCGCCAACACGAGAGGGCCGCCCGATCCGCCGTCGCGCACCGCGCCGTCCACCCACACGCGTTTTCGCCCGGCGCAATGAGGGATCCGCACGAACGCGCCGCTCGCCGCGAATCGGACTTCGTAAGCCCCCGGCGCACGCAGCCGCTCGAGATCGTCGAACGACACGGCCGCACCCCCGCCCGCATCGCCGCTCGCGCCATTCGCACCACCCGCACCACCTGCGCCACCCGCATCGCCGCGGGGTCGCTCGCGGACCGTGAAGGCGTCGATGGGATCCCCTTCCACGTCGTCGTGCGCGAGCGCGGCGGCAGGGCTGGAAGGGCCCCCGCTCGCGTCCGCTCCGCCGGCGTCCGCATTCGCTGCCGCAGTTCCCACGAGCACGACGAGCGAGGTTCCGACCCACGCCTTCCTCATGCCGCCACGATACCGCCGAACCGCCTCCGAACGCCCGCTTGTCAAAGGTCGCCGGCGTCCCCTAAGACATCGATGTGTCCGGAGCGAACATGAGCGGCGTGGCCCTGGCGACGACGAACCCGCAGCGGAGCTCGTTCCTGCGCTCTCGCTTGGGCTCGCTCCTCGCCGTCGCGCCCCTCGGGGTGTGGACGGTCGTCCATCTCTGGAACAACCTCTCCGCGTTTCGTGGCGCGGAGGCGTGGCAGGCGGACGTCACCGAATACCGCCATCCCATCGCGTTCTTCGCGGCCTCGCTCGTCGCGCTCCTGCCGCTCGCGCTCCACACCGTGTGGGGCGTCGCGCGGCTCTTCACCGCGCGCCCGAACAACGTCCGCTACCCCACGTTCGCGAACCTCAAATACCTGCTCCAGCGGCTCTCGGCGATCGGCGTGCTCCTCTTCCTCGGCGCGCACCTCTGGCTCGCGATGCTGCACCCGCGCCTCGTCGAGCGTCGCGCGGAGCCGTTCGCCGACATCGCCCACGAAATGCGCCACCACGGGCCGACGCTGGTGGTCTACGTCCTCGGCGTCCTCGGCGTCGCGTATCACCTCGCCAACGGCCTCCAGACCTTCGCGATGGGCTGGGGCATCGTCTCGAGCCGCCGCGCGCTGACGAAACTGAACACCGTTTCACTGCTCTTCTTCGTCGTGCTCCTCGCGATGGGCTGGGGCTCCGTCTACGCGCTATGGGACGCAGGTGACGCAAGCGACTCAGGTGACGCAGGGGTCGCGGGAAACTGACCCCTTTCGGACCCCGCGTGCCTTCACGCTCCCAAGCCCATCCTTCCCATGGTATTTCGGCGCGCATGTTCTCTCGGCGCGCGCTGCTCGGTGGTTTCGTCGCGATGGCCCTGCCTACGGTTTTGGCCACGACCGTCCTCGGCTGCAAAAAGAACGAAAACGAGATCCCCGTCGGCGCGTTCCTCTCGCTCTCCGGCGCCGACTCGACGTTCGGCACCGACACGCGCGACGGCATCGAGCTCGCGGTCGAGCAGGTCAACGCCGAAGGCGGCGTGAAGGGCAAGAAGGTCCGCGTCACGTACGAGGACGACAAGTCGACGACTCAAGAGGCCTCGCTGAAGGTCCGTCAGCTCATCGACCGCGACAAGGTCGTCGCCGTGCTCGGCGAGGTCGCTTCGAGCCGCACGATCGCCGGCGGTCTCGTCGCGAACACGAGCCACGTCCCGCTCATCACGCCCTCGTCGACCGCCGAGGAGGTCACGCAGGGCCGCGAATGGGTCTTCCGCGTGTGCTTCACCGACGGCCCGCAAGGCAAGGCCGCCGCCACGTACGCACGGAACGAGCTCAAGAAGAGCCGCGCCGCCGTCTTCTTCGCCGCGCAAGACACGTACTCGTCGGGCCTCGCGAAGAGCTTCCGTGACGAGTTCAAGAGCCTCGGCGGCGAGATCGTCGCCGACAAGGGCTACCAGAAGGGCGAGACGAACTTCACGACCTACTTGAACGAGCTCAAGGCCGCGAACCCCGACATCGTCTTCGTCCCGAACTACTACAACGAGATGGTGCAGATCGCGCGGCAGGCCAAGCAGGTCGGCCTGAGCGGCGACATGTTCCTGGGCGGCGACGGCTGGGACTCGTCGAACCTCCTCGAGGGCGCCGGCGCGGAGCTCGAAGGCGCGCATTTCACCAACCACTACGCGCCCGACGTGCCGTGGCCGAACGCGAAGAAGTTCCTCGAGGCGTTCCGTGCAAAATACAAGCATGATCCCTCGAGCCTCGCGGCGCAGGGCTACGACGCCGCGGGCCTGCTCTTCGACGCGATGAAGCGCGCGCCCGAGATCACGCCGGAGGCCATCCGCGCCGCCCTCGCGGACACGAAGGACTTCCAGGCGGCGACCGGCACGCTGTCGATGGACCAGAACCGCAACGCGAAGAAGCCGATCGTCGTCGTCCAGATCAAGGACAAGAAGTTCACGTACGCGACGCAGATCACCTCCCCGTGATCCGAGCGCCTGCCCTCCTGACCGGTCACCGATGAAGATCGTCGAAGCTCTCGTCACGGGTCTCACGCAAGGCGCGATGATCGCGCTCGTGGCCCTGGGCTACACGATGGTCTACGGCGTGCTGAAGCTCATCAACTTCGCGCACAGCGAAGTCTTCATGATGGGCGCGTATTTCGGCCTCTTCCTCATCACGGCGTTCGGCGGCACGGACCACCCGATGCTCGCGGGCGTCCTCGGCACGGTGCTCGCGATGGGCGCCGCGGCGATGCTCGGCGCGTCGGTCGAGCGCGTCGCCTACCGGCCGTTGCGTGGTCGCGGTCGGGGCGCGCTCCTCCGCGTCACGCCGCTGGTGACCGCGCTCGGGATGAGCGTGCTCCTCCAGAACCTCGCCCAGCTCCTCTTCACGGCGCGTTACAGGCCGTACCCGCAGCTCATCACGGGCACGATCCACCTCTCTTCGAGCGTGCTGCTCAGCACGTCGCGCGTCGTCATCCTCGTCGTGACGTTCGTCGTCATGATCCTCCTCGAGCTCGTCGTGAAGCGGACGTGGTTCGGCAAGGCCATGCGCGCGCTCTCCGCGAACGAAGAGGCCGCGCGGCTCATGGGCATTCGCACCTCGCGCGTGATCTCGACGACGTTCGCGCTCGGCTCGGCGCTCGCGGCGCTCGGCGCGGTGCTCTACTGCCTCGACCAATCGCAGGTCTACCCGACGATGGGCGTCGTCATCGGCACGCGCGCGTTCGTCGCCGCGGTCCTCGGCGGCATCGGCAGCATCACGGGCGCGATGCTCGGCGGCCTGCTCATCGGCGTCATCGGCGAGCTCGTGAAGCTGACGGACTATTCGGGCGGCGTCGACGTGCTCGTCTTCCTCGTGCTCATCGTCGTGCTCTTGGTGAAGCCGGCGGGCCTCCTCGGCTCGGCGCGCACCGAGAAGGTGTGACGCCCCTCAAAACACGCGCACGAACTGGCGAGGCGCGCGCTTCTTGCGTGTGCAGGCCGTCGCGCCATCCATGTAACATGCACTGAATGCGCGACGCGCCCGCCCCGTGCTCGTGCGGCCGGAGCGGTGCCACACGTGGTTGTGGATCAAGATCACGTCGCCGGCGTCGGCGGGCAGCGGCGTCGCGCGCGCGTCGGCGTCCTTCGTTTGCAGGTGGTTGTCGGGGACGACCCCGCCGAGCTTCGTCACGAGCCCGTCCGCGTGGCTCCGGTCGACGACCTCGACGCACCCGCCGTCCGCGCCGGCGTCGTCGAGCGCCGTCCAGATCTGCAGGAGCGGCTCGCGATCGAGCCCCCAGAACTCGCCGCCGTCCTGGTGCCAGGGCAAGTTCGACCCGCCGCCGGCGTGCTTGTTCATGAGGAACGCACGGTAGACGGTCACGCCCGCACCACCTTCCGAAAAACATGTAGAATACACCCGTCGCGCGATTCGCTCGAACGTCGGCTGCGTCATCCACGCCCAGAAAAGCGGGTCTTTCTCGAGCTTTTCGATCTTTCGATAACGGAGCGACGGCCCGACCCAGCCCTTGCCGTACGTGAGATCTTCGTACCGGCCCGTCTCGGCGTCGTGTTGAAAGAAGAGCCCGTCGTAGACCACCTCGCCCTGCATGATCGCGTCGACGCGCGCGCGGAGGAGGGCGAGTGTCTCGTCGGTCGCGAGCTTGCCGAGGCGCGCCCATCCGTGCTCGCGGTAGTGCGCGACGGCCTCGTCGAGCTCGCCTTCGGACGGCTCGCGGCAGGTCATGTCGGCGTACGTCATGTCAGCGCACGTAGTTCGTCTTCGTGCCGAGCCAATCCCGGTGGAGCGCATCGAGCGTCGACCGCGCGTCCACCGAGAGGCTCTTCTGGCACGCGTCGATGCCTTGATCGAGCTGCGCCACGGTCGCCGGCCCGAGCAGGATCGAATCGACCCCGGCCGTGCCCGCCACGAACGCGTAGGCGAGCTCGAGCAGGCTCAGGCCCTCTTCGTTCGCGACGGCCTTCAGTGCATCGACGTGGTCGAACATGACGTCCGTGAAATAGCGCTCTTGGTAGAACGTGTTCTTGTCGAACCGCGTTCCTTTCTGGGTCGAGCCGTCGCGCTCGTGCTTCCCGGTCAAGAGGCCGCCCGCGAGCGGGTTGTACACGGTCGTATGGACGCCGTATTTGCGCGCGAACGCGAAGTACTCGACGTCGAGCTGCCGGATGAGCGCGTTGTAGAGCTGCTGCGCGATGCGCGGCTTCGGCATGTTCCGCGCGTCCGCCAGGTGGATCATCTCGAGGATCTGCCACGACGCGTAGTTCGACACGCCCCACGCGCGGATCTTCTTCGCCTCGAGCAAGGCCTGGACGCCGTCGAGCGTCCGCTCGATGGGCGTGCCGTGATCCGGGACGTGGAGGTAATAG
This sequence comes from Labilithrix sp., assembly GCA_044226145.1. Taxonomy (GTDB): domain Bacteria; phylum Myxococcota_A; class Polyangia; order Polyangiales; family Polyangiaceae; genus Labilithrix. The sequence goes on along the minus strand of JBGAHN010000132.1, from coordinate 4,986 downwards.
ACGTCGACGACGTCCGTATCGAGCCGCGCGAGGCTCTCGTCGCACGCCGCGACGAGGCGCTCCGGCGACAGCCCCTCGGGCTTGCCGGCGTTCCGCCCGAACCCGCATTTCGTCGCGAGCACGACGCGGTCGCGGAGGCCGTTCTTCTTCACGAACGCGCCGACGATCCGCTCGGACGCGCCGTCGTTGTACGCGTTCGCCGTGTCGAGGTGCACGACGCCGCGCTCCACCGCGCGCGCGAGGATCGCCTCGGCCTCGCGCTCCGGCGTCCGCTTGCCGAAGTTCATCGCGCCGAGCGACAGCCCGACGGGTTCACCGGGAGACCGCGTTTTCAAGGCCCGTTCGAGAGGAGAGCTCATGACGAATACGGACGGTATAACCCAACTGCGCGAACCTTGTGGGGTACGGCGTGGAAGCGGCCTCGCGCCGCTCGTCCGAACCTCGGCATGGCCATGCAGGCGCGGCGCGGTGGGCCTTGGAATGGATCGATCGCGATCCGACATGCACACGAACCTGTTCACGATGCTCGCGAGCACGTGGACGGTTCTGCCGACATTCCCCACGTTTCGGGCATTTCAAATGCGCGGTGAAAATGCGCCTCGGATGGCGTCGGCGATACGCCGTCGACGGCGACCGCACCCGTCGTTCCACGCCCGGTGATTGGCGCGGCAGATGCAATGTTCGTCGGCATGTCGCGTGGCTCCGTCCTCGTTCTCGTCGTCGTGGCTTCGTTCGGCCTCTCCATCGACGTCGGGTGCGCGCCGGTCGGAGCCGACGAAGAGCTGACCGGCAAGGAAAATGGCCGCGGCAAGGACCAAGGTGCGACCGACGACGAGTCATCGACCGACGACGACGGCGCGAAGGCTCCGACCGTCACCGGGCTTCCGTGCGACGTCGCGCAGGTCTTGAAGTCGCGATGCCAGGGGTGCCATGGCCCGTCGCCGAAGTACGGCGCGAGCGACTCGCTCGTCACGTACGACGATCTCCAGGCCACGATCTCCGGCAAGAAGTTCTACGAGCTCGTCCAAGCGCGTATCCACGACGACCGCCGCCCGATGCCTCCGCCGCCGAACGAGCGGCTCACGGCGGCCGAATCGAAGATTCTCGACGATTGGATCGCCGCAGGCGCGAAGCGATCGGACGAGACCTGCGGTTCGGCCACGGGCGGCGACGACGGCAAAGGCTCCCTCGACGTCAAGCCGCTCGACTGCAAGGCCGACCTGGTCGTTCGCTCGGCCTCCAAGTTCGTCATGCCGAAGGCCTCGGATCTGTACGTCTGCGTGGGCGTCGACGTCCCGGTGGAAGGGCGCCGTCACATCACCGCGATGGCCCCGCACATCGACAACGGCAAGATCCTGCACCACGTGCTGCTCATGCAGTCGTCCGAACCGGTGTCGAAGACGCCGTACGTGTGCGGCGGGTTCGGCTCGCAATCGTGGAAGCTCGTCGCGGGATGGGCGCCGGGCGCGGACAACTTCGTCCTGCCGCCCGAAGCGGGATTCCCCTACGACGCGAAGACGAACTGGGTGCTCCAGCTCCACTACAACAACGCCAAGGGCCTCGAAGGGGAGGCCGACAACAGCGGCTTCGACGTGTGCACGACCGACCAGCTCCGCGCGAACGACGCCGGCGTCATGGCGTTCGGGAGCATGAACTTCAAGATCCCGCCGCGCTCGAAGACGACGGTGACGTGCAACTTCGTGCTGCCGCCGCTCGTCACGTCGGGCGTGAAATTGATCCGATCGTGGCCGCACATGCACGACCTCGGCGCCGCCATGAAGACGACGCACACGGTCGTCGGCAAGACGAACGTCGTCGTCGACGCGCCGAACTTCAGCTTCCAAGATCAGGTCTCGTACCCCGCGAACGAGGACGTCAAACCCGGTGAGACCGTCACGACCTCGTGCACGTGGAACAACACGCGCGACACGCAGGTCACGTGGGGCGAAGGGACCGATCAGGAGATGTGCTACAATTTCACGACGTACTACCCGGCCATGGGAGGCGAGGGGTCGACGTCGTTCCCCTGGATGACGCCGTCGCTCGCCGCGACCTGTCAAACGACGTCGGAGTAACCGCGGCGCCGTCGACCACGCACCGTCGCGCACGACGTCTCCGACGCCGCGGCCGTTGCAGCCGCGGGGCCAACCTCAGCGCCGCGCGGCGCGCCGTTGCTCGCGCATGAACAAGACGTAGGCCGCCGCCGCGCCGCCGGCGCCGACGAACCACGCGTAATCGTAGAGGATCGCGAGCGCGGGGACGACGAGGCCGATCCACGCGAGGATGCAGCCGATCGCGGTGGCGCCGAGGGCCGCGCGGTTCACGCCGGTCTTGCCGTAGGCGTAGGCGCCTTCGCGTCGGTAGAGATCCGCGAGACGGAGCTCCTTGTTCCGCACGAGGAAATAGTCGGCGACCAGGACGCCGGCGATCGACCCGAGGCCGCCCGAGTAGCCGAGCAGCCACTTGAAGATGTAGCCGTTCGGATCGGCGATGAGCTTCCACGGCACCATGAGCACGCCGAGGATGCCCGTGATGAGTCCGCCCGTCTTGAAGCTGATCTTGCCGGGCTTGATGTTCGTGAAGTCGTTCGCGGGCGACACGACGTTCGCCGCGATGTTCACGCCCAGCGTGGCGATGACGACGGTGAACATCGCGACGGCCACGATCCACCGGGACGGGAACATGCCGACGAGTTCGACCGGATCCCAGATGGGGCGCCCGTAGATCTCCGCGGACGCGCTCGTGATGACGATGCCCATGAGGGCGAACACGGTCATCGTCGTCGGCAGCGCGACGACCTGGCCGATGGCTTGTTCGCGCTGCGACCGGCCGAACCGCGTGAAGTCCGGCATGTTGAGCGAGAGCGTCGACCAGAAGCCGATCATCGCGGTGACGCTCGGGACGAACACGGGCCAGAACTCGCGGAAAGTCCGGAATTTCCCTTCGTCGCGCATGACGCTCCCGAGGCCGTCGGCGCGCGTCACGGCCCACACGACGAGCGCCGCGGTCATGACGAGCACGTACGGGGCGGAGAAATTCTCGACCTTGCGGACGAACTCCATCCCTCGGTACACGATGAGGATGTTGAGGCCCCAGAAGAGCGCGAAGCTGATCCACTCCGTCGGCGCGTGACCCGACACGAGCCACGCGAAGGTCGACGGGCACGTCGGCACGAGCCCCCCCGGAGGCGCCTGCCACACGCACGCGGCGGCGGGCGGTCCGAGGAGCGTCGACCAGCTCGGCAAGATCGACCTGAAGAAGGTCTGCAGCGCCTGCCCGCCGATCCACGTGTTGATGCCGAACCACCCGCATGCGACGATCGCGCGCATGATCGCCGGCACGTTGGCGCCGAAGACGCCGTAGCTCGCGCGGGCGAACACGGGGAAGGGGATGCCGTACTTCGTGCCGGGGTGCGAGTTCGCCAGGATCGGCACGAGGACGATCGTGTTGCCGATCAGGATCGCGAGGAGGGCCTGCCACCAGTTGAGCCCCGCCTTGATGAGGCCCGCCGCGAGCATGTACGTCGGGATGCAGTGGGCCATCGAGATCCACAGCGCCGCGAACGTGTACGTCGTCCAGGTGCGCTTGGACGCTGCGGTGGGCGCGAGGTCCTCGTTGAAGAGCGCAGGATCGTCGAGCGTGACGTCGCCCCGAAGCTCGACGCGCCCGTCCGGAAGCTCGATCTGCTCCGCTTCGCTCCCCATCGTGAACGGCTTCGTACACCGTTTCGGACGAGCTCGTAAAGCGTGGGTTTTACAGGCGGCTCGACGCGGGATTACACGAGATGATGCGCGGCCGCGGCGAGCGCGCCGAGCACGCTCATCGCGCCGAGCATGGCGCCTGCCGCGACGCGCCGGCGGTGCAGCGGGCGAAGCGTGAGCTCTTCGGTCTCGCCGAGGAGCGCGATCGGCTCGGCGGCCGCCGACCGATACGAGCCGGGGGTGCGGTCGACGCGCACGAGCACGCTCGCGGTGCCCGCGTCCGAGACGAGCGATGCGAGCGAGCGGTCGTCGGCGAAGCGCGTCTGCGGGACGATCTCGAACGCGCCGTCTTCGCCGGCGAACACGCGCTTCACGAACGCGATGCGCGACCCATCGACGAGCAGCGCGACGAGGAGAGCCACGATCGAGCCCGCCAGCACGACGAGCAGCGGCGCCGCCTCGGTGCGATCGACGAGGACGAGCGCGAAGCCCGAGACGACGCCGACCGCCCCGGTGAACGCGACGGTGAAGCCCTCCGATGCGTCGTTGCCGACGAGCCTCTTCAGCGCACGAGCCGCGAGCCCGAGGAAGAGACAAACGACGAGCGCCGGCACCGCGCCGAGGAGGACGCCGCCGAGGAGCCACGTCGCGGCCTCGGTCGTATCGACGAAGCCCCCGAGGTCACGCACGATGATCGGCTCGCCATCGGTCCCCACCATCGAACGGACCGCGAGGAGCACGAGGCCTTGCACGACGACGCCGATGATCGCGCCGGCGACCGTCGGCAGGAGAATCGTCGCGGCCGAACGCGCCAGCGGCGTGTGGATCCGATCGAGCAGGACGCCGACGGCGGTGGCGAGCGCCATCGTCGCGACGATTCCGGCCCAGAACGCCTCGGTGCTGTAGCGCATGACCGCGTCGGCGTGCATCGCGACGACCGCGAGCGTCACCGCGCAGAGCACCAGCGGGAACGTGGTGCGGGGCTTCTGCGGCGCGCGGGTGAAGGCGGCAGTCTGGGTATCGGCGGCCTGCGGGCGGGGATGGGCGACGCTCACGTCAGTATTAGACGGACGCCTGAGCTCGAAGTTTTGTTCCGTCGCGCGATTCGTCGACGGACTCGATGTCCGCAAAAAGTGATTGAATTACTTCGGCTTACGGAACATCGAGAAGAACGCGAGCCACATCGCGCGCATCCGGCTGCCGACGCGGCCCTTCAGGACGCCCCGCTTCGCCTGGGTGCGGTGAATGAGGTGCGTCGGGCGCGCGCCCGGCTGGAACCCGTAGA
>JBGAHN010000131.1:0-16792 GCA_044226145.1 Labilithrix sp. | reverse complement strand
GAATGACGTGTGCTCTCGGGCAATTTCTCGTCCTCCGGCTCGCTCGATGGGTAGACGAGTGGCTCGATGGGCCGGACGTGTCGGAGCGAGCGAGCGCGGGCCGAGGTCACGAACACCACTCTATCGCACGACGTGCGTGCTGCCACGCCCCCACCTCAGCACTTGCCGTGCCGCCGTCGAACCCCCGTCTTTCCAACACCTTGCGCCCTCCACGAGAGTGGCCCGGCCAATCCGCGACCTGGCCCGGCCAGCCGAGGCCATCCGCCGACGACACGCGTGACGACGTGTCCTCACTCCCGTGAGGCCGCGGCTTCGAGGTCGACAGGGAGGGTTTGACGGACCCCACCGGCAATGCTTGAAGGGCCGCCGCGATGGGCTCGATGCGCGGAATGAAGGCCTTCGGGCGCTATGGATCGCTCGGGTTCGAGCTCCTCGCCTCCATCGCGGTCGGCTACTACTTCGGGCGATGGGCGGACCGAAAGCTCGGCACGCACTGGCTGTCGTTCGCCGGCTTCCTCCTCGGCTGCTATGCGGGATTCCGGGCACTCTTTCGCGCCGCCAAGCACATGCAACGCGACATCGAACGCGACGAAGCCCTCGAGCGCGGCGAAGATCCTTGGGAGACCTCCGACGGCGATGCGAGCTCCGAACCTCCGGCAAGCCCCCGAGCCTCCGATGAGAGCCCCCCTCGCGACGAGGACCCACGATGACACGCAGCACCCGTGACGAAGCAAGGACGGCCATCGTTTGCGCCGCGGTCGTCGGCGCCTTCTTGAGCGCGGTGGGCTTCACGCTGTTCGGAGGACGCACGGGTTGGTCCGTCGCCGTCGGCGCGGCGCTGGGTGTCGCGAACCTCGTCGCCATGCGCCTCATCGTGCGTTCGCTGCTCGCCGACGCCGATTCCGAGACCGACGCCGAACCCGAGCCCGGCGACGCATCGACGGCCCAAGCCTCCCGCACGCCTCTCTCGGGAGAAGCTCGCCCCGAAGGCAACGACGACGCCAGCGAAGCGCCCGCCACCGAGCGCAAGCGTTACGCCGGCGCCTGGGGCGCGTTCGCCCTGTTCAAGATGCTCCTCCTCTTCGGCGGCATCTGGCTGATCTTGAGCCGACGCGTCGTCGATCCCATCCCGCTCGTCATCGGCTACGGCGTGTTGCCCCTCGGCATCGTCCTCAGCACGCTCCTCTCGAGCCTCTCCGTAGGGAAGCGATCGCGCCGCGGTCCCCCCAAGCGATAGGCCCGCGAAACCGGCTGGGCGCTCCAAATTTCCTTCGAAATTCAATTATTTGCGAAAACTTTTCGTTTTCTGACGCAAAGCGTACGAAGACGACATTTTGCCGCCGGTTCGTGGTATGGAGCGGCCCGCGACCATGCCCGAGCACACTTCGGTCTTCAGTTACCTGATCGCCATGTTCCCCGCCCTCGGCGAGAACATGCACAACTTCGGCGAGACGTTCCTCGGCCACAAGCACGTCGACGCGCACGGCGCCGAGCCGATCGTCGCGGCGCTCTTCATCGCGCTGCTGCTCGTCCTGCTCGCGCTGAAGGTCCGCAGCCAGGTGGCGGACTACGAGAAGTCCGTCATCCCCGACGACAAGCTCTCGCTCCGCACGTTCTTCGAGCTCGTCATCGGGTACTTCTACGACATGATGAAGGACATGATGGGTCCGACGCGGGCGAAGAAGTACTTCCCCATCGTCGGCACCTGCGCGCTCTTCGTCCTGTTCTCGAACTTCCTCGGGCTCATCCCCGGGTTCTTGCCGCCGACCTCGACGTGGAACATCACGGCGGGCTCCGCGGTCGTCGTCCTCGTCGCGTTCACCTTCTACGGCCTCAAGGCCCAGGGGATGGGCTTCGTCAAGCACCTCGCCGGCCCGTGGATGGGCGTCGCGATGCTGCCGATCAACATCCTCATCTTCGCGATCGAGTTCCTCTCGACCTTCATCATCCGCCCGGTCACGCTCAGCATCCGTCTGATGCTCAACATCGCGGTCGACCACCTCCTCGTGTCGATCGCGCTCGGCATCTTCGCGCTCTTCGTGCCGGTGCCGATCATGATCCTCGGCACGCTCGTCGCGCTCGTGCAAACCCTCGTCTTCTGCCTGCTCACGTCGATCTACATCGCGCTCGCGACGGAGGTTCACGACGACCACGGACACGACGAAGGCCACGGACACGCGCACGGCCATGGAAAGACCGCGCACGCCTGAGCAACCGTCAAGCTTCCCCATTCCGCTTTGCGTCATGCAAACGGACAAAGCCTCTAGCGTCCCTTTTCGAAACCGATTATGAGCGCGCTCGTCGCGCTCCCGAAGTCCCCCACATAGAGCTTTCAACAGGAGTCTGTCCCGATGAGCATCCGTAAGCTGGGTCCCGCGACCCTCGCCTTCGCCGTTTCGTTCCTCCTCCCGATCGTTGCCTTCGCGCAAGAGGCCGGAGAAAAGGTCGGCGCCAACAAGTACGACGTGAAGGTCTGGGCGGCGATGGCGGCGGGTCTCGCCATCGGCCTCGGCGTTCTCGGCGGCGCGACGGGTCAGGGCAAGGCCGCCGCGGCCGCGCTCGAAGGCATCTCGCGCAACCCGGGCGCCGCTGCCCGCATCCAGACGCCGATGATCCTCGGCCTCGCGCTGATCGAGTCGCTCGTCCTCCTGAGCTTCGTCATCGCGTTCTTCCTCCAGGGCCTCGCGAGCTCCTGATCGCAAGCGCCGAACGCTGAAAAGCCCGCGTCGCCTTCGAGCGATGCGGGCTTTTTCGTGCCGATTTTCCGGCTTTTGTCGGCGACGCCGTCGTCGCGCCGCGAAGATCGCAGCGCGGACGGCGAAACCTTCAGGCGAACTTTTCGACGAGCTTGCCGAGGCGCGGAACCGCCTGCTCGACGTTCTTCTTCGCCGATCCGCGGAGCTTCTCGTAGGCCCCCTTCGCGACGCCGCTCTTGGCGCGCGCGGCCTTGGCGTCCGTGATCGAGAGGAGCGCATCGGCGACGCGGCTCGAGTTCGCGGCGAAGAAGTCGGCGACCGGCTTGTTCTGCGACGCCGCATCGGCGTAGATGGGATCGAGCGCCTTGGCGAACTCCGGCAGGAGGTCCTCGACGGCTCCCTGCACGAACCCCGGCTTGATGCCTTTGACCGCTCCGTAGCCCGCCTTGATCGCGAGGCCGGAAATCCCACCCTTGTCTTTCACCTCGGCATCGATGAGCTCGCAGCAATCCTTGATGATTTCTTGCTTCTTCGTGGGATCGGCAAGTGCTTCGGCAAGGGGCATTTCACATCCTCGTTCGTCGATTCGGGTTGAGTGTCCGCGTTAGCACATGACCCGAGGAAGGTGAATCACGCAACGTGACGCAACACGACTCGGCGCGTCATGAGCACTTAATCCGCTGTAAATTCATGATTTCAACGGCATGATGAACGTTCCCGTCGTCGCTCTCGTCGACGAAAGAACCAGGATGACCGAACGGACGACGACGATGCCGGCAACGCCCCGAGGGCCGCTCGTGAAGTGGACCATCGACGCGCGCGTGGCGGTCGTGACCATCGACGATCCGGGCGCGCGCCACGTCACGATCCGGCCGGAGTTCCTCGCGCGGCTCGACGCGGTGCTGACCGCCATCGCGCACGACGCGAGCGTCGACGCCGTCGTCCTCCGGAGCGCCAAGACCGCCTCGTTCTGCGCCGGCGCGAACCTCGGCGTCGTGCAGGACCTCCGCTTCGCCACGGACGCCGAGGATCTGGCGCGCGAGCTCGCGCGGGTGCTCCTCCGCCTCGCGCGCTCGCCGAAGCCGATCGTGGCGTGCGTCGACGGATGCGCCCTCGGCGGCGGCTTCGAGATGGCGCTCGCGTGCACGGCCGTCGTCGCGACCGACACGCGCGACACCGTGTTCGGCCTGCCCGAGATCAAGCTCGGCCTCCTGCCCGCGGGCAACGGCCTTTTGCGGATCGCCGAACGTTCGGGGCTGCGCATCGCCGCCGAGCTCGGGCTCCGAGGGCAGCGGCTCCACGTGCACGACGCGTGGAAGCGCGGACTCGTGGACGAGATCGTCGAGCCCGAGATCGCGCTCTCGGCGGCTCGGGAGCTCGCGCTCCGCCTGTCGCGCAACCCCTCGCTCGCGCGCGCCCTCGCGAAGTCCCGCCTGGCCCGCGCGCGCGTCCACGGGGCGCGTCGCCGGAGCCTCGGCCGAACGCCGTCGTGGCGCACGAAGAGCCGCGCGGCGAGCCGCATCGAACAAGTCCTCGTCGAGGAAAACCCGCTCGGGCGAATGCTCTTCTGGAAGCGCCTCCGGGCCGACGTCCAGCGCCGCACGCTCGGGACCGACGCGGCCGCCGTGGCCGTCGTCGACCTCCTCGAGCGCTACGGGAGCCGCGGCTTCGCCAACGCGGCGCGCTTCGAGGCACGATGCTTCGGCGATCTCGTCGTGAGCCCGGCGTCGCGCCGCCTCGTCGAGCTCTTCTTCGCGACCCTGGAGTTGAAGAAGGACCTCGGGCTACCCCCGGCCGAACGGCAAGCGGTGCTCGCCGCGCGCCCGTCGTCCGTCGAGAGCCTCGGCGTCGTGGGCGCCGGCTTGATGGGCGCCGGCATCGCCGCCTCGAGCGTCCGCGCGGGCCTCGTCGTCCACATGCGCGACGCCGACGACACCCACCTCGGCCGCGGCGTGCGCTTCGTCCACGAGACGATCGACAAGCTCGTCGCCCGCGACGCCCTCTCCCTCGTTGCCCGCGAACGCGCGTTCGACCGCCTCCACGGCACGACGGACATCTCGGATTTCAGGCACGTCGGCGTCGCCATCGAGGCCGTGTACGAAGATCTGTCGTTGAAGCTCCAGGTCCTCCGCGAACTCGAAGACGTCGTGGACGACGACTGCGTCCTCGCGTCGAACACCTCGTCGGTGCCCATCGCGAAGATCGCCGAGGCCGCGCGGAGGCCCGAGCGCGTGCTCGGCATGCACTACTTCCGCCCCGCGTGGGCCGTCCCCCTCGTCGAGGTGGTGCGCACCGCGGCGACCTCACCGCGCGCCCTCGCGACCGCCATCGAGCTCGGCAAGCGCCAGCACAAACACGTCCTCGTCGTGCGCGACGGCCCCGGGTTCTACACGACGCGCGTGATGGCCCCGATGCTCGCCGAGGCCGTGCGCATGGTGAGCGAGGGCGTCGCGACCGAGCGCGTCGACGAAGCGGCGTGCGCGTGGGGCTTCTCCGCCGCCCCGCTCCAGATCTTCGACGAAATCGGCATCGACCTCGCGATGCGCATCGCCGAGGTCCTGCACGCCGGCTTCGGCGAGCGCGCGAAGCTCCCCGACGCCTTCGAGGCGCTCCGACGCGACGACCGACGCGGCCGAAAGAACGCGCGCGGCTTCTACCTTTATCCGACGGGGTTCGGCCGCCTCGGCGTCACGAAGCGGCGCCCCGATCCGACGGTCTACGAAGCCATCGCGTCGATCGCGGACCGAGAGGTCTCGACGGAAGACGTCGCCCTCCGCTGCGCGCTCTCGTTCGTCAACGAGGCCGTGCGCTGCCTCTCGGACGGCGTCCTCTCCTCCCCGCGCGACGGCGACGTCGGCGCCGTGCTCGGCCTGGGCTTCCCTGCCTTCCGCGGCGGACCGTTCCGCACCGTCGACACGTTGGGCGCGAGCGAAGTCTTGCGCCTCCTCCGCGGCCTCGAGGAGCGCTTCGGCCCCCGCTTCGAGCCCGCCCCGCTCCTCGTCGACATGGCCCGCCACGGCAAGCGCTTCTACGACTGAGGCACGCGCCCGCGGACGAGCCTCACGAACGCTCGCCCCCTTCCGGAACCCGGTGGTGCTAGGTTCGCCCGCACCATGATCCCGCGCTACACGCCGAGCGATTTCGCGACCCTCTGGTCCCCCGAGCACCGCTACCAGGTCTGGCTCGAGGTCGAGCTCTCCGCCTGCGAATCGATGGAAGAGGCCGGCATCGTCCCGAGCGGCACGGCCGCCCGCATCCGCGCGAAGAACGTCACCCTGGATGCCGCGCGCATCGACGAAATCGAGCGCACGGTCAAACACGACGTCATCGCGTTCCTCACGCACGTCGAGGAGCAGGCCGGGCAAGACGCGCGCTGGCTGCACCGCGGCATGACCTCGAGCGACGTCCTCGACACGTCGCTCGCGATCTTGCTCCGCGACGCGACGGACGCGCTCCTCGCCCGCCTCGATCGGCTCTGCACGGCGCTCGCGACCCGCGCGCGTGAGCACGCCGCGACGCCGATGATCGGCCGGAGCCACGGCATCTTCGCCGAGCCCGTCACGTTCGGCATGGCGCTCGCGGGCCACTACGCCGAGATGCGCCGAGGCCGTGAGCGGCTCGCGCACGCGCGCACGCAGATCGCGTTCGGCAAAATCGCCGGCGCCGTCGGCACCTACGCGCACCTGACGCCCGAGATCGAAGCGCGCACGCTCGAACGCCTCGGCCTGCGGAGCGAGACGGTCAGCACGCAGATCGTGCCCCGCGATCGCCACGCCGAGCTCTTCTGCGCGATGGCGCTGGTCGCGGCCGGCATCGAGCGGCTCGCCACGAACGTCCGCCACTGGCAGAGGTCCGAGGTGGGCGAGGCCGAAGAGGCCTTCACGGTCGGCCAGAAGGGCTCGAGCGCGATGCCGCACAAGCGCAACCCCATCCTGAGCGAGAACCTGTGCGGCCTGTCGCGCGTCGTCCGCGCCGCGGCGATCCCGGCCCTCGAGAACGTCGCGCTCTGGCACGAGCGCGACATCTCGCACTCGTCCGTCGAACGCATGATGGGCCCCGACGCGACGGCGACGCTGGCGTTCATGCTCGACCGCGCACGCTCGCTCGTCGAAGGGCTCGTCGCCTACCCCGAGCGCATGATGGCGAACCTCGAGCGCGCCGCGGAGCTCTATTACTCCGAAGCCGTGCTCCTCGCCCTCGTGGAGGCGGGCATGGCCCGCCAAGACGCGTACGTGCTCGTGCAGCGCAACGCGATGCGCGCGTGGAAGGGCGAAGGCACGTTCCGGACGAACCTCGCGGCCGACGCCGACATCCCGCTCACGCCGTCGAAGCTCGACGAGCTCTTCGATTTGAACCGCGCGCTCACCTGGGCGCCGGGCATCGTGGAGCGCGCGCTGGCCGACGCGTCGTAGCCGCCGTCACGAGTGGCGGACGATCGCGAACGCGATGGCCACCGCCGCGGCGAGGAACATGGTCACGCCCGACATGATCGTCAGCGCGATGCGCGCCTCGTTGCCGTACCGCCGGCTGGTCCACAGCACGGAGACGCCGACCGGCGGCGCGACGAGCAGGAGCAACCCGACGAGCGCCGGGTGATCCCAGCCCATGCGTCGCGCGGAAGCGATCGGCGATGCAGCGAGGGGCGAAGCTGCGAGGGACGGCGCCGCGGAGGACGACGCGTACGGCAGCGATCGCATCGTGCGATGGGTCTGCCGGAGCCGCGCCTTGTGCTCGACCGGCAGCGCGAGGGGCGTGCGCGGCGTCGTCCGAAGCGGTCCGTCGACGCGCGGACCTGCGGGAGGCGTGAAGGGTACGAGCGTGCGGCGGCGCGCGTACACCACGGGATCGTAGGCAGGGAACATGCGCGCATCGCGCATCGGGTTCCGCCGGCGGGGCGGCTCCTGCACCTCGGGTCGAGGCGCGGGCTTCGGCGCCGGCGGAAGCGGCGGCGACGAGAACCACGACGCGTGCGCGAGCACGCTCGGCGGCACCGGCATGTACACGCACTTGCGGAGATCCGACTTCGAGCGAGGGACTCGCCACGCGCTGCCGTTGACGGGCGACTCACGAAGCCAGTCGTCTCCCACGAGGGTCGACGACGGACCCTTGCCCGGTTTGCGCGGAGGCTCGTGCATCCTTCCTCAAGAAGATGGCATCGTGCGGCGTCCACGCAATGGGTGTTCGGCCGTGTCATCCTTTTGGTGGACGCTCGAATCGGGCGCGGGCACATCGGTGTCACCCGTCGCGCCATTTGCAAATTTGTCCAATGAATCAGAATGGTTGCCGGCGAATCGAGAGCTCGGCGAGGCCCCCGAACCTGGCGTCGCGGCGCGCGCGGTGCGCCTTCGAACGGCCGCGCGCGCGATGAGGTAAAAAATCGGCGGGAGGTGCCGGAGCCGCAACTTGCTCGTCTCGGCGCCGTAGATGGGCCGGACGGGCACGTCGACGATGCGCAGGCGGCGCGCCGCGAGCTGGCCGAGCAGATCGTTCGGGTAGCCGAACCCCGGCCAAAGGTCGTCGAGATCGATCGCGGCGGCGGCCTCGCGCGAGAGCGCCGTGAACCCGCATTGGCTATCGGAGATCGTCTGGCCGACGGCGAGCGACGTCAGCCGCGAAAACACGTGCCCGCCGAACCAACGCGGCACCCCCATCGTGCCGCGCACGCCGCGCGCCCCGAACCGCGTGCCCTTCACGTAGTGCGCGTCGCCACGGACGACGGGCCGCGCGACGGCGCCGAGATCGTCGGGGTGCATTTGTCCGTCGCCGGCCATCACACAGAACGCGTCCGTCGCCTTCGGAGCGCGCGAGGCGAAGCGGAGCGCCTCGCGGTAGCCCGAGACGAGCGCCGCGCCCACGCCACGCCGCGCTTCGTGGCGCACGACGCGAAGCCATTCGTCGACGCTGGCATCTCGCCCCGCCGTGCTTCGCTTCATCGCCGCGCGGGCACGCCCGACCTCGCGCGCCCGCTCGGTCGTGGCGTCCGTGCTGCCGTCGTCGACGAGCACGACGGCGTCGACGAAAGCCGGCATCGTCGCGATCACACGTCCGACGTGGGCTTCTTCGCAGAACGCGGGGACGACGACGACGACGGACGAGCCTTCGAGCACGATCGAGCCCTCAAAGGTCGCTCGCGGCGATGGCCGCTTCGAGCTCGGCGAGCCGCGGCACGCGCGCGGCCTTCGCCTCGAGCGCGTCGGCGCGACCCGCGAGCGTGCGGATTTGCTCCTCGACCCGCTCCGGCGCCGTCCCGCCCTCGCTCTTCTTGGCGGCGACCGCGGCGCGCGGCTCGAGGACGGCCAGCACGTCCGCGTCGAAGGCGGGGTGGACGGACCGCGCTTCGTCCAGCGAGACGGCCCCGAACGCGACGCCTCGATCGCGTGCATGTTGCACGAGTTGCCCCGTGGCCTTGTACGCCTCGCGGAACGGGACCCCTTTGCGCACGAGCGCCTCGGCGACGTCGGTGGCCTGCGTCGATCCGTCCGAGACCGCCGCGAGGCAACGCTCGCGATCGAACGACAGGTGCGGGACACCGGCGCGGACGGCGCGGACGGCGCCACGAACGAGCGGCCCCGTCCCGAGCACCGGCTCGCGATCGTCTTGCAGATCGCGCGCGTAGCCCGTCGGCAGCCCCTTCACGAGCGTGAGCATGTGCGACAAGTGGCCAACGCCGAGCGCCGTCTTGCCTCGAACGAGCTCGAAGACGTCCGGGTTCTTCTTCTGCGGCATCATGCTCGAGCCGGCCGCGATGGCGTCGCCGATGCGGAGGTAGGCGAACTCGTTCGTCGTGAAGTCGATGACGTCGGTGGCGAGCCGCGAGAGCGCGAGGAGCACGCGCGCGCCGGCGTAGGTGAAATCGAGCGCGAAATCGCGGTCGCCGATCGTGTCGAGCGCGTTCGTGCTCACGGCCGGGAACCGGAGCAGGCGCGCGACCACCGAGCGGTCGATCGGGAGCGACGTCCCCGTGCACGCGCAGCTCCCGAGCGGCGAGACGTTCGCGACGTCGATGGCGTTCGCGAGCATGTCGGCCGCGCGCAAGAGCGCCGACGTCCACGCGCAGAAGAAGAAGCCGCCCGAGATGGGTTGGGCGCGTTGCCGGTGGGTGTACGCGGGGAGGACGACGTCGCGATCGGCCGCGGCGCGCGCGAGCAGATCGCGCGCGAGGAGGACGACGTCGCGGAGCGTCTCGGCCGCTTGGTCGCGCACGTGGAGGCGGAGGGCCAGCGAGACCTGATCGTTGCGCGAGCGCGCCGTGTGGAGGCGTTTGCCGACGTCGCCGAGCTCGTGCGTGAGGCGGGCCTCGATGGCCATGTGCACGTCTTCTTCGTCGTCGGCGAGCGCGAGCGTGCCGGCCTCCGCCTCGCGGAACATGGCGAGCAGCGCGCCACGCAGCGCCCGCGCGTCGTTCGAATCGAGGAGCCCCACCGTGCGGAGCATCGTCACGTGCGCCGCGCTGCCGAGGAGATCTTCGCGCGCGAGGGAGCGGTCGTGCGCCAGCGACGACGTCCACGCGAGCAGCGCGGGGTCCATCGCGGCGACCCCGGTCGCGTCGGTTCGGGCCACGCTGCCGCGGACGGAGGAAGACGGATTCGTGGGGGAGGACATGGTCGGACTCTCGATCGGCACGAACCGTTCGCGGTGCCCCTATGACCGCCGCTTCACAGTTCGAAAACGCAACGCGCGGCGAAGGCCGCCCGAAAGGAAGGAACTCCCCGACGAAAGAGGGACGAAACGGCGATCAATCCGCCGCGGGAGCGGCCGTGGCCCCGGAACCGTCGCTCGACGACGAAGGCGAGCTCAGCCCCCACGCGAGGCCGGCCACGAGGAAGAGGACGACACCGAGCAGCGTGAGCCAAGCCGGCGTGTGCGGCTCGGGAGGCGCCGGCGGCGTGCCATGTGCGCCATGCGCGTGGGAATCGGCCGATTTTCCGTCACTTGCGCTCATGATCCCGGGTGTTTCCCCCGTTCGCGACGCGGCGTCAAGGGAAGCCACGGGCCGGCCCGGATGCCCCCGGAAAGGCGCCGGCGAATGGGCGCGGAGGTGCACCAAGGCACTCGCCCCCTCGCGTCCGCGGACGAAAAGACGAACGGCACGGAGGATGCTAGGAAAATGGGACCGCCATGCCGTTGCGAGCGACGCGACACCTTTCCCGACATTCGGTCCAAGACCTGGCCTGCGGCTCGGCCGGACTCCCGGCCCAACGTCCGTCCCAGGAGCCCGATTCTCTTCCACGACGTCTCCGACGATCTTCGCGCAAAGCGTTGCTTCGAGCGGCGCTCGCCCTCTCGGCCGTCGGGATCGTGACCGCCGCGTCGATGCCACGCGGGATGGCGGCGCCGGACGCTGGACCGCCGAACGCCACGGCGACGTCGAAGGCGGAGGCCGAGCGCCGAGGCATCGTGCAAGTCGAGACCTCCGGGCGTCCCATCGCCGTCGGTATCGTGCTTGGAACCGATGGGCGCGTGCTCACGTCGTCGTCCGCTCTCCGCGACACCAAGAGCCTCGAGCTCCGCTACGCCGACGGCTCCGTCGTGAAGGCCCGCGTCGGCCACGTGAACCGGGATTGGGATCTCGCGTTGCTCGTTCCTCTTTCGGGCAAGTGGCGTGACGGGCTCACGCCGTCGTCGGCCGGCGCCGAGCACGGGGCCGTGAAATCGTACCTGCCGAAAGGCGGAAAGCTGAACGCCGTTCTGATCGCCCTCAAAGGCCCCATGGAGGCCCGCTCGGCCGACGGCGAGCTCTTGCAGGGCGCTCTCGAGGTCGACTTCAAGGGGCTTCCCAGCGTCCTCGGAGCGCCCATCCTCGATCCGCAAGGCAAAGTGATCGGGACCCTGGTTCGCGTCTGCAAGAACACCGGGGGCGCTTCGACCAAAGCGAACGACGCGCGAACCGCGGAGACGGGGGCGACGGGAGCGGGGGCGACAGCGACGCCGGCGACGCCAAAACCGTGCACCCCGATGACCGTGGCCGCGCCCATCTACGCCGTCCGAAGCTTCTTGATGACGACGCCGAAAACGGCCGCGCTTCCCGCGCCTTGGCTCGGGCTCGGAGGCGCGCCGGCGGCGTCCGGGAACCTCCACGGCGTGCGCGTCATGGGCGTCGCCGCCGGCAGCCCCGCCGAACGGGCCGGCCTCGTCGCCGGGCAAGACGCCGACACCATCGTCGCCGTCGACGGAAAGCCCGTCGAGACCCCCGAACAGCTCGCCGAAGCGATCGGCGAGCACGCGGTCGGCGACGCCGTGAAGCTCCTCGTCTTCCGCGGCGGCAAGTTCCGCGAGGCAACGGTCACGCTCGAGGCAGCCCCGCCGGCGACCTGAGCCCCGGTCGGAGGCACGTCGCGGACGCCCCTGCCACTCCCATCGACGCCGACGGCCGAGCGCCGCTCCCGCCAAGCGGGGGCGGTGGCGCGACCAAAGCACCGGCATCCCACCCCTCGAACGCTCCGAAAATGCCGCGCTGCAGGCAAACTCGGTTGACAGAAGGCGCGCGCCCCTCGACCATCTTTTGTCGTGGCACTCCGCATCGAAGTCGCCGGCGAAACGAACGTCGGCATGAAGCGCACGCACAACGAGGACAGCTTCTCGATCATCGAGGACAGCGGCCTCTACGTGGTGGCCGACGGCATGGGAGGTCATGCGTCGGGTGAGGTCGCCAGCAAGATGGCGGTCGACTCCTTGAAGGAGTTCTTCGCCGCCACGTCGACCGACCCCGAACGCACCTGGCCCTACAAAATGGACCGCGCGAAGGGGTACGAGGAAAACCGCCTGATCACGGGCATCAAGCTCGCGAACCTTCGCATCTACGAGACGGCGCAGCGCGAGTCCGGCAAGCGGGGCATGGGGACGACCATCGTCGTGCTCTTCGCGGTCGAAGAGGGCGTCTACGTCGCGCACGTCGGCGATTCACGCATCTACCGCGTGCGCGACGGCAAGATCGAGCAGCTCACCGAGGACCACTCGCTGCTCAACGACTACATCAAGATGAAGCGCCTCACGCCCGAGGAGATCGCGAACTTCCCGCACAAGAACGTGATCGTGCGCGCGCTCGGCATGAAAGACACCGTCAAGGTCGACACGCGGTTCGAAGCGCCCCGCCAAGGCGACGTCTACATCCTCTGCTCCGACGGGCTCTCCGGTCCCGTCGAAGATCCCGAGATGCTCGAGATCGTCACGAAGCACGCCGATCTCAAGACGGCCGCCTCGAAGCTCATCGAACGCGCGAACGAAAACGGCGGACCCGACAACATCACCGCCGTGCTCGCGCGCTGGGTCGACGAACCGGCCTGAACCGCCGCGCGGCGTGCGGCATCACGGCACGGTCCACGGGCGACGGCGCGAACCGCGGCGTTTCAGCGCACGATCCCCGTGGGTCCGAGCGCGAGGTACGCGACGAGCACCATCGCCAGCATCACGAGCGCGATGAGCACGTAGTTCACGCGGGCGGAGGCGGTGCTCCAGCCGTCGCCGTAGAACTTGCCGCGCGAGCGTTCGCGGAGCTTTCGCTGCACGTTCGTGAGGAGGCGTTGCTCTCCGCCCGGAAGACCGGCACCGGCGTCGACGTCGAGCGAGCGCTTGAGGAGGGCGGCGAACGCCGGATCGTCGGACGCGCCGTCGTGCGCATCGGGAGCGTCGGGAGGAACGGATTTTTCGCTCATTCGATCTTCTCGCCGAGCTCGCGTTCGACGATCTCCTTGAGCTGAGCCCGCGCGCGGAAGATGCGGCTCTTCACCGTTCCGGCGGGCAGCCCCGTGATTTCGCTGATTTCTTCGTAGCTCAATTCTTCGACGTCACGCAAAACCAAGCACTCGCGGAACGTCGGTTCGATGGCGAGGATCGCGTCTTGCACGATGCGCTCGACCTGTCGTCCCGCCATCGCTTCGTCGGGTCGCTCGATGCGCGCGACGTTCGCCCGCCCCGTTTGGCCGAGCGGCATCTGCTCGGCCACCGCCTCGAGCTCGTCTTGCTTCGACGCGTGGCGGACGCGGTTGTATTTGCCGCGGTTTTTGCAGAGATTGACGGCGATTCGGTAAATCCACGTCGACAATTTCGCGTCGCCGCGGAACGTGCCGATCGCCTTGAAGACCTGGACGAACACCTCCTGGGTGAGATCCTCCGCCTCTTCGCGATGGCCGAGCATGCGCAAGACGAGCGTGTGAACGCGGCGGCCGTAGACCTGCACGAGCTCGTTGAACGCCCGTTCGTCACGCGCGACGAGTCGTTCGATCAGCTTGGATTCGAGCTCGTCGGGCAGCGCCACGTTCGGCCATCCTGCAACAAGCGCGGGGCGAAGTGTTAAGCGACGAAACCCCGCAGCTCGTCTCGGTCCGGACAATCGCCCGCGCTCGAAGTTCCCGGGAAACCTGCAGCGGCCCGCAGCCACCTTTCCGGAGGGTCCGCGGCGCGGCATACGGCCCGAACCTTGCTCGTGCCCCTCGTCCCCCTGCCCCGCGGATTCGACCCTCGATTCGATTCGCCGGCCGGGTGACCAAGTGTACTAGAGGTCGAGCATGCACGTACGAAAGACGGCGCGTGACGCGTATTTCCCGACGCGTGAGAGCGACTCGTTCTTCACGAGCGCCGGCGATCTCGTCTTCGAGACGGCGGCGTCCGCGCGGGCGTTCACCGAACGCATCAACGCGCATGACGGGCGGGTGGGGCAAGCGCGGTTGAAGCCGGCCGAGGTGGCCGCGATGGCGCTCGTGCACGAGATCTTCCATGCCGTCCTCGCGTTCCATCGGGCGCGTCATCCGAAGAGCTCGTCGGATCTCGTGCGGAGCCTCGACGGGCGGCTCTCGAGCGGCGCACGCCCCGCGCTCGTCGCCTTCTTGCGCGCGCTGCCGCCTCCGGCCGTCTATGCCTACCTGCGCGAGGTCGAACGGTCCGGCCACCCCATCGATCCGTCCGCGCGATCGCCCGAGGCGTTCCTCGCGCGGGGCGACGACGCCGTTGAACGCTGCGTCGACGAGGTCCTCCTCCTCTGGATCACGAGCCAAAACCCTGCGTACGAGCCCGTGCGGCCCATCGCGGGCGACCAGGAGCTCGGCGAGAGCTACCGGATCATGGTCGACGAGACGCGCCGGTACTTCGCGCGAACCGAGCCGCTCGGTCCGCACGGCGAGAGCGTCGTCGACGTCTTGCTCGAGCCCGCGCGGCGCTCCCCGCGGTCGATCTTCGAACAGCTCTCCTTCATCGAACGGACCTGGGGCGCGGCGTTCGGCCTGGATCGCCTCCCGCTCTGGCGACGGCTCTCGTGGGCGCGCGATTTCCTGCGCGAGGAGAATGCCTATTTCGAGCGGCGCGGCCCGGGTCCCGGCGCGCCCTCCCCGCTCGCGTTGCGCTTCGGGGACGAGCACGAAGCCGAGCCCAAGCGCTTCTCTCCGGATCGGGACTGGATGCCGGGCGTCGTGCTCCTCGCGAAGACCGTGTACGTGTGGCTCGACCAGCTCGCGCGCGCGTACCGCCGGCCGATCGAGCGGCTCGATCAAGTACCCGACGAAGAGCTCGATCGCATCGCGCACGCGGGGTTCAACGCGCTCTGGCTCATCGGCCTCTTCGAGCGGAGCGCGGCGTCGCAGAAGATCAAGCGCATGCGCGGCGACGTCGACGCCGTCGCGTCGGCCTACTCGCTCGAGGCGTACGACATCGCGCGGGAGCTCGGCGGCCACGCGGCGTACGAGAACCTGAGGCGGCGCGCGTGGCAGCGCGGGATCCGGCTCGCGGCGGACATGGTGCCGAACCACGTCGGCATCGACGCCGCGTGGATTCGGAATCACCCCGATTGGTTCATTCAAACGGAGACGCCGCCGTTTCCGAATTACCGATTCGGCGGTCCGGATTTGAGCGACGATCCGCGCGTCGGCATCTTCCTCGAAGAGGGATATTGGTCGAAGACGGACGCCGCGGTGGTCTTCCGGCGGCACGATCGCGAGACGGGCCGCGATCGCTTCGTCTACCACGGCAACGACGGCACGAGCATGCCGTGGAACGACACGGCGCAGCTCGACTACACGAAGCCGGAGGTGCGACGCGCGGTCATCGACACGATCCTGCACGTCGCGCGGATGTTCCCGATCATCCGTTTCGACGCGGCGATGACGCTCGCGAAGCGGCATTACCAGCGCCTCTGGTTCCCTTTGCCGGGCACGGGCGGCGCGATCCCGTCGCGCGCCGATCACGCGATGAGCCAGGAGGCGTTCGATGAGGCCATCCCCGTCGAGTTCTGGCGCGAGGTCGTCGACGTCGTCGCGCGCGAGGCGCCGGACACGCTGCTGCTCGCCGAGGCGTTCTGGATGATGGAGGGCTACTTCGTCCGGAGCCTCGGCATGCACCGCGTCTACAACTCCGCGTTCATGAACATGCTCAAGCGCGAAGAAAACTCGAAATACCGAGAGACGATCCGGAACGTCCTCGAATTCGATCCGGAGATCCTCAAGCGCTTCGTCAATTTCATGAACAACCCCGACGAGGAGACGGCCGTCGCGCAGTTCGGCGGGGACGACAAATACTTCGGTGTTTGCGTGCTCCTGTCGACGATGCCGGGATTGCCGATGTTCGGGCACGGCCAAATCGAGGGATTGCACGAAAAATACGGGATGGAATACCGGCGCGCGAAATGGGACGAGGCGCCGAACGCCGGATTCGTCGAGCGGCACGAGCGCGAGATCTTCCCGATTCTACGAAAGCGGTATTTGTTCAGCGGCGTCCGCGATTTCGAATGGTACGATTTCGTCACCGGGTCGGGTGGCGTCGACGAAGACGTCTTCGCGTATTCGAACCGCGCGGGCGGCGAGAGCGCGCTCGTCCTCTACAACAACAAGTTCAAATCGACGCGCGGCGCGATCGACGGGAGCGTGCCGGCGCGGAAGGACGACGGCGCCGCCCGAGGACGGCACCTCGCGGACGCGATCTCCGTCGCGGGAGACGGCGAGTGGCTCCGGTTCCGTGACCTGGCGAAGGGGCTCGAATACCTCCGGCCGAGGGACGCGCTCGCGCACGGCTTCGTGTGGGAGCTCGGCGCGTTCAAATACCACGTGCTCACGGACTTCCGCGCGATCCACGCGACGGCGGAGGAGCCGTGGAACGAGCTCGCGCGGGAGCTC
>JBGAHN010000282.1:0-2527 GCA_044226145.1 Labilithrix sp. | reverse complement strand
GATCGGCGGCGGCGCGAACGGTTCGGCCACCACGGGGGCCGGGGGCGTGAAGGAAGCCTGTCCCGGGACGGACTCCCGCGGCGCGAGCGCGACGGCTCCGAACGCAGGGGACGACGACAGCCGCCGCTCCTCGACCATCGGTCGTTCGCCGCTCGGCGAGCGCCCTTGGAAGGGGACGACGTTGCTCCGGGGCGCGGGTGCTCGGGGCGGGGTCACGCCTCCCGGACGCGGCGCGGCCGGCGGTGCGGGCCGCTGGGGAGGACGCGGAGGCACGCTCGCCGCCGGCGGACGCGTCTCGGGCGGCGGCCCCACGAGCGACGCCCGGTTGCTTTGCGCGGCCTCGCGGATGATCGCCGCGAGCTCCGGCACAGAGCGAATCGGCCGCCACTCTTCGAGCCCCTCTTGCCAGCACAAGGACTCTTCGGTGACGGCGCCCGTCGCGGCCTTGCGACGGATCTCCGAGATGCGCACCGGCCCGACCGGCACGCCGTTGATGGCGACGTACCACTCGTCGGTCACGTTGACGTCGAGCGCGCTCGAATCGGGGGTCAGCGCCGGCGGCGCCGACGTCTGCACGGACTTCTGGAACGCACCGGCGAGCGCGCCACCCGGCGGCACGGCCTGCGACGGTCGCGGCTTCTGCGTGGCGAGGCTCGTGGCGAGACTGGGCCGCGGCGCCGGCTTCGAATCGAGCAGCTGGATCGCCGGCGGCATCGTCGACGTCGCCGCGCTCGTCTCGGTGATCTCTGCGCGCACTTCGATCTGATGTCCGCATTTCTGGCACTTCATGCGGATCGTCTTGCCGGCCGCCTTTTCGTCGGCGATGCGGTACTTCGTCTTGCAGTTGTCGCAGAGGAACTTCACGCCGAAAACCTCGGGAGCGCAGCAGAGGGCTCAGACTACGACGTCGAGAGTAACCGTTTTGGTCTTCAGAGAAGCTTGAAAAGGTGGTCTTTGATCGAGGCGCGGGTCTCCGGATCCGGCGCGATCGGGACGCACCTCTCCCACATCTCCACGGCCTTGTTGCGAAAGCCTGCTTTTTCGTAGAGAACGGCCAGGTTTTTCAGGGCGGGGAAGTGCTTGGGGTTCAGGTCGACGGCCCGTTCGAGCTCCGTGATGCCGTCGTAGATGTGCCCGAGCTTCCCGTAGATGAGGGCCAGGTGGTACCGCAGGCGGTAGGCGAGGGGGTCGACCGCGATGCCTTTCCGCAGCAGATCCATGGCGTGCTCGACGTCGTCGGCGCGGTAAGCCGCGATGCCCTCTTCGAGGTACTTCGCCGCGTCTTGTTCCATGCGCTCCGGATCGTGCGCGGGCGCTTCGCGATCGGTGCGTTCGAGCAGGTGCTTGACCTTCGCGACGAGGTCTTTCACGCGGAACGGCTTCTCGATGTAGTCCTCGACACCGTAGGTCGTCTTCAGGTCCTCGGCGATGCGCCATCCGCGGTGCACGGCGCTCATCATGAGGACGGGGATGTGCCCGTACTTCACGCTGCCCTTGATGCGCCGCGCGATGTCGAAGCCGTGGAGCTCGGGGAGCATCGCGTCGAGCACGATGAGATCGGGGACGTGCTCCTTGACGACGCGGAGCGCGACGAGGCCGCGGTCGGCCTCGATGACGTCGTAGCCTTCTTCGACGAGCAGTCGTCGAACGAGTTTGCGGATGTCTTCTTCGTCGTCGACGATGAGCACGCGCTTGCCGACGTGACCGCCGACGTGACCGCCACGGCGCGAGCTCGGCGCGGCGAGCTCGTCTTCGGTGAGGAGCGTGACGCGCGAGACCTCTTCGCCGATGGCGCCGAAATCGGTCTCGGAGAACGCGTCGATGGCTGCCGTGTGCGCGAGGTGCTCGTCGACGAACACGGACGCCGGTTCGGGGGCGCTCGCCGGGGGACGCGCCGTCGGCAACGTCGTCCGCGCGATGCCGAGCCGCTCGAGCGTCGCCTCGGGCGTGTTCGGTCCGACGTAGTAGGGGAGCCCTTGTTCCTTGCCGTCGTACGCCGCGCGCGTGACGCGCTCGAGCGTCGTCGAGATGGCGACGTACGGGTACACGCGACGGCCCGTCACGAATTCGAGCTCGTCGATCACGCGGCGGTCGTGCGGATCGCCCATCGCGACGAAGATCTGGTCGTCGCGCACGAGCACCGGGAGGATGCGCCCCTTCTCCGCCATCTCCCGCGGGACGAGCCCGAGATCTTCGGCCGAGATCGCGACTTGATGGAGATCGATCCCCGGCACCCCGAACTGCTCGGCGAGCGCGCGGAGCACGTCGAGCTCCGGAGCGACGCCGCTGTCGGCGAGGCGCGACGCGAGCGGGACGCCGTCGTGCGCGCGCGCTTGGCCTTCGAGCTGCCGATCGAGCTCCTCTTGCGAGATGAGTTTCCGCTTGAGCAGGATTCGACCGATCGGCTTCTTTTCGTCGGACATCGGCGAGTCTTTCAAGACTAACCGCGGACGCCTCGTCCGGCCAAGGACTCTCGGCGCCGTCCGCGCGTCGATTCGAGCGCCGGCCTTGAGCCCGACTCCGACCG
>JBGAHN010000130.1:0-18307 GCA_044226145.1 Labilithrix sp. | reverse complement strand
GGGAGGTGTCGCGTGAATCGGATGAAGGTCTTGCTTTCTGGCTCGTTCGTGGCGGCGGTGTTCTTCGGTGCGGCGTGCTCGTCGTCGGACCCCGCGACGCCCGACGCTCCCTCGGGACAGAAGGACAGCGGCACGGACACGGACACCGGCGCGGTCATCGACGACGACGGCGGCCCGTCGAAACCGGTTCCTGCAGACACCGCCGCGGCGTGCAAGGCGCTCGGAACGGCGATCTGCGCGAAGATGGAGTCGTGCGCGCCTTTCGCCCTGCGCTCCCTCTACGGCGATCGCGCCACCTGCGAAGCCCGCAACGTGCTCGGCTGCGAGGCACCGAACGGCGCGCCCGGTCGCGAGGCTTCGGCGGACGACGTGAACGCCTGCGCGTCGTCGCTCCCCTCGGTGTCGTGCGACGACTTCATCGCGCGAAAGCTCGGATCCGCGTGCACGATCCCGGGCACGCGCAAGGAGGGAGAGGCGTGCGGCGACAACAGCCAGTGCGCGTCGACGTTCTGCGCGAAATCCTCGGACGCCTCGTGCGGGACGTGCGCGTCGCCCACGGCCGACGGCGATCCGTGCAAGAACGGCGCGTGCAGCGACGGCCTCGTCTGCGGAGAGAAGAAGGCGGTCTGCCGTAAGCCGGGAACGGGCAAACCCGGCGACTCCTGCGCGCAGCTCTCCGATTGCGACGTCGCGCACGGCTCCGGCTGCAACGATCTGTCGAAGTCGTGCATGACGCTCGAAATCGCCGAATCCGGAGGACCGTGCGGCGCCGACTCGTTCGCACCTTCGAAATACCGAGTTTGTCCGGCCGCGGGCACCTGCTCGGCCGCCGTCAATGGGCAATGCACGCCGGCCGCTGCCGACGGTGAATCGTGCAGCAAGGACGGCCCCGGCTGCCTCCTGCCCGCCGTTTGCATCTCGGGCAAATGCACGCTGCCGGCGCCGTCGAGCTGCAAGTGACGACGCGCGGGTGATTCGTTCGAGGTTCGCGTGAATGCGCTCTTTTCGCATTCACGCGTGCCCTCAAAAAGCCTTACGCCGATTCCTTTTCTCCGTAGAACGGAATCGCTTCCGCGCACGTGCAGCGGGCGATCAGCTCTTTGGCGTCGGCGACGTCGGGCGTGCACGCCGCCGTGCGCGCTTCGACGAGCGCGCCGCGGGGAAGTCCTCGCTCGTCCTCGCGCCGCCGGATCCCGTCGAGGGCCGTCGTCGCGCGCTCCGCGATGACGGGGACGACGGCGGGCTCCGCGTTGGGCAGGAGCAGGAGGTAGCGGTCGTGATCGAGGCGCGCGAGCGCGTCACCGTCGCGGGATTGGTGACGGATCACGTTCGTCAGCCGACGGTGTCCGAAGAGCACGTCCGCGGGCGAGGTCTCGGGCGGAAAATACAACTCCAAGCACACGAGCAAGAACGAACGCTGCCGCCCCTCGGTCACGCGACGGATTTCGTAGTCCACCATGCGTAGCGCGAGCTCGGCGTTGGGGAGGCCGGTGTCGGGGCAGATCGCGCCGATGGCCGTGTCGATGCTCTCGGGCTCGCCGTCGTCCGCGATCTGGTCGAGCAACGCGTTCAAGAAGCGAATCATCTCGGCGCGCCCGTGCCCGCCGCGCCGAAGCTCGCGGTACACCGTGCGCGCGAAGACGAGAATGCGGTCCGCCTGCCGATCAGACATGCACGTCGCCGTCCGAAGGTCCCCGGCACCGCGATTGGTCGGGAAGATGCATCACGAGTCGATGGTTCGAGAATACGCCAGTCACGGAAACGAGATCTCCCGATTTTTGGGGTCCGATGGCCCCGAGCTTCGGCGGACTTGGGCGCTGGCGCGCGTGGCCGTGTGAGGTAACGTCTCGCCCATGCCCGCGACCCTCTCTCTCGAAGAGCACCGCCTCGAAGCGCATCGCGTCGCGCTCATCGGCCACTGCTACCGGATGCTCGGCTCCGTCTCCGAGGCCGACGACGCCGTCCAGGAGACGATGGTCCGCGCGTGGCGGAGCATCGACGGGTTCGAAGAGCGCGCGTCGCTCAAGACGTGGCTCTACCGCATCGCGACGAACGTGTGCCTCGACGCACTCGCCGATCGCTCGCGACGCATCCGGCCGATGGACACGGGACCGGTCGGCACGCCGGAAGATCCGCTCCAGTCGCGCGACCGCATGCATTGGCTCGAGCCCGTCCCGGACGCGTCGGCGATCCCCGCCGAAGGCGATCCGGCCGAGACCGCCGTGCTCCGGCAGAGCATCCGGCTCGCGTTCGTGGCGGCGCTCCAACACCTCCCGGCCCGCCAGCGTGCCGCGCTCCTCTTCACCGACGTGCTCGGCTGGTCGGTCGCCGAAGTCGCCGAGTCCCTCGACATGTCCGTGGCCGCCGTGAACAGCGCGCTGCAACGTGCTCGCGCCACGCTCGCGAGCCGCCCCGTGGGCGAGCCGATCGTCGCGTTGTCGTCGACCCAAGCCGCGCTCGTGGACCGGTACGTCGACGCCTTCGAGCGCTACGACGTCGACGGTCTCGCCGCGCTCCTCCGCGACGACGCGACCTTCTCGATGCCTCCTTACGACCTCTGGCTGCGCGGCCCGGCGCACGTGCGCGCGTGGCTCTCGGGGCACGGCGTCGGCTGTCGCGGATCGCGGCTCGTCCGAACGTCGGCGTGCGGCCTCCCCGCGTTCGGTCAATACCGCGTGGATCCCGATGGGGGCCACAAGGCGTGGGCGCTCGTCGTCCTCGAGCTCTCGGGCGACGCCATTTCGGGCTGGAACTCCTTCCTCGACGTCGCGACGTTGTTCCAGCGCTTCGGCTTGCCGCTCCGGCTCCCGGTCGATTTTTTTCCGGTCGACCGATGATTTCCTGCTCTGGCGCCGGTCCAAAGAGAAAACCAAGCGTTTGGTGAGGTGCGCCGCGGCAGAACGCGAGACGCACGCGCTCCGGACGCGCCACCGCGCCGTCAATGCGCGAAAAGGAAACCGCCATGGCCACCGAAACCAAGAACTCGCGCAAGCTCTTCGTCAACCTCCCCGTCCGCGATCTCGAGCGCACGAAGGCCTTCTTCGCGAAGCTGGGCTTTTCCTACAATCCTCACTTCACGGACGACAAAGCGGCGTGCATGGTCCTGAGCGAGGAGGGGTTCGTGATGCTCCTCCAAGAGCCGTTCTTCCAGACGTTCACCAAGCGCCAAATTTGCGACACCCGCGCGCACACCGAAGCCATCTTCGCGCTCTCCTGCACGAGCCGCGAAGAGGTCGACGAGCTCGTGAAGAAGGCCGTCGAGGCCGGTGGAAGCCCGGCGATGGACAAGGCCGATCACGGCTTCATGTACAGCTGGAGCTTCTACGATCTCGACGGGCACCACTGGGAGGTGATCTGGATGGATCCGGCCGCCATTCCGGGGTGAGGCCGCGCAGGAGGCCAGGGTGAGGCGCCGCCGTCGGGGCGCGCATCGAACAAGGCCGGGCTCGCGGACGTGGGAACGAATCCTGCGAGAAACGCACGGGCGCGCGGTGAGCGAGAAGAGCGGCACCATTTCGAGGAGGTCGCCGCCATTCCCGCCCCGCGCCGCCAGCGAGCGCTTCATGACCCCCGCCGAAGATCGTGAGCCGAACGGTCGATCGAAACGCCCGCGCTTCGGCGCGGATCCGTGCGCGCGCGGAGCGCTCGAAGGGGCACGGGTGTTGATCGTCGAGGACGACGTCGACTCGCGCGAAGTGCTCGAGCTCCTCTTGGCGAGCGAAGGCGCCGTGGTCGAGACCGCGGGCTCGGCCGACGAAGCGCTGGCGTCCGTCGACGCGTTCGCGCCCGACGTGCTCCTCAGCGACATCGGGATGCCGACACACGACGGCTATTGGCTCGTCGAGCAGATCCGAAAAACGAACACGCAGCTCCCCGCCATCGCGCTCACGGCGTATTCGCGTCAGGAAGACGCCATGCGCGCGCGATCGGCGGGGTTCGACGTGCACGTCAGCAAACCGGTCGACTCGCATCGACTGGTCGACACGATCGCCCGATTCGCGAACTTACCGGCGTCGTGAGCGTCAGTTCTTTTCGACGCCCGTGACGAACTGCATCGAACGATAGGGCCAGTTCTTGTCGGTATTCCACTGCGAGATGATGAGGTGCATGTTGTGCAGCGTGGAATCGGGGTGGATGTATCCCCCGTAGAGCTGCGCGACGTGCGTGTCGTCTTCGCTTCCCCACGCCGTTCCCTTGACCGGCTTGTAGGTTTTAGCCTCGATGAGGTTGGACGTCGGGCTGTCGAAGACTTTGATCGTGATGTCGTAGTCCCCCGCATTGAACCATGACAATACCCATTTGTTCTCGACCCTACGAAGACACATCTCTCCGGTCTGTCCGCCGAGTACCTCCGTGGCGGGGTTGCCCCACGCCCACTTCCCGTCCTTGTATCCCCACGGCTCGTATGCGCCCTTTTCGAGAATCTTGTCGACGGGAACCCGGTGTAGAATCATTCCGCGGTCGCGTTTGATGAACCTCGTCGACAAGGTATAGACGTACCCGTCGGTCCCCAATTCCCAGGTCCAAAGCTGGCGGCGCAAGTCGTTTTCTCCGGCCTCCCAGCGGGCGTTGCTCACCGTCCAATTTTCGCCGTTGTCGTCGGAATACGCGATCTGCGTCCACTGCACGTTTCCGAGGCCTTTGTTGACGATGTAGTGCAGATACATCCGATTGCCGATCGTGATCGCGTCGGAGGGCAGCCACGTGATGCCGTCGGTGTGCTGGTAATTGAGGATCTGCTTGGCGTGCTGCCCGCCCGCCGCACCGTTGAACGTGATGCCAGCCTCCAAGTTTCCAGGCTCCGATCGGAGCAGGACGGGGGAGCGCCAGTCGCCGGTTCCGACGCCGTCGCCGCCGAACGTGTCGCCGAAGATGTAGGCGATTTTCCCGTTGGGCTGTCGTACGGCAATTCCGAGATCCGTCCCTCCGACGCCGAACTGCCCGGAGCTCGTTTTGGTGCCCGTCAGATCCTTGATCTTCCGCGTCTTCGCCGGAACGGAGGGTTCTCCCGCGTCCGTGTCTCCGCCGTCCGCGGGGGGATCGGCATCCGGCGGGTCCGTCGTGGCGTCGCGACCGTTCGTCGACGCGTCTTCGTCATCGGGCTGGGACGAGGAGGCGTCTGCTCCGTCCGGTCGTTGACCGATGGGCGTGACGAACGGATCGGTGGTTCCGCTGCACCCCACGCCGATCGCCGTCAAGACGACGAAAAGTCCCCGCCGCACGTTGCTTCGCATCGCTTCTCGCTTTCGAGGAGAGACCACGCGTTCGCGCGTTCCCTTCCATCCATGAACGACCCAATCGAAGGACGCGGCACCGGCCGCATTCCTTCGAACGTCATCTTAGCTGGCGCGAGCGCGTGCTCCACGAGCGGAGGACTCGGGATCTCGTACGGCGCGCATTGGAGACGGTCGAAACGGTGGAAAAGAACGTCGTTGCTGAACTCTCTCGATGGGAACGATGAAGGGCGTGGAGTGAGGTTGTGGGATGCGTTGCATTCCGCATCGGCGCCGACGCCGCCCGCCGCACGTCCGTCGTCGCCCGCCGTGAACGTGGTCCACGCGGTCCCGTTACGTCTCCGACGCCGGACGAGACCGCGGATCCGACCGCGCGTCGAACGCGACTACTGGAGGCTCGTGGAGAACTGCATCGAGCGGTAGGGACCTCCGTTGCTGACCCACTGCGAGATGATGAGGTGCAGGTTGCTCAGCGTGGAGTCGGGGTGGATGTAGCCGCCGTACAGTTGGTTGACGGTGGAGTCGTTCTCGAAGAATCCGCCTTTGACGGGCGCGTACGTCTTGGCCTTGCTCAGATCGTCGGTGGGATCGTCGAAGACCTTGATCGTGATGTTGTACGAGCCCGCGTTGAACCACGAGAGCACCCACTTGTTCTCGATGCGACGGAGGCACATCTCGCCGGTCTTCCCGCCGAGGATTTGCGTGGCCGGATTGCCCCAGGCCCATTTGCCGTTCTTGTTTCCCCACGGTTGGTAGGCGCTCTTGTCGAGGATCTTCCCCTCGGGAACGCGGTGGAGAATCATGCCCTTGTCGCGAGAGATGAATTTCGTCGAGATGACGTAGACGTAGCCGTCCGTCCCTCGCTCCCACGTCCAGAGCTGCTGCAGGGAGTTGTTTTCGCCGCCTTCCCAGCGCGCGTTGCTCAGCGTCCAGTTCTCGCCGTTGTCGTCGGAATAGGCGATTTGCGTCCACTGCACGTTTCCGAGGCCATTGTTGACGATGTAATGCATATACATCCGCTGGCCGATCGTGATCACGTCCGAGGGGAGCCAGGTCGAGTAGTCGGGATTCTTGTGGTTGTGCTGATAGTCGAGGATCTGCTTGGCGTGCGAGCCGCCGGCGGCGCCGTTGAACGTGATACCGGCGTCCAAGTTCCCGGGCTCCGAGCGGAGGAGGACCGGCGAGCGCCAATCGGACGACCCGACCTTGTCGCCGGCGAACGTGTCGCCGAAGACGTAGGCGATCTTCCCGTTCGGCTGCCGCACCGCGATTCCGAGGTCGGTCCCACCGACCGCGAACTTGCCCGAGCTCGTCTGCGTCCCCGTCAGGTCTTTGACTTTTCGGGTCTTCGTCGCGACGGGCGGCGTGTTGTTCCCGTTGTTGCCATTGTTTCCGTCGTTGCCGTTGTTCCCGTCGTTTTCGTTGCCGTCATCGTTGCCGCTGCCGCTCCCCGCATCGGGGGTCCCGTTCGACGGCTTGCCGTCGCCCGGACGGTTCGACGAGTCCCCGTCGTTCGTCGAAGGATCGTCGTCGTCGACCGACGAGGACGACGCATCGGCGCCGTTGGTGTGTCGATCGTTGAGGTCTCCGAACGGATCCGACGGGCCACTGCATCCCAGGCCGATGGCCGCCATGAGGAGGACGAAGAACCCACGTTGCACCTTGCTTCGCATCGTTTCTCGCTTTCGAGGAAGGATGCCCAGCTCGAAGCCTGGTCCCTTCCGTCAATGAACGACCGAATCGACGAAGGCGGCACCCGCCGCACCCCGCTTGACGATCATCTTACCCGCCATCGGCGATCACTCAACACGCCACGGGCTCGGATTCGACGTGGTGCGCTTTGGAGACGTTGGGAAAAATGGAAAAGGACGTCGTTGCTGGACATATCTCCAACGGGATGAACTCCCTGAGATGATTCCAGGATCTGCGCGCGTCGTTTCTTCGTGCGATGGCACGGTTTAGAACGTCACGGAAAAGGCGTGCTCTTGTGCGCGAATCCCCTCGCTCGCGAACCTTGGTCCGGTCGCGTCACGGGACGCGAGGTGCTCGACGTGCGCGTTGTCGTAGAGGGTACGGATCTCTCGCTCGTCGACGCAGAACGGCGGCCCCGCCATGCGGTCTTGCGGGTACTCGAAGGTGACGACCAACCCCGGCGAGCCGCTCGGAAGGAGCGTGCGAAGGTGCGCGACGTAGGCCTTCCTCATGTCCGGTGGCAGCGCGACGATCGCCGCGCGATCGTAGAGCGCATTCACGGCGCCGAGCTCGCCCCGCGTCGTTCGGAAGAAATCGCCAACGACGATGGTGACGCCTTCGGCTCGCAGGATGGTCGCGTGCGCGGATGCCGTCGCGATCGGAGAGAGCCCGTGTTCCTCGAAGAACGCACGCGCCGCCGCCTCGACGAGCTCGACGCCGACCACTTCGTGATCCCGCGCCCGCAGGAACGCCATGTCCTCCGTCTTCCCCGCGAGCGGCACGAGCACGCGCCGCCCCTCACCCAATACCCCGACGTGCTCCGCCAAGAGCGCGTTGGCCTGCCCCTCGTGAAAACCGATTTTCCCCTCCGCCCAACGTGCCTTCCAGAATTCGGGTTCCATGGAGAGCGGAGCTTACCGCGTCCGGTTGGTCGCGGGGAATTAGGGGATTCGCCGAATGCGACGTCGACACTTCGGATTTCGTGTTCGGGCGCCGCATCGATCTCCGGGCGAAGAATTCCTTCAAGCTCTACGTATCCGCACGCGAAGCGCTTTGCGGGTCTTCCGTCCGCGCAAAGCACTTTGCCGGTTGGCCGCCTCGTGAGAAGCTCGGCGGCATGTCCGCTGCCGATTTGCCGAGCTCTCTGACGGGAGGGAGCCCTCCGGCGGCGACTCCTCCCGAGGGCGGTGAATCCCCGGACGACGCGGGCGAAGCCGGGACCTTCTTCGCCCGCATCGCGGTGCGGTTCACGGCGTGGGCGGAGCGGTGGATCCCCGATGCCTTCGTGTTTGCGCTGGTCGCGACGTTCCTCGTCGTGATCGCGGCCGTCGTTCGGCTTTACGCCGCCAAAGGGATCGGCGGCGCGCTCGTCGAGACGGTCACGATCTGGGGCGACGGGTTCTGGGAGCTCTTGCCCTTCACGCTGCAAATGGCGCTCGTCATCATCATCACGGGATACGTCGTCGCGACGGCGCGGCCCGTGTACCGCGTCATCTCGGCGCTCGCGCTGCTCCCGCGGTCGCCGTGCGCGTGGCCATCGCGATGGTGCGCTCTTCATGGCCGCGTCGTGCTCAATCTGGGGCTTCAGCCTGATTCTGTGCGCGATGCTCGCCAAGGAGATCGCGAGGCGCGTCGAAGGTGTGGATTACCGGGCCGTCGCCGCGAGCGTTCCTTGGCCTGCAGCATCTGGGCGCAGGGCTGTCCGGCTCCGCGGCGCTCCAGATGGCGACGCCGTCGGCGCTCCAGCCGTCGGTCCGCGCGATCGTCGCCGGGGACGGTGCGGGCAAGGTGGCGTCATCCCGCTCAAGAAGACGACGCCTTCTGGCAGAGCCTGCTGAGCGTCGTCGTGAGATCGTCGTCGTCACGGCGCTCGTCTATGCCTATGCCCCGTCGTCGAAGCGCGCGCGGACTACGCTGTCCGCATGAAGCTCGACCTCGGCGCCTCGCCCCTTGAACTCGAAGAACCTGCGCGGGAAGGGCACGCCGCGCGGCGAGCGGCTCGAGCACGTGCCCGTCTTGAACGTGCTCTTCGTGATGCTCGCGGGGCGGCTACCTGGTTCCCGTGTATTCGACGAGGAGCGACAGGCGCCGGCGCGCTCGACTTGAACACGGTGAACTCCTGTCTGCCTACGCTGGGCGTCGCGCTCCACGGACGCCCGTCGCTTGATGCGCGCCGTGGAAGGAAGCGACGCCCGGTGTGTGGGCGTCTTCGCAGTTCCTGTTCTACGCCGGCATCGCGGCGATCGTCGTGAAGACCCACCTCAACGAGGCCATCGCGAGCGTTCGTCTCGGTGTCGACGAAGACGACCTTTCCGGCCATCGTCGCCCTCTATCGATATTCCCGGCGTCTTCGTCCCGAGCGGCGGTTCGAAGTAATCGAGGCGCCGGCCGTGATGCGAGTACTACGATCCAGTCCACCCTGATGGATGGTGGCGACGCAAATGATCCTCGGCGAGGCGCTGCCGGCGAACCTGATTCAGCCGTTCTGGATGCTGCCCGCAAGCTGTTCGGGCTCCGTGCGCGGGACGTGATGGGGTACACGTTTCTCGTCTTCTGGTGCTCGCGCCGCCCGTGCTCGTGCTCGTCACGGTGCTGGGGGCGACGCTTCACTACCCGCTTTGAGTCAGTTCCTCCCGTCGCGGCTCGAGCCCCCACGTGCCCGGGAAATCTCCGGCTCCGGCTCGCGCGTCTCGACGTCGGCGATCATGAGCCCCACGAGCGTCGCCAGGAGCGCGATCGCGGCGAAGAAGGCGAGCTTGACGGACGGCGAGCTCCGCCAGAAATCCATGAAGACGATCATCACGATCGCGGCCTTCACCACACCGATCCCCAGCGCCAACGCGAGCGCGAACGGCCCGGCGTCGACGTAAGAGAGGGCGAAGCTCGCGCCCCACAGAAGGAGGAGGGCGGCGCCCGTGGTGGCGATGGCGCGCATCGGCCGAGCCGGTTCCGTGTGGCGCGCGGGAGAAGTCGCGGGTGGTGCGTTCATGGATTCACGCGAGGTAGAAGAGGGGCCAGAGGAAAATCCAAAGGACGTCGACGAGGTGCCAATAGAGCGCGCCGATCTCGAGGCGATGGGCCGCCGCGTCGTCGAGCGTTCCGCGAACGAGCTGCGCGAGGAGGACGCCCAACACGAGCGCGCCGATCGAGACGTGCACCGCGTGCAATCCCGTCATCGCGTAATAGAGCGTCCAGAACGTGGATGTCCCGCGCTCGTCGTGAATGGCAAAGAACGAGCCGGCGCCACCCGGGTAGATTCCCTCGTGGAAGTGCCGTCGGTATTCGGTGAATTTGATGAACAAGAAGAGCAGGGCGAGCGCGATGGTCCCCGTGATGAGGATTCCGGATACCTTTCGGCGGCCGAGGCGGAGCAAGGGGACGCTGGCGGCGACGAGCGTGCTGCTCGTCAGGAGAACGCCCGTGTTGAGAGAGCCGAGGAGCTTCGTGTTCGACCTCACGCCGGCGTGAAAGGC
Organism: Labilithrix sp.; assembly: GCA_044226145.1. Classification (GTDB taxonomy): domain Bacteria; phylum Myxococcota_A; class Polyangia; order Polyangiales; family Polyangiaceae; genus Labilithrix. The sequence continues at coordinate 7,908 of JBGAHN010000130.1, read as the reverse complement.
CGTGGGGTGGGCCGCGCGGCTCGTGGCGTAGAGCGCGAAGAGCGCGCCGAAGAGGAGGACCTCGCTCGCGAGGAAGATCCACATGCCGAGGCGCGCGGCGTGCATTTGCGTCTCGAGGCCCGCGAAGTGCTCGAGGACGTGACCCCGGTTCGCGTGGCGCTGGAGGGCGTGGCGCCGGTCGACGTGGCCCTGGTCGGCATGAGCCGGGCTCGCGTGGGCGCGGGGCTTCACGGGACCTCGTCGGAGAAGGGCGTGGTGTAGTCGTAGGGGTCGAGCGCGAAGTCCGGTGAGCGCGCGAAGTTCGTCGTCGGGGGAGGCGACGGCGTGCGCCACTCGAACGAGCGGGAATGCCATGGGTTGGCGGGCGCGCGCGGCCCTGCCACGAGGGCATAGGCGAGGTAGAAGGCCGTGAGCAACATGCCGGCCGCGAGGACCCACGAGCCCACCGTCGCGACGACGTTGAGCGTCTGAAACGGCGCAGGATCGTCGAAATAGCGGCGAGGCATGCCGGCGTTGCCGAGCAAGAACAGCGGGAAGAACGTCAGGAAGAAGCCCGTGAACACGAGCGCGGCGGACAGCACGCCGAGGCGCTCGGAGTACATGCGTCCGCTCATCTTCGGGAACCAATAGTGGAGCGCGGCCAGGAAAGCGGTGAGCGCGCCGCCGACCATGATGAAATGGAAATGCGCGACGACGAAGTAGGTGTCGTGCCAGTGCACGTCCAAGCTCGTCGTCGCCACCGCCACGCCCGTCATCCCTCCGAAGACGAAGAGGAAGAGGAAGGCGAAGACGTGGAGCATCGGGGTCGTCACGACGATGGCGCCGCGCTTGAGCGTCCACGTCCAATTGAACACTTTGATGGCCGAGAAGACCGCGACGAGCATCGACAGGATGCCGAACGCGCCGGCGTCGAAGGTGCTGATCCCCGCGACGAACATGTGGTGTCCCCACGTGAGGAATCCAACGAACGCGATTCCGAGCGAGGAATACGCGATGGCTTTGTACGAATAGGGGGTTTTGCGCGCGAACGTGGGAATGACTTCGCTGACGACCCCCATGCCCGGCAGGACCATGATGTAGACCGCCGGGTGCGAATAGAACCAAAACAAATGCTGATAGAGGACCGGATCGCCGCCGCGCGCCGGGTCGAAGAATCCCCAGGAGAACGCGTGATCGAAGACGACGAGCAAGAGCACCATGCCGAGCACGGGGGTCGCGAGGACCTGAATGATGCTCGTGCCGTAGATGGACCACACGAAGAGCGGCAGGCGCATCCAGCCGACGCCCTCGGCGCGCATCGTGTGCGTCGTGACGATGAAGTTCAGGCCGGTGAGGATGGTGGAGAACCCGACGACGAAGACCCCGAAGAGCGCCAAGGGGACGGCCGTCGGCGTCTGCGACGCGTAGGGCGGATAGAAGGTCCACCCCGTGTCGATGCCGGAGACGAACATCGACACGAGCACGAGGGTGGCGCCCGCCATGAACAGGTAGAAGCTGAGGAGATTGAGGCGCGGGAACGCCACGTCTTTGGCGCCGATCATGATGGGCAAAAGGAAATTGCCGAACGATGATGGGATCGACGGAATGAGGAAGAGCCACACCATGATCACGCCGTGCAGCGTGAACATGCGGCTGTAGGCCATCCGGCTCATGATCGTCGGACCGGGGGTGAGGTGCTCGATGCGGATCGCCATCGCGAAGAAGCCGCCGAGCGCCAGGAGCAAGAGGAGCGCGCCCATGTAGAGGAGGGCGATCCGCTTGTGGTCGGTCGTGAGCAGCCACGAACGGAGCGTGGTCGTCGTGTTCAGGTAGTCGGCTCGCGCGCGGGGCATCTCGGAGAGGTGCTCGCGGGTCGTCCCGAGCGGCAGCGACGTCATGGCTCGCTCCTCGTGGCGTTCGCGGCTGCGCGCGGGAGGTCGGGCGTGCCTGGGGACGCGCTCGGAGAAGGCGTGATGGTCAGCTTGGGGAGGGAAACGCCGGACGGGGCAGCGGCGTCGCGCAGCGAGGCGATGAAGGCCACGAGCGCGCCGACCTCCACGTTCGAGAGGACGCCCTGGTAGGTCGGCATCACGGGGCGAAAGCCGCGCACGACGTCGGCCGTCGGCTCCATCATCGAGCGCGTGAGGTACGCTTCGTCGGCGACGCCGCGCCGCCCGTCCGCGAAGACGCGCTCGGATCCGAACAGGCCGAAGAACGTCGGCCCGACGTGTGATTGGCCGTCGAACGTGTGGCACGCGGTGCATTGACGTTTCTCCGCCGTCGCACGGCCGAGCGCGACGAGATCGGCGTCGGTGGTGGGGTGGGCGTGTCGCCGCGCGTAGTCGTCCAGTGGGACGACCTCGACCTCGCCGCGCATGGCCGAGTGGTCAACACCGCAATACTCTGCACACCAGATGGGGAACGTGCCGAGCGCGGTCGCCTCGAACCACATCGTGGTGGTTCGCCCGGGAAGGACGTCCGTTTTCAAGCGGAACGACGGCACATAGAAGCTGTGGATGACGTCGCGGGACGTCATGACGAGCTTGATCGGGCGACCGATGGGGACGGTCAGGACGTCGTTCGCCGTACGGCCGTCGGCGTAGGCGAATTTCCACATCCACTGCTTCGCCTCGACGAAGACCGTCTCGGCGTTCGCCGGTGGGCGCCGCAGGTCGACGTACTGGCGATAACCGATGACCCACCACGTGACGAACGTGACGAGCACGAGGCCGATGACGGCGAGCTCGTGGCGTCGCGACGCGGAGAGCGGTGACGTCGTGGGCGCCTCGCCGCGACGGCGGTAGCGGAAGGTGAACCACGCGACGCTCGCGAAGACGTACGTCGCGACGGCCATGGTCGTGCCGATGACGAGCGCGTGGAGGCCGTCGATGCGGTCGGCGACGCTCGACGCGCCCGGCGGCAAATTCAAGAGGAGGCGAAGGAGATCCATCACGGCGGCGGCTCCTCCGGCGCGCGGCCTGCGTCCTGGGGGTCGAACGGACGCGACGCGGGGATGGGATTTCCGAGCAGGACGTCGATCGCGGTGCCGATGGGGATGTTCGCGACGCCGGCGTCGCGGTCGACCATGCGCCACGTGTCGAGATCGCGGCGCTGGGCGCGGCGGAGATCGAGGCCGCGCGCCGTCCTCGTCACGAGCGACGACTCGAGCGTCCCCGCCGGGACGGGGGCGGTTTGTGCCGGGGGCGCGGTCCCAGAGGAGAGCAGCGCGCGGACCGCGACGAGCGCGCCGGCCGACACGAGCAGGCTCGCGAGCACGATGTAGACGACGGGTCTCCGTTCGACGTGATCGGAAGCCTGCCGGACTTCGAAACTCTCGTGGGCGTCGGTCATGGCGATCGGTACCCGAACGCGCGTTCGACGACGTCGGGGCCTTCGGCGGCGGATTGGAGGGAAGGCCGTTCGGCGGTCTCGAACACGCGTGTGGCGTACGCACCACCGAAGCCGACGACGGCGAGGAGAGGCGCGAGATCGACGGGAGAGAGCGCGACGCCGGCCGATGGGAGCACGAGCCAGGCGAAGTCGAGCGCCGTCGTCAGGACGAGCCACGCCGCGAGGATGGCGAGCGCGCCGAGCTTTCGTTTTCGCTCGCGCGACAGGAGCCAGAGCAGCGGGACGGCGAAGCGTCCGACGATCAAGACGAGCGCCACCGGCGTCCATGCCGGCGTCGCGCGGGCGGCGTAGAAGGTGATCTCGTGGGGGAGATCGGCGATCCACACGAGGAGGAACTGGAAGAACCCGAGGTACGCCCAGAGGATCACGGACATCAGGAGAAGGCGTCCGAGGGCGTGGACGTGATCGGGTCGGAGATCGGCGGCGCGGCCTCGATCGCGTCGACCGAGCCAGGTCGCGATCACGACGACGGCGATCGCGGACACGAGACCGGAGGCGAAGACGTAGAGGCCGTAGATGCTCGACACCCAGCCCGATTCGATCGACATCAGCCAATCGAACGACGCGAAGGTCATCGTCATCGCGAGGATCGGGAGGCCCGCGCCGCTCGCGATGCGGGCTCGACGCGCGTGCGCGGGCGTAGGGGCGCGCGCGAACGCCGCCTCGCAGCGGTGGACGACGAGCGCGAGCAACACCCACGTCGCGAGGTAGACGATCGCCCGCGCGAACCAGGCGCGCGGGGCGTTCCAGAGGAGCGCGGGCGGGAGGTGCGTCGATGGAGAGAGCGCGTGCGCGAGGGGAGCCTCGGCGCCGTTGCCGGCGTGCGACGACGCCCACGTCGACGCCCAGGGAAAAACGGCGCTCGGGCGCGCGGCGACGGGCAGGAAGAAGGCGACGAGCAGCGGCGTCGAGGCGGCGAACAGGGCGAACGCGGGCCGCATGGCGAGCCACCACGTGGTGCGCGTCGTCCGCAGGATCATCGTGAGCACCAGGCCCGCGAGGACCGTCGCGAAGAGGAACCCGTAGGCGCTCGTCCACGCGAGCAGGGCGCGCCGGACGTCGACGAGCGCGATCGCGAAGGTCGCAAGGGCGCCGATCGTGCCGCAGGCGAGGAATCGAGCCGTCGATCGTCTCATGGGGCCTTCTCCGCGAGCTCGCGTTGCACGGCGATGGGGAGCTCGGACACGGGGGCGCGACGCCCGAGCTGGAGGGCTTGCACGTACGCGGCGACCGCCCAACGCTCGCGCCGCGTGAGGACGTCGGCGAAGCTCGGCATCAACCCGTAGCCCTCCGTCACGATGTCGACGACGCGTGCGCGGGAGAGCGCGCGGACGCGGGCTTCGTGGAGTGAGGGCGGGCGCCTGCGTTCCATCTTCGTCGCGACCACGCTGTCGCCGTCGCCCGTGACGCCGTGGCACGTCGCGCACGTGACGTCGAAGGAGGTGCGACCGAGCTCGAAGAGATCGCGCGACATCGGCGGCTCCGGATCGTCGCGGTCGTCGTCCGAGGGGATCGTGTTCGACGGCGGCCGCTGCATCACCATGCCGTCGGCGAACGCGCGCGACGCCTCGAACGGATCGGCCCGTCGCTGCTGGAGCATGCGCGCGAACGTCGGATCGGGGCGCTCGAACGCTTGCCGGTCGTCGCACGCGGCGATCGACGGCGCGAGCGCGAGCGACGTCGAAAGAGCCAAGGCCTTCGCGATCGACGTCACGGCTCGACCTCCGCCGCGCCGATCGTCCGAACGGAGGTCGCCCCGAGGCGCTCGAGCGCGCGGCCGAGCTCGCCGGAGGCGCCTGTGAGATCTCCGACGACGATCCAATAGCGGTCCTCGCTCGTGCGTTCGAAGTTCGGGAGATCGAAGACGGGATCGTGGAGGCGCGGGAGCTTCGAACCCACCAAGACGCCGACGAACGCGGCGATCGCGGCGAACAGCACCGTCAGCTCGAACACGATGAGGACATGCGTGGGAATGGAGTTCGTGGGCCGCCCGCCGACGTCGAGCGGGTAGTCGATCCCGTTCGCCCACCACTGGAACGCGAACGCGAGCGCGCCGCCGAAGAGGCCCCCCGCGAAGACGAGCCGAGGGAGCCGCGTGCGCCGCGTCGCGAGCGCTTCGTCGAGCTCGGGGATGGGGAACGGCGAGAAGGCGTCGACGTGCTCGTGACCGAGGCCGCGGACGTGCCGAGCGGCTTCGACGAACGGCTCGGGCGCGTCGAACTCGGCGACGAGGATCTCACGCACGGCGGGCCTCCTTCGTGAGCGTGTGACGGAGCTCTTTGAGCTCGAAAATGGGCAAAAATGGCACGAAGCGGAGGAAGAGGAGGAACAGGAACGAGAAGAACGACATCGTCCCGAAGAGGAGCGCACCGTCGACGAACGACGGCCGGTAGAGGCCCCATGAGGAAGGGAGGAAGTCGCGACTCTCGGACGTGACGATGATCATGAAGCGCTCGGCCCACATGCCGATCTGGATGAAGATCGACGCGATCCACAGCGCGGTCGCCGAGCGCCGGGCGCGCGCGGACCAAAAGATTTGCGGTGTGAGGACGTTGCAGCCGACGACGGTCCAGAACACCCACGCGTAGGGGCCGAACGGCCGCGTCGCGAGCATCATCGACGCTTCGTAGACGTCGCCCGAATACCAGGCCGAGAACGCCTCGACGACGTACGCGTAGAAGACCATGAAGCCGGTGACGAGGAGCATCTTCGCCATGGCGTCGAGGTGGCGTTCGGTGACGACGTGCTCGAGGCGGTAGAGCCGTCGCACCGGGAGCATCAGCGTGAGCACGAGCGCGAAGCCGGAGTAGATGGCCCCGGCGACGAAGTACGGTGGGAAGATCGTCGAGTGCCAGCCGGGGAGCTGGCTCGTCGCGAAGTCGCTCGAGACGATGCTGTGCACGGAGACGACGAGCGGCGTCGCGAGCCCGGCGAGCAGGCCGTAGCCGATGCGCCAGCGGTGCCAGTTCTTCGCCGATCCGCTCCAACCGAGCGCGAAGACCGCGTAGATCCGGCGCCGCGTGAGGGACGGCGTGCGGTCGCGGAGGATCGCGAGATCGGGGACGAGGCCCAAGTACCAGAAGAGGAGCGAGACGGTCAGGTACGTCGCGACCGCCGCGATGTCCCACGTGAGCGCGCTGCGGAACTGCGGCCACACGGTCATCGTCGACGGGTAGGGAACGAGCCAGTAGAAGAACCACGGCCGGCCGAGGTGCAGTATGGGGAAGAGCCCGGCCTGCACGACCGCGAAGAGCGTCATGGCCTCGGCGAAGCGGTTGATCGACGCCCGCCACTCTTGCTCGAGCAAGAGGAGGAACGCCGAGATGAACGTGCCGGCGTGGCCGATGCCGATCCACCAGACGAAGTTCGTGATGCCGAAGGCCCACGCGACGGGGATGTTGTTGCCCCACACGCCGATGCCGGTCGTGAAGGTGTAGGCCATCGCCGCGAACAAGCCGAGGGTGCCGAGGAACGTGACGGACAGCGCGGGCTTCATCCAGCGCGGCGGGTGGAGGAACTTGTCGAGGAGCTCGCGTTCGAGATCGGCGTCGCCCCCGTGGACCACGAGGACCGGCGCGTCGTCGGCCTCTTCGCGCGCGCTCGCGGGGCGTGCGGCGGCGATCATGCGAGCTCCGGGTTGGGGTTCTTGAGGCGCGTCAGGTACCGGACGCGCGGGCTCGTGCCGAGCTCGTCGAGGGCCGCGTAGGCGCGCGCGCTTCGGTGCAGGTGCGCGACGGGGGAGGTTTCGTCGCGCAAATCGCCGAAGACGATGGCGCCCGACGGGCACGTTTGCTGGCAGGCCGTCTGGACGGGCGGCGGCTTTTCGCCACGTTCGCGCCGAATTTCGTGGGCGCGGAGGCGCTGCACGCAGAACGAGCACTTCTCCATCACGCCGCGCTCGCGGACCGTCACGTTCGGGTTGTGGACGAGCTGTTCGACCGGGCTCTCGTCGCGGTGGAAGTCGAACCAGTTGAAGCGCCGCACTTTGTACGGGCAGTTGTTCGAGCAAAACCGCGTGCCGACGCAGCGGTTGTAGACCATCGCGTTCAACCCGTCGTCGCTGTGGACCGTCGCGTTGACCGGGCAGACGTACTCGCAGGGCGCCTTCTCGCAGTGCTGGCAGAGCATCGGCTGGAAGACGCGCGCGGGCGCGTCCGCGTCGCCGACTTCGTAGCGATCGACGCGCAGCCAATGCATCGCGCGGCCCTTGGCGACGCCGACTTCGCCGACCGTGGGGACGTTGTTCTCCGCCTGACAAGCGACGACGCACGCGCCGCAACCCGTGCAGCGCGACAGGTCGACGGCCATCGCCCACCGCGGTTCGCGCGCCGATCCGCGGTCGGAGGTGGGCTCGTAGAGCGACAGCGGCTTCTTCCGTGGAGGGGGGCTCGCGGCTTCGTCGCGCGTCGCGTGCCGAGCGATGGACGCGTCGCGGCCTTCGAGGGAGCGGTGAGGCTGCGTCGTCGCGAGCTCGCGCGCGCGTCCCGTCTTCGTGACGACGACCTCGCCTCGTTCCCC
>JBGAHN010000129.1:12926-17389 GCA_044226145.1 Labilithrix sp. | reverse complement strand
CTGGCTCGTAACGCATTGATTGTGCTTGGAAATCGCGGGCGTGCAGAAGACGCGGAGCGGCTCGAGCGCTGGGCCCGCGAGCTCGACTCTCCGATGCTCCGCGAGACGGCGGCGTGGGCCGCGCGCCGCTGCCGTCGGAATTGACGCACGCCGCTTCGCGTTCGTCGTTCGAACCCGCGGGCGCGTCATGTTGGTCGGTCGTTCGGAGCGAGCCGTGGGACGTCCGAAATTCGAACCGTCTCGTATGGAAGAGCTGGCACGAGAGGTGCTCGATCGCTACTTAGAACGTTCCGTTGGAGGCTGGAAACATCATGAAGCGACGTGTGGGCGGGGCGGTTCTCCTCCAGGTTCTCCTGGGGCTTTCGTTGACCATGGGTGGTCTGGGGATCAGCTCTCCTTGCGCCGCGCAGGAGTCGGCCATCGCCGAAGCGAAGGCGCGCGAAGGCGGCGCTTATCGACACGGACGCCCGCCGCCTACGGACGCGCGCTCGGTGCGGGCGGCCGAGAACGACGCCTGACGGAAGCTCCGCCGCGGCGTCGCCGTCGGCAAGAAGTCCGACGCCGTCGCCCATTTGCAGTGGGAGATCGCTCGCGCGCACATCGGCCGTCGGGATTTCCGCGCGGCCATCGGCGCGTGCCGAACGATCGCGACGATGCCGTCCGAGATCCCCGAGAGCCGCGCGTGCACGGCCGAGGCGCATCTGCTCTGGCGTCGTGGCTCCGAAGCGCTCGTCGAGACCGACGCGCTCGCGGCGGACGCGGCGGCCGGCAAGTCCATCCCGCGCGACGTGCAATACGCGGCGAAGGTGGCCGAAGCCCGCGCCCGCGAGCTCGCCTCCGACGATCGCGCGGCCGAAGCCGCCTACCGCGAGGCCCTCGCCATCGAACCGAAGGGCGTCGAGGCCTCGTGGCGCCTCGGTGCGCTGCTCGAACGACGCGGCGACGACGGCAAGCCCTCGCTCCGCGCCGGCCGTCGCCGCCGATCCGCCGATCCGGACGCGCAGTTCGCGCTCGGCGTCGCGCTGACGCCCGGCAGCGTCGACGGGATCGCCGCCCTCGAGCGCGCCGTGCGCGAGCGACCCTCGTTCATCGAGGCCACGCGCGCTCTCGCCGATGGTTACATCGCGGCCAAGCGCCACCGGACGCTCGGCGGATCGTCGAGAGCCTGCTCCGCACGGCGCCCAACGACGTCGGCTCGCACGTCGCGGCCGGGCACGTCGCGCTCGCCGAGGGGCGCGTCGACGACGCCATCAAGGAGGGCGAGGCCGCCAACAAGCTCATGCCGAACGTCGCCGCCGCGAAGCTCCTCGTGGCCGACGGCTGGGCGAAGAAGGGCGAGATCGATCTCGCGCTCGAGGCCTACCAAGCCGCGTTCAGCCTCGATCACCCGATCCGACGCCGCTGGTGAACGCCGCGCGCGCGTGCATCGCCGCCGGACGCGTGACGGAGCGCGAGGCCTTCGCGTCGCGCGCGACCCAGGACTTCGCGAAGCACGCGCCTGCGTGGGTGGTCCTCGGCGACGCGCTCGCCGCCGACCGCGACAAGCCGGGCGCGAAGCGGGCGTTCGAGACGGCCAAGAAGCTCCCGTCCGCCGACGTCGCCACCATCGATCGACGACTGGCCGACTTGAAGTAGGAGTGGGTCGCGCAAGGCTCACGTGAGCGCCCTCTGCCGTTCGACAGCGCATGCGCGGCGGCTTGCGGCCCACGTTCTCCGCGTGGGAACGCCGACGCGTTCGACAGATGTCGTTCCAGGAGACATCCGGCGACCAGTTCTCCGCTGGAAGTGCGCGCGTTCAAGCAAATCCGTCGCCCGCGGAAGATGAGCAGGTGGCTCGCCGTCGGATCCCTCTTGCGCGGCAGAAGGGCGACGAGGATCGCGCTCGATGGCGAGCGGCTCGGTGTTCTTCGTCCACCCGAGGTGCTGCGGGATGCGCTGCACGTGCGTCGACGACGACGCCTCCGGCGCGCGTTCACATGACGCCGAGCACGACGACGTTCGCCGTCTTCCGACCGACGCCTGGGAGCGCGACGAGCGCCCATCGATCGCGGACCTCTCCGCCGTGCTCTTCGACGAGCTGACGCGAGAGGCCGACGATGCTCTTCGTCTTCTGGGCGAAAGAACCCGAGCGTCGAGATGAGCGGCTCGACGTCTTCCGGCGCGGCCTTCGCGAGGGCGAACGCGTCCAGTAGCGCTCGAAGAGCTTCGGCGTCGCCTTGTTGACGCTCACTACCTGCACGTCCGTCGTCTGCGCGCTTGCTCGCACCGTCGCGACGAGGAGCTGGAAGGCGCCTGCGGGATTCAGCTCGCAATGCGCGTCGGGGTGCATATCTTTTCCGAAGGCGCGCGAGGTCTCGAGCGGCGGCGCGGCCTGCCGGGAGCTTTCTGCCCGCCGCGGCCACCTTACGCTTTGTCGTCGCCTTCACGCGGACGCCTTACGACGGCCCCGTCGCTTCCAGCTGCATTCATCGTCGACGCGCGCGGCCTTCGGTGCGATTTCGCGGCTGTTTCGCGACCGCTCGTTCCTTTTCATCGGCAGCGTATGCCTTGGATAAAATCTTCTTTCGCGTGAACGACGATGTCCCAACACACGTCGCCTGCGACGTCTTGGAAGTCGACGCCGGTTTTCGATGCAAATCATCGCGCCGGCCAGAACTCGAAGTCGTCCGAACCAGTGTTTGCGATTTCAACGCGTCGTCAGGAGCCGGGACAACGCCGCGACGGCGCAGATTCCTGCAGGTGGAGAGACGTTCCGATCAAAAAGATCAGGTCTTTGGTGGACTCCGAATGAACGAGCGACGACGAGGTACTCAGATCGCGCAGAGATCCGTCAAAATCGCGTCCTCGGATGATCCATGCCTCGAGGATCGCGTTGTGGCGCTCGCCGGTTCTCCCAGAAGTTCTGTGACAGAACCTCAATTCGGCAAACGACCGCGCGCTACCCCTCGCGAGCACGGGTTCGTCGGCACGGGAGCCTCCCATCACCCAATGTGGGCGCCCAATCATTGCCGGTGGCCCGGTAGGCCCGCCTTCGCGTCCTCCGGCGCTTCCCGCATGCTCGCCCTTCACCTTCCGCCGCCTCGCTGCCTGGCCCCGTCGGCGACCGTGGAAAATGAGCAGATGGCTCGTCGGATCCCATTCTTTGCGTGGCAAGAGGGCGACGAGATCGCGCTCGATGGCGAGCGGCTCGGTGTTCTTCGTCCACCCGAGGCGCTGCGAGATGCGCTGCACGTGCGTGTCGACGACGACGCCCTCCGGCGCGTTCCACATGACGCCGAGGACGACGTTCGCCGTCTTCCGACCGACCCCCGGGAGCGCGACGAGCGCCTCCATCGAGCGCGGGACCTCGCCGCCGTGCTCTTCGACGAGCTGGCGCGAGAGGCCGACGATGCTCTTCGTCTTCTGGCGAAAGAACCCGAGCGTCGAGATGAGCGGCTCGACGTCCTCGGGCGCGGCCTTCGCGAGGGCGAACGCATCCGGATAGCGCTCGAAGAGCTTCGGCGTCGCCTTGTTGACGCTCACGTCCGTCGTCTGCGCGCTCAGCACCGTGGCGACGAGGAGCTGGAAGGCCCCTTTGTGATTCAGCTCGCAATGCGCGTCGGGGTGCATCTTCCGAAGCCGCGCGAGCGTCTCGAGCGGCGGCGCGGCCTTGGCCGAGAGCTTCGCGCCCGCCGCCGTCGTCTTCTTCGCGGCCTTCTTCGGCGCGTCGGCCGCACGCTTCTTCGAGGTCGTCGCCTTCACGTGCGGACGCCTTACGGCGGTTTTCTTGGACGGCCCCGTCGCTTTCGCTGCATTCATCGTCGAAGTCGACGAACTATAGCGACTCCATCCCGGTCTGGACGTGCGATTTCACGTTCGAGGAGGCTGTTTCGTCGACCGCTCGAGCGCACGGAGATCACGAAGATCCTTTTCGCGTCCGGCGGCGCGCTTCGCCCGGATCAAATCTTCTTTCGAGATGACGTGAACGACGATGTCGCCCCAAACGACGTCGAGGCGCTGCGCGAACGCGTCTTGGAAGTCGACGCCAGGAATCGAGCGAAGCAAATCGATTCGCGCCGGCGGAACTCCGAAGAAGAGAAACTCGTCCGGCGCCAGTGTTTGCGCTTTGGCAACGACGTCGTCGGGAGCCCCGAAATAGGACAACGCCGCGACGGCGCGTTCAAGGTTGTCGGGCGACGTTCCGATCAAAAGATCGAGGTCTTTGGTGAAGCGAGGCTCCGAATGAACGGAAACCGCCCAACCTCCGACGACGAGGTACTCAACGTTCGAACTTGAGAACGCCCCAAGTAGATCCGTCAAATCGGGGTGGAGATCCATGCCGTCCTCGGATGATCCATGCCTCGAGGATCGCGTTGTTGGTCGCTTCGAGCTTGGCCGCGTACGACGCATTCTCCCAGAAGTTCTGTGACAGAACCTCGAATTCGGCAAACGACCGCGCGCTACCCCCCTGCATGCGAGCACGG
>JBGAHN010000129.1:0-12898 GCA_044226145.1 Labilithrix sp. | reverse complement strand
ACCCCCCTGCATGCGAGCACGGCGTTCGTCGGCACGCCGCTTGAAGCCTGCATCCATCCTTACAATGTAGCACGGTCGCCCAATCGTGCCGGTGGCCCGATGAGCGACCGCCTGACTCAGTTGAGGTCGCCGTCCGGCGTCGTGGGGGCGTCGGGCGCTTCGGAAGGCGCGATGCTCGCGCCTTCACCTTCCGCCGGCGTTACTTCGCTGCCGCCGTCACCGCCGTCGCCCTCTTGGCCCTCGCCTTCGTGCGTCTCGGCGAGGCGTTCGAGCGCGACGATGCGCTCCTCGTCGTCGACGCTCATGATCTTGACGCCCTGGGCATTGCGGCCCGTCTCGCGGATCTCCGCCACCGTCGTGCGGAGGGTCTGGCCGCGATCGGTGATGAGCATGATCTCGTCGCCGTCTTTGACGAGCTTGACGTCGACCACCGGGCCGTTGCGCTCGCTCGCGTCGATGAGGATGATGCCTTTGCCGCCGCGGTTCTGCAGGCGGAATTCCTCGATGTTCGTGCGCTTGCCGTAGCCCTTCTCGCAGACGGCGAGGACGAACGGGCGCGTCGGATCGGTCACCGCCATGCCGACGACCTGGTCATCGTCCGCCACGTCGATGGCCTTGACGCCCACCGTGCCGCGGCCCATCGAGCGGACCTGGTGCTCGTCGAAGCGGATCGACTGACCGAGCTTCGTCGCGATCAAGAACTCGCGCTCGCCGTCGGTGAGGACCGCCGAGAGGAGTTGATCGTCGCCCTCGATCTTCACGCCGATGATGCCCTTCTGGCGGAAGTTCTCGTACTCGGTCACCGCGGTCTTCTTGATCTGACCGCGCTTGGTGATCGTGACGACGAACTTGCCCTCTTCGATCTTCGGCACCTCGACGATCGCCGCGACCTTCTCGCCGGGCTCCATGCCGACGAAGTTCACGATGGCGCGCCCCTTGGCGTTCCGCGCGGCCATCGGGATCTCGTAGACCTTCTTCACGTAGACCTTGCCGCGGTCGGAGAAGAAGAAGACGTACGCGTGCGTCGACGCCACGAAGAGCTGGGTGACCCAGTCCTCCTCGCGCGCCTCCATGCCGATCTTGCCTTTGCCGCCGCGTTTCTGCGCCCGGTACGCGGACGGGTGCGTCCGCTTGATGTACCCGGCGTGCGAAATCGTGACGATCATGTCCTCTTCTTGGATCAGATCTTCGTCGGCGATTTCGGCGTCGTTGACGACGATCTCGGTCTTGCGCTTGTCGACGTATTTCGAGCGGATCTCCTCGAGCTCCATGACGATGACGGAGAGGAGCACCGACTCGTGCGCGAGGATGTTCCGGAGGCGCGCGATCTCGTTGCACAGCTCGCCGTACTCGGCCGCGAGCTTCTCTTGCTCGAGGCCCGTGAGCTTCGACAGGCGCATCTCGAGGATCGCCTTGGCTTGCCGCTCGGAGAGGAAATAGTCACCGCGTTTCTGCGCCGCGGCGATCTCCTCTTCGGGGCGACCTGCGCGCCGCACGAAGGACTCGAGGCCCTTGAGCGGGAGCTGCATGAGGGCCGCGCGCGCGCTTTCGGTGTCGCGCGATTGGCGGATCGTCTTGACGACCAGATCCACTTCCGTGGTCGCCATGCCGAGGCCTTCGACGATCTCGCGCTGCGCTTCGGCCTGCCGGAGCTCGTAGCGCGTGCGCCGCGTGACGACGTCGCGGCGGTGCTCGACGAACACCTCGAGCGACTCCTTCAGGTCCATGACCTTCGGGCGACCGCGCACGATGGCGAGGTTGATGACGCCGAAGGACGTCTGCAGATCCGTCAGGCGGTAGAGTTGGTTGATGACGACCTGCGGGACGACGTCCTTCTTCAGCTCGATGACGAGGCGGATGCCGTCGCGGTCGGACTCGTCGCGCGCCTCGGCGATGCCCTCGATCTTCTTCTCGCGCATCAGCTCGCCGATGCGGGCGTGGATGCGCGCCTTGTTCGTCTGGTACGGGATCTCCGTGACGACGATTTGCTCCTTTTCGCCGCGCCCCGGGGCCTTTTCGACCTCCATGCGCGCGCGCATGATGATGTTGCCGCGACCGGTGCGCTGCGCTTGTTCGATGCCCGTGCGGCCGTAGATGAGGCCGCCCGTCGGGAAGTCGGGGCCCGAGACGAAGCGCATGAGATCGTCGATCGGGCAGTCGGGGGTCTTGATGAGGTGGATCGTCGCGTCGAGCACCTCGCCGAGGTTGTGCGGCGGGATGTTCGTCGCCATGCCGACGGCGATGCCGCCGGTGCCGTTGACGAGCAGGTTCGGGATGCGCGTCGGCAGGACGGTCGGCTCGAACTTCGAGTCGTCGAAGTTCGGCGCGAAGTCGACGCACTCTTTTTCGATGTCGTTCAGGAACTCGACGGCGACTTTCGAGAGCTTCGCTTCCGTGTAGCGGTACGCCGCCGCCGGATCGCCGTCGACCGAGCCGTAGTTGCCTTGGCCGTCGATGAGCGGGTAGCGGAGCGAGAAGTCTTGCGCGAGGCGGACCATCGCGTCGTAGACGCTCGCGTCGCCGTGCGGGTGGTAGTTGCCGAGCACTTCGCCGACGATGGTGGCGCTCTTGCGGTACGCGGCGCTCGGCAGGAGGCCTTGGCCGTAGGCGGCGTAGAGGATGCGGCGGTGAACGGGCTTGAGGCCGTCGCGCGCGTCCGGGATCGCGCGGCCCACGATGACGCTCATCGCGTAATCGAGGTAGCTCGTGCGCATCTCCTCTTGGATGGAGATGGGGACCTTCTGTCCGTTCGTCGGAGCTCCGGGCGGCGGATTTTCGGGCGGATTCACGTTCGACATCGATCGGAAGATGTAGACCGATCACGCGCGCGCGGCCAGCGGAAACGCCCCTAAATTGTCGTGTATTTACGACGATTTATGTACTTAGAAAAAGTTGCCGATGGTGAACTGGAAGACCATCGGATCTTCGTACGAGAGCCGGTTGAGCGGGAAGCCCCACTCGAAGCGGAGCGGGCCGAGCGGCGAGAACCAGCGGATGCCGAAGCCCGTCGCCCAGCGGAGCGCCGTCAGGCTGCTCGCGTCGAAGCAGGGGCTGACGAGCTTCGAGAACTGCGGCGCGGGCGTCGTCTTGCAGAACTGCTGCTCGAGGTTCCACGCGTTGCCGGCGTCGACGAAGCCGACGCCGCGGATGCCGACCTTGTCAATGATGGGGAACTCGAACTCGAGGTTCGAGTAGTACTCGAGGTTGCCGCCGATGACCGCGCCGTTGTCGATGGGCGGCGAGTTGACGTCGAGCGACGTGTTGAGCGGCAAGCGCGGGCCGAGCGTGCGGAGCTGGTAGCCGCGCAGATCGAGGATGCCGCCGATGAAGTAGCGCGCGAAGATCGGCACGCCTTGGGCCGACGGGCTCGTGATGACACCGAACTTGTTGTTCATCTTGAGGACGAACCCGGAGCCCGGTTGGTCGGTCTGCCCGAAGAGCGGGTAGTAGAAGCGCCCGGTGAGCTCGTGGCGCAAGAACTCGAGCTCGCTGCCGAAGGCCGCCGTCGCGAGCTCCGTCGACGCCTGCAAATAGAGACCGGAGGTCGGGAAGAGTCGGTTGTTTCGCGTGTCGTACGTGATCGCGGGGCGGAGCGAGATCGTGCGGCCCGCGTTGAAGAGGTTCGCGAGCGGCAGGCGCTGGAAGAGGCTCGTGTAGCTCGACGTCGAGCCGAAGAAGGTGCTGACGTTGTCCGTGTCGACGCTGTTGCGCTCGACGGTGCCCGTGAGGCTCAGGCGGAGCCAGGGTTGGATGAGCGCGTAGCCGAACGTGACCGAGCCACCGAGCGTCGTTCGTGCGAACGACGGGAACACGAGGACGTTGTGGTAGAGCTCGGTCGACGACGACCAGTCGGAGTCGAGGAAATACGGCTCGAAGAAGCGCAGGCTGAAGAGCTGCCGGAGGCTCGAACCCTGGAACTGGAGGGCGAGCGATTGGCCGTTGCCGAACAGGTTCGCTTGCTGGATCTGCGCGGTGGCGATGAAGTTTTCGATGCTCGAGAAGCCGGCGCCGACCTGGAACGTGCCGGTGGGGCGCTCGATGACCTCGAAGTTGATGTTGATGGTCTCGGGCGTCGAGCCTTGCTCCGTGGAGACGTCGACGCGCTCGAAGTAGCCGAGCGCGGTGATGCGCTGCTTCGAGGTCTCGAGCTTCGTCTCGCTGAAGAGCTGGCCTTCCTCGATCTCCATCTCGCGACGCAGGACCTTGTCGCGCGTCTTCGTGTTGCCCTTGACCTCGATGCGTTCGACGCGGACCAGAGGGCCACGGCGGATCGGGATGACGATGTCGACTTCGCGCTTGACCGGATCGAGCTCCGGCTCCGGGTCGACCTCGACGTTCGCGTAGCCGGCGTCGCGGTAGAGCGTACGGACCGCTTGCAGATCCTTGATGAGCTCGGCGCGGTTGAAGTAGTCGCCGCTCTTCGCGCGGAGGAGCTGCCGGAGCGCGCGCCGGCCGCCGAGCGGCTCGATCTCTTTGCCGTCGGCGTCGCGCTCGTAGATGCGGAGCTGCCGGATCTTGAAGCGCGGGCCTTCGTGGATGATGATCGTGACTTCGATGCCTTCGCGATCGGGCGTCAGCATGACGCGCGGCGTCCCGATCTGAACGTTCATGTAGCCCTTGTCGTAATAAAGGGCGTTGAGCATGAGGACGTCGCGTTCGAAGACGTCTTGGCGGTACGGGCCGCCCGAGCCGAACGACAGGATCGACGACTGGCCCGTCTGCATGACGGCGCGGAGCTCTTCGTCGGGCACCGTGTAGTTGCCCACGAACGTCACGCGGCGGACGGTGACCGGCGAGTGCTCGGTGATCTTGAAGCGGACGATGACCTCGTTGTCGCGCTGCGGCTCGACGGCGCTCTCGACGTCCGCGAGGAAGTAGCCCTTCTCGGCGTAGGCGTCCTTGATCTTCTGGACGCTCCGCCGGACCGACGGGACGCTCAGGATCGTGTTCGCCTTGACCTCGATGGCCTCCTGGAGCTTGTCGTTTTCGATCTCGTCGTTGCCCTCGAACTCGACGGCCTTGATGTTCGGGCGTTCGCGCACGAGGAAGCGCAGGACCACGCCACGATCCGAGCGGACCATGTCGACCTCGACGTCGTCGAAGAAGCCGGAGTCCCAGAGGGCGCGGACGTCGCTCGCGAGGGTGTCGACGCGGAAGCCATCCCCGGGTTTTTCGCGCAGGTAGCTGACGATGTCGTCGCGCGCGACGCGGCGGTTGCCGCTGATGTCGAGGCGGTCGATGGGCAGACCTTCGGCCTTCTCGGCCTCGGTCGGCGGGATTTTGATGGTCGGCCCCGCCGCGCGGGTGGGGGGAGCACCGGCGGGGAGGTCGGAGTTCGCTCCGTTCGTTTCGCCGGGCTCGGCTCCAGGCTCGGCGCCGCCGTCCGCCGCATCCAGGTCGCCGTTCGCGTGAGGCGCGGGACTCTTCGGCGCGGCGGCGTCGGCGGCGACCGTCGGGGCCCCGGCATCCACGCTCTGCGCACGGGCGTCACGCACGCCCGCGAGGGCGATGAGCGCCACGATGGCCGCGAGCTCGGTCACGAACGCGAAGAGCCGCGCGAGCTTTCGTTCGGAGGCTGGGAGAAGGAGCATCGGGCGTGTTCGGACCGCCGAAAACAGAGGGAAAAGCGAGCGCCCCTCAGTAGCCGACGTTCGCCTCGTAGGTCAATCACGCTCCGGCGGAAAGGACGAAAGATCGGCCTCCGTCGCCCAGCGTTTTCCTGGTCCATCGCCGGGCCGGCGGGCAAAAGTCGGCCTGGGATCGGCCAAGGATGACCGGCGGTGGCCGGCGGCGGCCGCATCCTCGCTGCGCACGCCGATCACGCGGCGGACGTGCGCCGAGGACGCCAAATCCACGCGCTCACGGCGATGGCGACGGGCAGCGTCATCATCGCGAGCTGGATCGGCAGGTGGTCGGCCAGGAAGCCGACGAGGGGAGGAGACCAGAGATCGCCGAGCACGTGAATCGCAAAAATCGAGAGCGCCATGGCGCTCGCGCGGAGCTCCGGGGGGACCGAGCCCAGGATCACGGCGTTGATCGGCGACGTGCTCACGAAGAGCGCGAGGATGCAGAAGAAGACCACGACGAAGAAGATGCCGGGCTGGGGCGAGAGGAAGGCCAGGACCGAGAGCGGTGCGCCGACGAAGCTGCCGATGGCGCAGATCTTGAGCAGGCCTCGGACGACGTTGGCGTCGCCTTCGGTGCGCCGTCGGGTTCGGTCGGCCCAGGTGCCGCCGAGGAGGGTCGAGAGGCCGCCGGCGACGACGGTGATGAGGCCGAAGCGGAAGTTCGCCGCCGCGAGGTCGAGGCCGTAGCGCGTGAAGAGGAACTTCGGCGCCCAGTACGAGAAGGCGCCGATCGCCGCGGTGTACGCGCAATAGCCGAGCACCGCGCGTCGGTAGTTCGGAAGTCGGATGAGGGTCCCGATATCTCGAAGGATATCCGCCTTTTCCATGTCCTCGGCCGTGATCGTCACCGCCGCGCGCGAGGTTGTGCGTGTCGATGTAGTTGCGGACGGCCTTCCCGGACCGCGCTGCGAAGGCCGATCTCGTGCGTGCCGCCGGAGCCCGTCGGGATGCCGTTGACGTAGCTGCGGACGTGCTCGTCGGTGGCCTCCGTCCATTGGAAGGACGTCTCGACCTTCACGTCGCCTTCCTTCGTCAGCGAGAAGGGCGCCTCGTGGATGGCCTTCGCGCCGCGCTCGGCGACGACCTTCTTCAGGTAGTCGAGGATGCCGCTCTCGTGACGGAACGTCTCGTCGGTCTTGCGGGCCTCGTCGATGAAGCGGATCTTCAGGCCGCGGTGCAAAAAGCTCGCGATTTCGAGGCGTTCCCGAATCGTGTTGGGATCGAACTCGGTGCGTGGGAAAATGTTCGGATCGGGCTGGAAGAAGGTCGTCGTCCCCGTTCCCCGCGCGGCGCCGAGCTTCTTGATCGCGCCTTTGGGCGTGCCGCGCTGGAACTCCATCTCCCATTCGGCGCCGTCGCGCTTGACCTTCGCGACGAGCTTCGCCGACAGCGCGTTGACGACGGACGCGCCGACGCCGTGCAGACCGCCGGAGGTCTTGTAGTTGCCGTTCTCGAACTTCCCGCCGGCGTGCAGCGTCGTGAGGATGATCTCGAGCGCGCTCTTCTTGAGCTTCGGGTGCTTGTCGACGGGGATGCCGCGCCCGTTGTCGGTGACGGTGACGCTCTCGCCGTCCTTGTGGAGCGTGACGGTGATCTCCGACGCGTGGCCGTTCATCGCCTCGTCGATCGAGTTGTCGACGATCTCCCACACGAGGTGGTGCAGACCCGCCGTCCCGACGCCGCCGATGTACATGCCCGGACGCTTGCGGACCGGCTCGAGCCCCTCGAGGACCTGGATGTCTTTTGCGGTGTATGCGGTGGCCATGGTGCTTGCCCGTGTCGTCTTCGTGGGTGCTGCGTGCGTCGTTCGAGAGGGGCGGGGAGCGGGGGCGACGGTCAGCCGCTCGGGATGGGCTCGGGGGCCGAAGGCGGCTCGTGGACGACCTCGGTGAGCGTGCCGCGGCTGATGATCTCGCGGCCTTTACCACCGCGCGAGGTCTTCTCGTAGCGCCCCGGGGTGACGCGCTGCTCGCCGCCGAGGCTCGTCTTGACCACGAGCGCGTCGCGGTCGTCCTTCGCGGCCTTGATCGCGAGCAAGGCGTCGTCGCCGTCGAGCTTCACGAGCATGACGCCCTTGCCGGCGGACGCGAGGTACTTCACCTCGCCGATCTCGCAGAGCAGGGCGCGCCGCTTCTTCGAGACGGCGATGAGGGTCTCGTCGCCCGTGGCGATCTCGACGCCGACGATCGTGGCGCCGTCGGCGAGCCGCGCGTACTTGCGGCCGCTCCGCGTGCTCGGCTCGGCGAGGGCCTCGAGCCCGAACGCGAGCGCGAAGCCGTCCGTGCTGGCGGCGACGGCGTACGTTTGCGGGTAGTGCTCTTCGTCGCCACGGAGATCGCCGGTCAGGCGCGCGTCGAGCGACGTCATCGCCACGATGGTCTCGCCGTCCTTGAGCTTGAAGAGCTTCTGGATCGGCTCGCCGTAGCCGGTGGTCGCGGGCACGTCGACGATGCGGCACGTGTAGGCCGTGCCGAAGCTCGAGAAGAACACGACGCTCGCCTTCGTCGATCCGGCCACCACGGCGAGGACCTGATCGCCTTCGCGAAGGCGCGTCGCCGCCGGATCCTTGATCTCGCGCTGCCGTTTCACCCAACCGTCGCGCGTCAGGAGCACGTGGTTGTCTTCGGCGACGATGAGATCTTCTTCCGAGAACGTGGGCTCGTCGCCGACGGCCTCGATGACCGTGCGCCGCTTGCCGAGCTTGCCGAAGCGCGCCGAAAGATCCGTGAGCTCGGAGCGGACGATGCCCCAGATCCCCTTCGATCCGCGCTCGGCGAGGAGCTTTTCGATCTCCTTCGAGCGCTTCCTCTTCGCGTCGAGCTCCTCGCGGATGACGAGGATCTCGAGGCGCGCGAGGCGGTAGAGGCGGAGCTCGAGGATGGCGTCGGTCTGCTCGTCGTCGAGCTTGAACTTCGCCATGATCTTGCGCTTGGCGTCCTCGCGCCCGTCGGACGCGCGGATGATCTTGAGGATCTGGTCGAGCGCGTCGAAGACCTTCGCGAAGCCCTCGAGCACGTGCATGCGGCGCGCGAGATCTTTGTGCTCGTTCTGCAGCCGCTTGGTCACCACTTCGAGGCGGAAGTGGAGGAAGTGCCAGAGCATCGCGCGCAGATCGAGGCGCTCGGGGCGACCGACCTCCGGGTTCTCCGTCGGCACGAGGCACGTGAGGTTGACCGCGAAATTCGACTGGAGCGGCGTGTTCTTGAAGAGGTAGGCGAGGACCTTCTTCTCGTCGGCCTCCTTCTTCAGCTCGAGCTCGATGCGCACGTCCTCCGTCGAGACGTCCTTCACGTCGAGGAGCAGCGGCATCTTCCGCCCGACGACCACGTCCGCGATGCGCTCGACGAGCGTGGACTTGTTGATCGCGTACGGGATGCTCGTGATGAAGAGCTTCTTGCTCGTGCGCGACTCGGGGCCTTTCTCCCAGGTCGCCCGCACCTTGATCGTGCCCTGGCCCGTCTCGTAGACGTTCTTGATCTCCTCGGTCGTCGAGACGATCTGCCCGCCCGTCGGGAAGTCCGGACCCTTGACCGTGCGCGCGAGCTCGCGCGACGAGAGCTGCTTACCTTCGAGCAGCGCGTCGAGCAGGCGCACCGACGCCGCGCACACCTCTTCGGGATTGTGCGGCGGGATGTTCGTCGCCATGCCGACGGCGATGCCCGTCGTGCCATTGACGAGCAGGTTCGGCAGCTTCGCCGGCAGGACCGTCGGCTCGGACTTCGTGCCGTCGTAGTTCGGGTGGTAGTGGACGGTGCCCTGATCGAGCCCGGTGAGCAGCTCCGCCGAGAGCGCCTGGAGGCGGCACTCCGTGTAGCGCATCGCGGCCGCCGGATCGCCGTCGAGCGAGCCGAAATTGCCCGCGCCGTCGACGAGGGGCACGCGCATGGCGAACGGCTGCGCGAGGCGCACGAGCGCGTCGTAGATCGACGCGTCGCCGTGCGGGTGGTAGCGGCTCATCGTGTCGCCGACGACGGCCGCGCATTTCCTGTGCTTGGCGTCCGCGAAGATGCGCTGCTGCCACATCGTGAACAAGATGCGGCGCTGCACCGGCTTGAGGCCGTCGCGCACGTCGGGCAGCGCGCGGCTCGTGATGACCGACAGCGCGTAGTTCAGGTAGCGATGTTGCGCGATGTCGTGGAGGGAGACGTCCTCTTCGTGCCTGGGGAGGACCTCGCCTTCGCCCTTCGTCTTCGCGCTGCGGCGCCCCGTGGTCGGTGCGCTGTTCTTCGAGCCGTTCGACTTGCGGATTTTCTTCGATGCCACGTGGAAGCCTGAGCGTCGCGGATTTTCCCGGACCACATCAGGTCGCTCCACGATCGTCAAGTTTCGGGGTTCGTTTGCGGGGCCGAGCAGAGGCCTTTCCGTCGACGGCGGGACGCGCGGCGTTCCATTCCGTCACCTCCGTCACCACGCTCGATCGGCTCGATCGGGAAGGGACGCGCCGCCCGGCTGGGCTCATCGTCGTCGGCGTGCGTGAATTCCGCGTGAGCTCGAAGACGACCCGCGTTCACGGTCCGACGTGACCGCATGGTCACGATCCGCTCGCAAATGCCCGAAAATCGGAGGGAGCCGTCCGGCATGCATCTCGCTACGGCGAGCCCCGATGCGTTTCCCTTGCGCCGGCTTCCTCGTCCCCGTCCTCGCCCTTTGCGCCGCCGGATGCGCGCACGATCGAATCGATCGCGAGGCCGATCAGCGGATCGACGATGCGTCCATCCGTGCGCGGTCCCAAGTCATCGAACCTTCGTGCCGCGACGGCAAGCTCGGTCCGCGCTGCGGTCTCGTCACCCAACGCGCGATGACCGAAGACTTCCGCACGAAGTTCCGCGACCGCGTGTGCCAGGCGCGCTCTTCCTCGGATTGCCAGGCGGCGTTCGAGAAGATGATCGACGCCGAGCTCGGGCGTCGTTATTTCGCGGCGGACGAGAAGGCCGTCACGACGGAGTGCGATCTGTCGCCCTTCAAATGCGAGGATCCCGTCGTCTACGAGAAGATGTTGATGGTTTCGCACAACCGGGGGCTGTACCGAGAGTTCGACGTCGAAGAAGCCGAGATCGAAGCCGACCGCCGAGCCAAGCACGCCGAAGCCGACGCCCGCGATCTCCGCGTGCTCGGCGAGGCGGCCTACGCGCTCTACCCCGGCCCGAAGTGCCGCGCGTACCCGAGCGTGTTCGGCGGCATGTCGAACGCGCTCTGCACGCGCTGACGGAGGACGCGGTGACGGCCGGCCATCGACGCCCGAGAGCGCCGGATCCGATTCCCGTCGTCGATCGTTTCATGGAATGACGCTCCTCGCTCCAGCGCTATCCTCTCCCTCGATGGCGAGCGCTCTGCCCGACGTGTTCCGCAAGCGCCGCGCGCTCGGTCGGCTCAACGTGGTGGGCGTCGGCCTTTCCCTCGCGTCGGTCGTCGGCGCGCTCTACGGCTTCAGTTGGGTTTTTGCGTTGCCCACGTTGTTCGTGGGGATGGCGTGGGCCGCCCTTCTCCGGTGGCCGAAGACCTTCCGCAACGAGCGCCTTCGCGTGGGATGGGTCGCTTCGGTTCCTTTCGGAGTGCTCAATGCGGCGCTCGTCGGCGCCATGATCTGCGTGGGCGATGCGGCGCCGGCGTCCGGTTGGATGGAACATGTTTGGACCGCGTGGTTCGGTGCGCTCCTCGGGGTCACGCTCGGAGCGATCGTCTGGATCCCGGCGGTTCTCGCCACGCTCCTCTTGTTCGGCGTGCCCATCGCGTGGTCGCAGCGCCTCGCTCGCCGCGGTCTCGCCGGCGAAGAACGCGGCGAGCGCATCGTCGCCGTCGTGTACGCCTTGCTCGGCCTTCTCGCGCCGGTTCGTCTGGTGGAGCGGCATCTCGCGGGGACCTCTCCGCTCCCGTACGAGGGGTGGTCCGGGCTCGCCATCGCTTCGGCGGGAGCCCTCGCCGTCGCGCTCGGCCTCTTCGCGGTCTTCGTCGCGACGGCGCGCGGGAGGCTTCGTCGCACGTTCGTCGCGGGCGTCGAACGCGGGGATCACCCCGGTTACCGCATCGAAGAGAAGGAAGAAGGCAAAGTCCTGGTCCGCGTCGAGAGCCAAGGACACGCCTACCGCGTGGTCGACTTCGAGGAAGTCCTCGTCGAGCTCGACGAAGACGGTTCCGCGCGCCGTGTCCTCACCGCCGAGGACGGCCTGCGCAACGCCTAACTCTTTCGCTCTCGGGCGGAGGAGCGCCGCCGACGTCGCAGGGCCGTGGCGACCGCGAGCGCACCACCGAGGAAGCCGAGCCCCGTCGAGCCCCGCGAGGCTCCCGTCGTCGCGCAGCCGCCCGAAGTCTCCGGATCCGCGTCGCCAGGTTCGGTGTGGGCGCCGTCGTCCGGCATCGTCGCATTCCCTGCGTCGTCGCCGTCGGAAGGGGATCCCGTGGAAGCATCCTCCGTGGACGCGTCGGGGGCGTCATCGCCGCCGGCATCGACACTCCCGTCCGCCGGGTTCGTCCCTGCGTCGCCCGCGCCCGCGTCTCCGTCGCTCCCCGGCAAGACGAAGCCGGGATCGTTCTTCTGCACTTGGCCGACGATCCAATCACGGATCTCGTCGACGTCGATGCGCGCGTCGGCGCCTTCGTCGTGGCAGTTCGGGCCATCGGAGACGACGGCGACGACGCGCTCGGTGCCGCCCGGATCGCGCCAGAGCATCGGCCCGCCCGAGTCGCCTTCGCACGTCTGCGCGGAGGGCCCGCCGGACCAATAGAGGAGGGGCTCGACGCGCGTGACGGGGTAGCTCGCTTGCCGCTTGCGCCCCTGACCGCTCTCGTTGTCTTCGTCGTTTTCGCCGTAACCGACGTGGCGAACGGTGACGCCCGTGAGATCGGGCGCCGGCGCCATGGCGATCGGCATGGGCGTGACGTCGTCGACCGCGTCCGCGAGCTTCAAGATCGCGACGTCGTAACCCACGCCGGCCTTCGTGAACTTCGGATGCTCCGCGTGCGACGCGACGTCGACCTTCTTGGATCCCCCTGATTTCGGCCCAAAATCGACCTCCAGCGTCTTATCGAGCCAGAAATCCTCTGCGATGTTCTTCGTACAATGCGCCGCCGTGAGCACGGTGTGCGGCGCGATCAACGTGCCCGTGCACGCATCGACGAACCAATACCGAACCGCGACCACCGCCGGATCCGCGTCGTCATCGACCCCGCCGACGATCGCCTGCTCGCTCGCCCGAACCGCGTCCTCCCCGTCCGCCGCCCCCGAACAATCAACGATCGCTCCCAGCCCCACAAACGCCGCCGCCCACCGAACC
>JBGAHN010000128.1:0-17121 GCA_044226145.1 Labilithrix sp. | reverse complement strand
CCGTCGTCTTCTTCGACCGCCACGCCGCAGCCGACCGACGAAGCCACCACGCCTGCAACGGTCAGCGCCCAAAAGGCCCATCCATGCTTCCGCATGAGCCACGGAGTAGCACCGGAACCTACATGGTGCAACGAGGTGTACGTATCGGATCGACGCAGGCTTCCGGCCTCGATCCGGCGTCAGTCCGAGCGCAGCTCCGTCAGCGAGGAGCCCGCGTCGGAACAGTCGAATCGAACGACGAACACGCGCCCGAACTCGGACTCGTCGATGGCGCCGACGTCGTGCCCCAGCGCCGCAGCGATGGCGGGAACGGTGTTCGAGTGCCCAGCCACGACCGTCACCGAGCCCGCACCGGCCGCCGCGAGCTCTTTGGAGAGGGCGCTCGTGTCCTTGGCCGCACGCACGTCGACGGTCAGCCCCGTATCCCGCGCGAGCGGCCCGAGGGTCTCTTGCGTTCGCTTGTATTCGGTGGCCACGAGGTGCGTCGGCCCCAGCGGCAAGACGATCTTCGCGAGTCGCTCGGCGCGCGCCTTTCCGTCCGTCGAGAGTGACGGATCGGCGCTGTCGTCCGCCTTCTCCGCATGGCGCGTGAGGACGACCGTGTGCGCGCTTGGGCACGACGGCACGGCGTCCACGTCCGCGGAGGCGTCGCCCGCGTCTTGGGGAGCCGACGCGGGCGGCGAGGACGTCGAGCTCGCGCCGCAGCCGGCGAGGACGAACACGAAAAGAGCGCCGAAGCGAGCGTTCACGGAGGGTTCTTCTTTCTCGGGTCGATCAGAATTGCTTGAAGAAATTCCACGCCGCCTGCGCCGCGTTCGACCACGGCTGATGGCCCAAGCTCGGGATCGAGCACCAGACGACCGGGTGCCCTTGCTGGCAACCTTGGTAGCCGACGCACGGGCTCGGCGCGAAATCGGTCGTCGACGTCTGGCATTGGTTCTTCGTCTGCCAATAGCGCGCCGAATACTTCCCGCCTTTGTCGTAGGGGACGACACCGTCGCTCTCGCCGTGGATCACCATCGCGGCCGTCGGCGGCGTGTTGCAGCCCGTGAACAGTCCGTCGTCGTCCCAGACGCCGTCTTCTTCCGAGTACGGACCGCCGCCCGAATGCGCGGCGACGGCGCGGACCTTGTCCCCGCGGAAACACCCGAGCTGGTTGACGAAGAACCCGCCGCGGCTGAAGCCGAACGCGAAGACTCGGCTCTTGTCGATCGACGCCTTCTTGCCGACGTCTTCGAGCAGCGCGTCGAAGAACTTGTAGTCTTGGTTGTTCTCCGGCCGGCTCTCGAGATCCCAGGTTTTGTTCGGACCGTCGGGATAGACGAGGACCGCGCGACCGGCGACCTGATCTTCGAGGCCGAAGCCGCGCATCGACGCGCCGTTGCCGCCGTCGCCATGGAAGAGGAAGACGACGGGGAGCGGCTTGCTCGGATCGCACGGCGCCGGCACGAAGAGCCCGTACGTCCGTGTTCCGTCGCCGAAGCCGAGCGACTCCGACGAGTACGCGGACTTCGACTTGTCGTACGCGCAGCCGTCGCTCACCGGCGGTCCGTCGTTGGTGCCGGCCTCGACGCTCGCGTCGGCGCTGCTCGGGACCGTCGACGACGGCGTGTCCGAGGTCGGCGAGATCTTCGACCGCGGCCCCGCGGGCTCCGTGCCACCGCAGCCGACGAACGAACGCGCGGCCACGAGCGACGCCGCCACCGCGATCAAGCCAAGGTACCGGTACTTCATGCTTCTTTCCCTACGCGGTGAGCCGCGAGAGTGCCAGCGCGAAACGGCCGCCGA
The DNA here is from genome assembly GCA_044226145.1 of Labilithrix sp. Taxonomy (GTDB): domain Bacteria; phylum Myxococcota_A; class Polyangia; order Polyangiales; family Polyangiaceae; genus Labilithrix. The sequence continues at coordinate 15,333 of JBGAHN010000128.1, read as the reverse complement.
AAGCACCGCTCGGCGTTGGCCGTCGTGGCCTCCGCCAGGGCGTCGAAGAGGATCCCGCGGAGATCTGCCACGTGACGGGCCGTATGCACGACGTAGGCCGGTTCGCACGGCTTGCCGCGCAACGGGACGGGGGCCAAGTACGGGCTGTCCGTCTCCACGAGGATCCGATCCAGCGGCGCCCAGCGGGCGACGTCTTGGATGGCGGTCGCGCTCTTGAACGTCACGATGCCCGAGAACGAGACCACGAACCCGAGGTCGAACGCACGCGCCGCGAACGCGCGATCTTCGCTGAAGCAATGGATGATGCCGCCGACGTCGCGCGCGCCTTCGCTCGCGAGGAGATCGAGCGTGTCCTCGGCGGCCTTGCGCGTGTGCACGACGATGGGCTTGCCGACCTCCTTCGCGAGGCCGATGAGGCGGGCGAACGTCGCGCGCTGCACGTCGCGCGGGGAATGGTCGTAGTGGTAGTCGAGGCCGATCTCCCCGACGGCGACGACCTCGGGGGCGCGGGCGAGCGACGCGAGCTCGGCGAAGGAGCCGTCGTCGAGCGTGACGGCGTCGTGCGGATGAACGCCGACGGCGGCGCCGATGCGCGACGGCTCGCCCGCGGCCAACGCGACCGCGGCCCTCGCCGGCGCGAGATCGGCGCCGACACCGACGACGACGAAGCCCCCTACCCCGGCCTCTGCGGCGCGCGCGAGGGCGGCTCCCGGACCGTCCGGGAAGTACTGCGGGTCGAGGTGACAGTGCGTGTCGACGAGGAGCGAGGCCATGCCGTATCGTACGTCCGTGCCGGGACCGAGCGAAGAAGCCTTTCGAGCCCTCCTCGACGAACGCGGGACGCTCCGCCCGGCCGCGCTCGCCTCGCCCGATCGCGACGCGTGTTTCGCCGTGTTCTCCCAAGATCGGGACGCGCGGCTGTCGTTTCGTTCGATCCGGGAGAACGCCGCGCGGTTCTTCGGCGCGAAGGTCGGCATGACCGTCGACAAGGCCTACGGCGACACGCTCGACGTCGACGCCGCGCGGTTCGTGATCGCGACCGACGACAAGGAATCCAGCGGGACGCGGCTCGGTTTCGCGCGCCCCGTCGGCCCGGACGATCTCGTCGCCGCCGAGGAGGCCGAGCGACGCGCGGGGACGTACGGCCTCTCGGCGCTCGCGCGGCGGTGCCCGATGCTCTGGCTCGTCGTCCCCGAGACGAACGACGATCGCGCGGCGCTCTTGCTCGCCGCGGTCTTCGCCACGGTCATGCTCGGCCCGATCGTGCCACCGGGCGGCGGCGACATCTTCGGTGTGCGGACCGCGCGCCTCAAGCTCGAGCGCGGGCACGCCCCTTACCGCTGAGCGCGCGCCGATCCGTCATTCCATCATTCGTCGAGCGAGTCGCAATGCTCGGCGAATGCGTGACCCGTGACCGTGCCCTCGTCGAAGGTCGCCTCGACGTCGATCGCGAGCCACGCCGGCGACGCCTGGAAGTCCTTGGCGGCGATCGTGACCTTGAAGCTCTTCGCCTTGACGAACACGGCTTCGGTGAGCTGATCGCCGACGAAATCGAGGAACGTCGCCGTCGTGCCGTCGGCTTCGGTGGCGATCTGCCCCGGGCTGCCGTCCGCGAGCGCCTTGAGCACCAACATGCGATCGGGCGTCGGCGACGTCTCGGTCGGGCAAGCGCCGTCGCCGCCTTGGACGACCTCGACGTAGAGGCCTCCACCGGCGTCGGCCGATTCGTGGCCGAAATGCGCGTGTCCGAGCTCACGGTGAAGCTTGTTGACGAACGCGTCGAGCGAGGTCTTGCGACACGCGTCGTCGCACCCGCCATTTCCCGCCGCGTCGCTCTCCGTCGTGGCGTCCGATCCACCGTCCGAAGGATCGGCGGCGTCGACCCCGTCGTTCGCGTCGACCCCATCGCTCGCGTCCTTCGTCGAGCCCGCGTCCTTCGTCGAGCCCGCGTCGGCGTCGACCGAAGGGTTCGACGTCGCGTCGTCGTCGCACGCCGCCATCGAGAGGACGGAGAACGAGGCGACGGCGCAGAGGAAGAAGGCCTTCGAACGAACGGCGATCATCCGGCCACACTAGCAGACTCGGGCGCGCCCGCTGCCCGCGAACGGCACCGCCACGTGATGACGACGAGCAAGAAGCTACGCACGATCCAGTCCGCGGTCGATCCGAACCACACGCCGACGAGCCCGAAGCCGAGGGTGATCGCGAAGAACCACGTCGCCGCGAGCCGAACGAAGAAGGCGCCGGCGACGCTCACGGCGAGCGCCTCGCGCGTCCGCCCCGCGCCCCGGAGCGCTTGCGACAAGACCACCGACGTCGCCATGAACGGCTGAGCCATCGCCAGCACGACCATGGCCGATCGCCCGAGCCGAACGACCTCCGGATCGCCCGAGAAAATGGGCAAAATCGCGTCTCTCAGCGCGAACGCGAGCAGCCCGAACACCGTCAACGTCACGGCGGCGTCGCGCGCCGCGATCCACGACACCGAGCGCGCCTCGTCGGGCCGCTCGGCGCCCAGCTTCTGCGCCACGAGCGCCGCGGCCGCGATGCCGAAGCCGTCGCCCGAGAGGAAGCAGATGGCCTCCACGCTGATGAGCGATTGGTTCGCGGCCATCGCGGCGTCGCCGAGCTTCGCGATGACGAGGATGAACCCGACGTAACCCACGTGGTAGAGCACGCGCTCGACGAGGGCGGGCGTCGCGATGCGGAGGAGCATCGCCCCTTCGTCGCGGCGCGCCCGCCGGCGCTCGGAGCGATCGGCTTCGGGGGCGACGCTCCGGCGCAAAGAGACGATCCGCTTCGCGCTCGTCAACGCGAGCGTCGCGAGGACCGCCTCGAAGCCGAACGTCACGACGGTGCTGATCGCGGCCCCTCGCGCGCCGAGCGCCGGGATCGGCCCCACGCCGAGGATGAGCGCGCGGTTGAGCGCGACGTGGATCACGTTCGCGACGATGCCGATGGCGAGCGGGGTGCGCGTGTCGCCGCCGCCTTGGAGCGCCGCGATGGCCGTCATCGCGACGAACACGATCGGCGACGCCCCCATCGTGATCGCGAGGTAGCCCGCCGCTTCGTCGAGCGCGCCGGCCGACACGTTCTCGGCGAACCGCGGCAAGAGCGCGACGACCACCGGCGAGAGGACCGCGAGCAGCGTCCCGAGCGCCGCCGCCATCGCGAACGACAAGAGCGTGGCGCGGCGCGCGGCGACGCGATCCCCGGCGCCGACGTGCTTGCCGACGCGCGCGATCGTCCCGACCTCGAACGACGCGAAGACGCTCCAGATGGACCACTCGAAGGCGCCCCCGAGCTGCATCGCCGCGAGCGAGACGTCGCCGTGCCGACCGAGCATGATGCGGTCGACGACGAAGACGAGCGTCTGCAGGAGGGAATGCGCGATGGCGGGCAGCGCGAGCCGCCGCACCTCACGCGAAAGAGCGACGTCGCGAAACACCGCGGCTCAGGCGCTCAGGCGAGGATGTCCGCGTAGCGACGGCGGACGAGCATGCTCGCCATGTCGGCCGCGCACGCGTCGCAATAACCGAAGCGCGAAGCGAGCTCGTCGAGCACTTCCCGCGCGCTCTTCTTGCGGTGGTGATCGAGGCCGGACCCTTCGTCGCGCACGAGCACGACGACGTCCCGCGCGCGCCGCGCGACGTCCACCCGCTTGTCCGCGAAGATCGCGTCGCGAAGGCGCTTGAGCATCTGCGGGAACACGAGGCGGCTCTCCACCTTCTGCCCGGGGTGGTCGATGGCCCACGCGGCGATGGCGCTGATCATCTGCTTGCGCGCCTCTTCGATGGGCTCCTTGACGTCGAGCAGCCGCTCGAGCTCGCGCATCATCCCCTCGTCCGGCTCCTCGTAGTCACCGGTGATCTTGTTGCGGATGCGCTCCTTCTTCGTCCACACGCTGACGTGCTGGACGTAGCGCTCGAAGTGCTCGTCGTACTGCTCCTCGGCCACGAGCCCGCTCGCGGCGTAAATCTCCTGCTCCCACGTCTGGAGCAGCCGCGAGAAGAGCGTCTCGCGGAAGAGCTTCACGTCGTGGTAGCCGCCCGGCTGCGTGTCTTGTTGGAGCCACTCGAACTCCGACTTGCGCTGGCAGAGCTGATCGATCTCGTCGAGCACGGCGAGCGGCGACAGGCACCCGTACACCGCCGACTGCGCCGCATCGAGCAAGACGGCGCGCATCTCGCGCGGGCTCGCCCCGATGCGCCCCTCGTAGATCGGGTACGCGTCGCTCTCCTCGAAGATCTCGCGGACGCCCGCACGGAGGACCTTCTGCGCGTCGGGCTCGAGCCGCTCGGGCGCGCGCCCCGTCGCATACAGATCCATCTTCTCGACGGCCGTGAGCCCCGAGAGCGCGCCCGACAGCGCCCGCGCGTACTTGTCGCTGTTCGGCTTGCGCATCCGCGTCAGCACCGCGAACTGCGCGGCCATCGCCGTCGCGTGCGGGGCGACGTGCCGCTTGATGTGCGGCGCGACGTGCGTGTCGTAGATGCGCCCCTCGTCGACGTAGCTCCGGAGGTACGGCGTGCGAATGAGCTCGAGCCGACCGCGGAAGCTCGCGAACTCGGGGTGCTCGCGGAACGCGTCGAGGTGGAGCTCGTTCGCGCTGCCCATCATCACGCAGTTGAGGGTGACGTTCTGCTGGGTGAGCGCGACCTCGCCGGTCTCGACGCTGAGCTGCAGGTACTTGAACGCGTCGAGCGGCCGCTTGAGGATGTCGCTGAACTCGAGGACGCCGCCCGCCGCGTCGATGAGCTCGCCCTTCGCCTCGTAGAGCGTGATGGCCTGGAGCGACGGCGGCAGCGCCGAGAGCGACCGGTCCATCGTGATCTGCCGCTCGCCGGCGTCGACGCTCATCTGCGGGCCAATCGTCACCGCGCCGACGCGGTAGCGCTGCGAGACGAAGTAGCGCTCCACCTGGACGTGCTTGAGCACCTCCGTGTACGAGCCGCCGTAGCTCGAGAGGAGCGCCTCGAAGATCTGCTGGCTCTTGTGCGAGAGCTCACCGCGCAGGATCCAGTCGGAGAACGCGTCGTCCGGTCCGCCGCCGTCGGCCCTTCGCATCCGGTCGAGCAGCTTGCGTCGCTCGTCTCCGGGCACGAGGAAGAGCGGGTGATCGCGCACCTCGACGAGGAGCTTGGCGTCGATCTGATCGTCCGGCAGGTGCGCGAACGTCCCCATGTCCGCCGCGCGCTCCTTCTCGCGGAACCCGAGGCTGCCGCGGATGGTCTTCGTCGACGGAAAGACCCAGTTGAAGCGGTAGAGCGCGCCCTCGTCGAGCGTCGAGTAGTTCTCGAGCGCGCGCATGATGCAGCCGACGATCGTGCTCTTCGCCGAGCCGTTCGGTCCGTGGAGCAGGACGAGCCGGTTCGGGCGCCCCTCGCGGGCGAAGTTCGAAAGCGCGCGGTAAATCTCTTCCTGGACGTGCTCCTGACCGATGAGCGCGTTGTGGTGCTCCGACGGATCCCACGGCAGATCGAAGAGGTTCCAGCGCGTGAACCGCCCCGCCGGCTTGTCGACGATCGCCGTGCCGTAGTGGTCGAAGCAGTCGCGCAAGTAGCGGCTCGCGTCGCGCGCGTACCGAACCGGATCGGTGGCGAAGAGCTCGAGGTACTCCGCGAACGCGAGCACGCGACGGCCCTTCTGGAAGCGCTTCTCGACGCTCTCGGCGACGGCCGAGATCTCCGCCGCAACGTTCGACCTCGAAGTCATCGCGAAAGCCTACCAGAATGCGCCGCCGTTCGGGCGACGCGCGAACGCATGAAGCTCGGGCGAGGCGGAGAAGCTGGAGCGGACCGCTTCGCGCGGATCAGGCGCCCGTCACTCGCCCATCACTTGATGGGAACGACGATGGGGCCTTTGCACTGATCGCCGCTGCAGACGTACGCCTTGACCGAGCCTTCGCACTTGTCGCCCTTGAACTTGGCGGCTTGTTCGTCGACCGCGACCTTCGCGCCCTTGTCCCACTTCCAAGGGGCCTTGTCGTTGATGTGCCACGGCTTCGCCGTCGTCACGGTGACCTCGCCGTTCGTGCACGCCACGTTGAGGAGCGGTTCGTCACCGGCGCGTGACGGACGGGCCGACGTGAGAGCCACCGCCGCCGCGGCCACCGCGATGCATGCTCCAAGGGCCTTCGATACGCGCATCGTTCACTCCTTTTCGGGTCGAGATCACCGCTACGTTCGCGCTCGGCGAGGGGGCGGTCAAGGTGACTTCGGCAAAACGTCGGACGGACGGGGCGACATTTTCTTCACCGGAGGTGCGGCTTCGGGCTTTTTTTTCGACGCCGCCGGTGCCTTCTTCGATACCGCGGGCGCCTTTTTCGACGCCGACGCAGACGTTTCGGCGTCCGGATCGCGGACGTAGACCTCGAGATAGGGACCGACATCGTCCGACACGTCGGCCTCGCCGCCCCCGTTGCCTGCCTCGCGTGGCGCATTTGGCGCGCTGGGTTCCCACGTCACGCCCCGCGTCGACGGATCGGCGCACCAGGCGAACGCGGTGCCTTTCCCTGCGGCTCCTGCCTCGGCGGCGACGACGGCGATGCCGCGGTCGCGCGGATCGTGCGTCGACCAACCGCGGACGAGCTCCCCCACGTCGAGGCGAACGAGCGACGGACCTCCGGGCGATACGCGCGTGAGGGGCGAGCGGACGTCTTGTGTCTTCGGCGCGAACGCCCACGACGTCGTGGTCCCATCCCAAGGCTCCACGATGCGGTCGACGCGGAGCGCGCTGGCCTCCGGATCGCCTTCGGCGAACGACGAGCGATGCAAGACGAGGTAGGCCTCGACGACGCGCGCGCGTTCGGGCAGCGCGATCGCGAAGCGCAGGAGCAAGCGCTCACCGGCCGGGCCGAGCACGAACGTCGATGCGCGGCAGGCGTCGGCCCACGACGTCGTGCCATCGGGACCCACGTGGGCGGCGTCGACCGGTCGGAACACGAGGCGCTCGGACGACGCGATCGCCGGGACGACGTTCACACCTTGGAGCTGGCAACGACCGGCCACGCACGCGCTCGACGCGGCGCACTCCGAGCTCGCCACGCACATGCGCGCGCGCCCGGCGCACGCCGTCTGGAAGAGCATCGGAAAAAGCGCCGCGAGGGCGACGCCGACGCGCCCCCGAAAGCGACGCATCGCGATCGGCCGATCCACGGCGGGAAGCCTACTTCAGCTCGCGAACCCGGCGTTCGGAGAAAAAATCTGCGCTGGCCTACTTGGAGACGCCACGCCAGAGAAATATGCCTCCAATCGTGCGTTATCCTCGCGCTCGATGACGCCCTACCGGACATCGCCCCACGCGCCCGAGACCGCGATCCTCGCTTTTCCGAGGGAGGCGCGGCCGTCGCAGAGAGGCGGCATCGGGCTGGCCGCGTTCGCGCTGGCCATGTTCGCGACGGTCGGCCTCGCCTGCGGCGCGCTGGCCAAAGGCGATGCCGGACTGACCTACGGAGCCCTGGTCGGTACGCTTCTGGCGCTCATCGTCATCGGCATCTTTCGCGCGCTCGCTCGACGAGCCCCCTCCGGCATCGAAATCCGCGTCGAGGATCGGACCCTCACGTTCGTTCGATCCACACCGACGGGAAACGGAACCGTCCTCGCCAAGGCCTCGCTCGACGAGTTGCTCGACGTCGCGATGGATAGGCACGAAATCGCTCCCATGCCGGGGGTACGTCTGCCGAGCTTCGGGCAAGACGTCCAACCGGTCTGGGACGAGGAAGCAACGCTCCTCTTTCACTTCCGCGATCGCGACGAACCGCTGCGCCTGACGCAGGAAGATCTCCTCGAGGTCGTGACCATCGACGAGTTCGCGAGCATTCGACGATTTCTCCGCGAGCAGGGTTGGCGTCCTCTCGACGAGCGCGAGGCCGACCGCGACAACGACGCCGCTCCGCGGTAGCATGGGCGGCCGTGTCCGAAACGCCGCCGCTTCTCCGTGTGCGGGATCTGGTGACGAGCTTTCGCACCGATCGGGGCGTCCTGCGCGCGGTCGACGAGGTCTCGTTCGACGTCGCGCAAGGTTCGACGCTCGGCATCGTCGGCGAGAGCGGCTGCGGCAAGAGCGTGACGGCGCTCAGCATTTTGCGGCTCGTGACGGCGCCGCAGGGCGTGGTCGAGCGAGGACAGGTCTTGCTCCGAGGCAAGGATCTGCTCGCGCTCACCGAGCGGCAGATGCAAGGGATCCGCGGCAACGAGATCTCGATGATCTTCCAGGAGCCGATGACGAGCTTGAACCCCGTTTATACGGTCGGTTCGCAGATCGTCGAGGCGATCCGGCTCCACCAGAAGAAGACCCGGGGCGAAGCGCGCGAGCGGGCGATCGAGCTCCTCCGCCTCGTCGGGATCGGCTCGCCCGAGACGAACGTCGACGCCTACCCGCACCAGCTCTCGGGCGGCATGCGGCAGCGCGTGATGATCGCGATGGCGCTCGCGTGCGAGCCGGCGCTGCTCATCGCCGACGAGCCGACGACGGCGCTCGACGTGACCATCCAGGCGCAGATCCTCGAGCTGCTCGACGACCTCAAGACGAAGCTCGGGATGGGCGTCATCCTCATCACGCACGATCTCGGCGTCGTCGCGGAGGTGGCCACCGACGTCGTCGTCATGTACGCCGGGCGCGTCGTCGAGAGCGCGAAGGTCACGCAGCTCTTCGCGCACCCGCGGCATCCTTACACGCGCGGCCTCTTGCGCAGCCTGCCGTCGTTCGACAAAGCGCCGCTGCTTTCCGCCGCGACGACCGAACCGGGCGAGACCGCGCCGAGGAAGAGGCCGCGGCTCCCGGTGATCGAGGGGCTCGTGCCGGACTTGTTCGATCTGCCGAGCGGCTGCCGGTTCGCGGATCGGTGCCCGCTCGTCATCGACGAGTGCCGGAGCGCCGAGCCGGAGCTCGCGCCGATCCCGGGCGAGCCGAACCATTTTGCCCGGTGCATCCGCGCGAGCGAGGTGTGAGGCGAGACGTGAACGTCACGTGATCACGCCGCGATCGGGCGTGATCGGCGGCGGGAGGGGCTCGTCGAGGCGTTCGCGCAGGTTGCGCTCGATCGTGCGCGAGATGCCGTCGAGGGGGAGATCGTTGATGTCGAGGCCGAAGGGCTGCTCGAGCTCGTCGCCGATGGCGTCGAGGCCGAAGAAGCAATACGAGATCGCGAGGACGACGAACGGCGTCGCCCATTTGATCGACTCCATCAGCCCGAACGGCAAGAGCACGCAGTAGAAGGCGACGATCCGGTGCATGAGCACCGTGTACGAGTACGGGATGGGTGTGCTCTTGATGCGCTCGCACGCGCCCTGGATGTCCGTCAGCGAGACGAGCGAGGCCTCGAGCGTCGGGACGTGGAAGGTGTGGATCCAACGGTTGCGGCGCGCCTCGACGAGGAGCTCGCCCATGCGTTGGAGGAGGGCGTAAGGGATGTTGTCTTGGCCGCGGAGCCGGGCGGTCTCCTCCGGGCCGAGGACGGGCGCGAGCGTCTCGAACGGAGGCGTGTCGCGCAGGTGATGACGGAGCGCCTGCGCGTACGCGATGACGAGGTGCACGAAGCGCGTCTCGAAGGAGCGCACGGCGGCGGCCGTCTCGGGACCGACGGCGGCGTCGGGTTGCGGCTCGACGAGGGTGAGGATCTGGCGCGTCAGGCTGCGCGACGTGTTGACGAGGGCGCCCCAGAGCTTGCGGCCCTCCCAGAAGCGGTCGTACGCCGTGTTGTTCCGGAAACCGAGGAAGATGCCGAGCGGCAAGCCGACGAGGGTGAACGGGATCGGCGTCAGCGTGTAGTGGAGCTGAGGCACCTCTTCATAGACGAGCGTGACGACGATGCTCACGGCCGTCACGATGATCGTGCGGAACCAGATGTGCGGCAGCACGCGCCCGCTGACGACGACGGTCCTGATCCACGAGTCCGAGCGCGACGCCCACATCGTTCGAGCGCGACTTTACAACAGCCGAGGCTGACGCGCCCGCGTCTTTCGGATACGTAAGGAGGGAATGGCTTCGAGCGAAGCAGCGAAGGACGCCGGGGGAACGGCCGAGCACGCGGGCGAAGGCACGGCGCCGAAGCCGCCCTCGTGGACGCCGGGGCCGGCGCCGGGGCACACGCTGGTGGCGACGGAGCGGCTCGGGACGTATTTTCCGGTGCGCGGCGGGTTCTTCTCGCGGAGCCCGAAGGTCCTCCGCGCGGTCGACGGGGTCTCGCTGCGCGTGCGCCGGGGCGAGACGCTCGGCCTCGTGGGCGAGAGCGGTTGCGGCAAGAGCACGCTCGGGCGATCGATCCTGCGCCTCGTCGAGCCGACGTTCGGACGCGTCGTCTACGACGGGCGCGACATCCTCCACCTCTCGCCGCGCGAGCTCCGGCCGCTCCGGCGCAAGATGCAGATCATCTTCCAGGATCCGTACTCGAGCCTCAACCCGCGCATGACCGTGCGCGACATCGTGGGCGAGGCCATCCAGATCCACAAGCTCGCGAAGACCAAGCGCGACGAAGAGGAGCGCGTCGCGACGCTGCTCCAGAAGGTCGGCCTCCGGCCCGACGTGATGCACCGCTACCCGCACGAGTTCTCCGGCGGGCAGCGGCAGCGCATCGGCATCGCGCGCGCGCTCGCGGTCGAGCCCGAGTTCATCGTGTGCGACGAGCCGATCAGCGCGCTCGACGTCTCCATCCAGGCGCAGATCGTCAACCTGCTCATGGATCTGCAGGACGAGCTCGGCGTCGCGTTCCTCTTCATCTCGCACGATCTGCGCGTCGTGCGTCACGTGAGCCACCGCGTCGCGGTCATGTACCTCGGCAAGATCGTCGAGCAAGGCAGCCGCGATCAAATCTACGAGGCGCCGCTCCACCCCTACACGCGCGCGCTGCTCGGCGCCGTGCCGACGCCCGATCCGGAGAAGAAGCGGCTTCGCATCGTCGTCGAAGGCGACGCGCCGTCGGCCATCGACCCGCCGACGGGGTGCCCGTTCCATCCGCGGTGCCCGCGCGTCCTCAAGGGCACGTGCGATCGTGAAATGCCTCCGTTCGCCGAGCTCGGCTCCCCCGCTCACATCGGCAGCGGCCACAAGGTCGCGTGCTGGAACCCCATTTCCGACGGCTCCGAAGGCTCCGACGGCTCCGAAGGCTCCGAATGAGCAAGTCCGAACGCCCCGACGAACCCCTCGCAGCGGCCGACCGACCGTCGGACGTCGGCCACCCACGGCGCCCTCGCACCATCGGTCGCTACATCGTGGAGCGGCAGCTCGGGCAAGGCGGCATGGGGCGCGTGTGGCTCGCGCGCGACACCGTGCTCGAGCGCCGCGTCGCCATCAAGGTGCTGCGCGACGATCTGGCGCTGCCGCCGTCGATCCGCGAGGAGCTCGTCATCCGCATGCGGCACGAGGCGCGCGCGGCGGCCCGCGTGAGCCACCCGAACATCGTCACGCTCCACGACATGGGCGAGGACGAGCCGGTCGGGCTCTACCTCGTCTTCGAGTTCGTGACGAAGGAGCGCGTCGTGCCCGCCGAGGTGGAGCTCGACGCCGACACCGCGCGCCCCGAGTCGCTCCGCGATCGCCTCCGCGAAGGGCGCCTGCCGCTCGCCGAGGTCGCCGCCTTGGCGCGGCAGCTCGGCGACGCGCTGACGTTCGCGCACGACGCGGGCGTCGTCCATCGCGACGTCAAACCGGAGAACGTCCTGTTCTCCGCGACGGGGGCGAAGGTCGCGGATTTCGGCATCGCGCGCGTGCCGGACTCGACGATCACGCGCCAGAACACGGTGCTCGGGACGCCCGCGTACACCGCGCCGGAGGCCCTGTCGAACGGCGACTTCGGGCCCGCGTCCGATCAGTTCTCGCTCGCCGCCACGCTTTACGAGGCCGTGACGGGCAGCCCGGCGTTCGCGGGCGAGAGCCTCGTCGCCGTCGGGAAGGTCGCGAAGGAGGCGCCGCCGCCGCTCGACGCGTCGCTCGGCTCCCCGGCGCTCGTCAAGGCGCTGTCGGCGGCGCTCGAACGCGGGCTCGCGAAGACGCCCGATGCCCGCTTCCCTTCGGCCGCCTCGCTCGGCGCCGCGGTCGCTCGGGCGATCGAGAGCGCCGCACCGGTCGACGCCCCGATCTTCCGGACGCCGCTCCCCTTCCCGCGCGCCGACGTCGACGCGATCGAAATCGAGCGGGCGCCGCTCAGCTCCCGCATGGCCGCCGTCGAGCGCGCGAAGGCGAAGCTCCAGAGCGTCAGCGGCCCGGCCTCGGACGTGCGCGTCGTCGAGACGCCGAGCCGCGCCTCGCTCGCGGTCCGTCAGCGCACCGAGCGTTTGCAGAACATCCTCGTCGCCGCCGCGTTGCTCGTCATCGTCTTGCTCGTCGTCTTCGGACGAAAGCGACCGGCGCCGGCGGTCGTGCCCGTGGAGACCCTCGACGCGTCGCCGGCGGCGATCGCTCCGGTGATGCGCATGTCGCCGCAGAAGTCCCACCGGCCGAAGGCGACGGTTCGAGCGGGCGACGACGATCCCGACGCGGGCGCGAACGAGCGAGCGCCCGCACCACCGCAGACCGAAGAGGTGTGGCCCTCCCCCACGCCGACGAGCGACGCGCCCTGAAGCGCCGACGCGCGTGACGCGTGGCTCTTTGCAGCATCGCCGGAGCACCGCTCGAGCTATCTCTCGATTCGACGCACCACGTCGCGCGATCGCAGCGCGATCCCACGGAACGTTCGTGCGCCGTCGGTGTAAGCTGGCGCCGAACGATGGCCACCGAAGCCCGCACGCCCACGCAAGACAAGATCGCGAACGCCTCCCCGCCGACGTCGCTCGAGCACCTCGCCGGCCTCTACCGCCAGATGCTCCTCATTCGCCGCCTCGAGGAAGAGGCGGCACGCGCCTACGCGCAGGGGAAAATCGGCGGATTTTTGCACCTGTACATCGGGCAGGAAGCCGTCGCCGTCGGCTCGATCGCGACCCTGAAACCGACCGACTACGTCGTGACGACCTACCGCGATCACGGCATCGCGATCGCCAAGGGCATGTCGCCCAAGGCGATGATGGCCGAGCTCTACGGCAAGGCGACGGGGTGCTCGCGCGGGCTCGGCGGATCGATGCACATGTTCGACGCCGAGCACCGCATGCTCGGCGGCCACGGCATCGTCGGCGGGCACATCCCGCTCGCGACGGGCGTCGCGTTCGCGTCGAAGTACCGCTCCGACGGCGCCGTCACGCTCTGCTACTTCGGCGACGGCGCGGTGAGCATCGCGGGATTCCACGAAGGCGTCTCGCTCGCGGCCCTCTGGAAGCTGCCCATCGTCTTCATCTGCGAGAACAACGAGTACTCGATGGGCACGCCGCTCTCGCGCACGATGAGCGTCGAGGACGTGTCGATGAAGGCGCTCGGCTACGGCATCGCGCGCGACCGCTTCTTCGCCACGGACGTCTTGCAGGTCGAAGAGCGCATCCGCGAGGCCGTCGAGCGCGCGCGCCGCGACTCGCTCCCCACGCTCGTCGAGATCCGGACCTACCGCTTCCGCGGGCACTCGATGAGCGATCCGGCGAAGTACCGGACGCAGGCCGAGCTCGACGAGCACAAGAAGCGCGATCCCGTCGTCGTCGCGCGCGCGCGGCTCGCGGACGAAGGCTACGACGAGGCGAAGCTCAAGGCGCTCGAGGAGAGCGTCGAGGCCGAGGTGGCCGACGCCGTGAAGTTCGCGGAGGACAGCCCCGAGCCCGACGCATCGATTCTGGAACCGACCACGTACGACGGCCCGTTCGCGGCCTGACGATCGACCGAGGAGAGACATGGCAAGGGTGCTCAGGTTTCGTGAAGCACTTCGCGAAGCGATGATCGAAGAGATGGAGCGGGACGACCGCGTCTTTCTCATGGGCGAAGAGGTCGGCCACTACCAAGGCGCGTACAAGGTCAGCGAGGGCATGCTCGACAAATTCGGCGAGCGGCGCGTGATCGACACGCCGATCGCCGAAGGTGGGTTCACGGGCGTCGGCGTCGGCGCTGCGATGGTGGGCCTCCGGCCGATCATCGAGTTCATGACGTGGAACTTCTCGGCCGTGGCGTTCGACCAAATCCTGAACAATGCCGCGAAGATAAGGCAGATGTCCGGCGGGCAGTTCAGCTGTCCCATCGTCTTCCGCGGGCCGAACGCGAGCGCGAAGCAGGTCGGCAGCCAGCACTCGCATGCGATGGAGCATTTCTACGCGACGGTGCCCGGGCTCAAGGTCGTCGCGCCGGCGTTCGTCGACGACGCCAAGGGGCTCATGAAGGCCGCCATCCGCGACGACAACCCGGTGCTCGTCATGGAGTCGGAGACGCTCTACTCGCTCAAGGGCGAGGTGCCGGACGATCTCGACGTCGTCCCGCTCGGCAAGGCGCGCATCGCGCGCGCGGGCAAAGACTGCACGATCGTCGCGTACTCGCGCATGACCCACGTGGCGCTGGAGGCCGCCGAGGCGCTCGCGAAGCAAGGCGTCGACGCCGAGGTGATCGATCTCCGGTCGCTCCGGCCGCTCGACGAAGACGCGATCGTCCGCTCCGTCCGCAAGACCCACCGCGCGGTCGTCGTGCACGAAGGGTGGCCGTACGGCGGCGTCGGCGCCGAGATCGCCGATCGCATCCAGCGGCTCGCCTTCGACGATCTCGACGCGCCGGTCCTGCGCGTGACGACGCTCGACGTGCCGATGCCGTACAACGCGAAGCTCGAACAGATGTGCATGCCGCAACCGGACCGCGTCGTCTCGGCCGTCTTGCGCGTCGCGGCGCGCGGCAAGACCGCGGGCGCCGCGAGCTGAACGGGAGCGAAAGGGAGATCGCCATGGCCAAGATCCTCGACATGCCCAAGCTCTCTCCGACGATGGAAGAGGGCGTCCTCGTCACCTGGCACAAGAACGAGGGCGACAGCATCGCCGTCGACGACCTGCTCGCCGAAGTCGAGACCGACAAGGCGACGATGGAGTTCCGCGCCTTTGACAAAGGCACGCTGCTCAAGATCCTCGCGCCCGCGGGGAGCAACGTGAAGCTCGGTCAGGCCGTCGCGATCGTCGGCAACGCCGGCGAGGACGTCGCCGATCTCGTCGCGAAGGCGGGCGCGGCGGGCGGCGGCGCGAAGGTCGAGGGCGCAGGAGCCCCGAGCAACGCCGCGACGCCGGATGAGAACGCGAAGGCCGAAGGTGCGGAGGCCGAAGAGGGCGCTGCAAAGGCCGAAGGTGGCGCAAAGCCGAACGAAGGCGCGAAGGTCGAGGGCGCAGCGAAAGCCGAGGATGCGGCAGGAAGTCGCAAAGAACCGACGTCGTCTTCCGAAAACGGCGCGGCCGCGGCCACCTCCCCCCGAACGCCGAGGCCCCAGGCGCCGGTCTTTCGCGGCAACGTTCTCCA
>JBGAHN010000127.1:0-17274 GCA_044226145.1 Labilithrix sp. | reverse complement strand
AACCCCCGGTAGCCGGCCGCGAGGAACGCGTCGTCGAACGGCGCGTCGGGCTCGACGGCGCTCGCCTCGTTGGGCGCGTCGAGGCCCGTGAAGCACCGGGCGAGGAACGATTCCTTGGCGCGCTTCTTCGGATCGCGGAGCATCGCCATCGCTTCGCGCACCATCGTTTCGTCGCGCGGGAAGCTGCCGAACGGGCAGGTGTAGGTGCGCGCCTTCGCGGCTCCTACCTCGAAAAGCCCCAGGATCTTGCGCCCTTGGCGCTCGATTTCGCCGGGCGACGCGTCCGGCCTGTCAGCGAGATCGAGGACGTAGAACGCGTTGGTCACGTGCATCGATTCACCGCTCGATGCCGGAGCCGTGGGCCTTGGCGCGGACCTTCTCTTCCGGAGGGAGCAGATCCCAGAGCTCGTAGACCGTCCGCCGGACCTCGTCGACGTCCGAGCGCGCGAGGGCGGCCTGCCCCTTCGACACGAGCGCTTGCGCCGCCTTCGGATCGCGCATCTCGCCGACGCGGCCCGACACGTGCCGGAACTCCATCGACACGCTCTCGGGATGGCGCATGTAAGCGGTGCTCCCGATTTGAGCGATGATCCGAATGCGTTTGCCGAACTCCGAGGCTTGTCGCATCGCCCGCGCGCGCTCGAGGCTCCGCATGGCCTCCTCGAGGGTGCGGCGCTCGACGTCCGACCCCGTCGCGCTCACCCAACGCATGGCGAAGCTCGTGATCGTCAGCGCCTCGCCCTCGAGCTCCGGCCACGCCTTCGTGGCTTCGACGTCCGCGACGTCGCCGTCGACTTCGATGAGCAATCGCCGGAGCTTCTCGAGCGCGTCGGGATCGCCGCCGCGCGCCGCTTCGACCTCGCGGTGGGCGTCGTCGAGCAGACCGTCGATCGCGAGGAGCTTCTTCTTCCCGGCGTCGTCGACGAGCGGATCGGCGTAAAGCGCCTCGGTCTTGCTCCGCAACCGATCGAGCTGGGGTTCGAGCTCCTCGAGCGGCGCCTCGGGCGCCACGAGGACGAGCGTTCCAGGGAACGACACGCCCCGATCCGGGACGTGCGCGGTCGCGGTGAGGCGGCCGCCGCGATCGAGCTCCAGGACGACGTCGACGGACGCGCCGGCCGGCAGCGGGCTCGTGAGCGCCTCGGGCCGCACGTCGACGAACCCGACGAGCCGGCAAAGATGCGCGAGCGTCACCTCGCCTTGGACGATGGGGATGCGGAGCGCACTGTCCTTCTGGCCCGGGTGCACGGTCAGCGACGTCCGGAGTCGGAACGTCTTTCGCGACGGCAGCGGCGCGCCCTTCTCGAAGTAGACGGCGACGCTTCCGTCCGAGAGCGCGACGCCGATCGTGCGCGACAGCGGCGGATCGGCGAGCGACAGCCCGTGACGGATCGAAAATTCGGCGGGCTCGACGGGGACGGGGTTTCGCTTTCCGTCCTCGGCGACCAGGCGAAACGTGCTGAGCTTCCGCGGCGCGAGCTCGACCTGGACGACGAACGAGCCGTCGTCGTCGACCTTCTCTTCGGCGCTCGTGAACGACCCATCCGTCCGCTCGATGCGCACCGCCGCCACGGCTCCCGCGCGCGCCCGACCGACGACGTACGGGAACAGATCGCCGGACACGCTCGCGTACTGGAGCCAGACGCGTTCGCTCGCGGCGTTCGAAGGCGCGCCGGGCACGGCGGCGTCGGGCACGGCGGCGACGGTCCGTGCGCGCCCGTTCGTGGCGAGATCGTGCTCGGCGGCGAAACGCGCCGCACCCTCGGCCACGGCCGTCATCGGATCGACGTCCGTCGCGAGCTCGATCCCGAGCTGCTCGCGGAGACGCTCGCGCAACGTGGGCATGACGCTCGGTCCGCCGACGAGGACGATGCGCCCGACGCCGCTCGGTGAGAGGCCTTGCCGCGCGATGAGCCGGCGGCAGACCTCGACGCTGCGATCGACCACGGGCAAAATCAGGGCGTCGAACGTCTTTCGATCGATCGGCACGTCGACGACGATCTCTTCGCCGTCGACGACGATGGGTTCGGCGAGGAACACGGACGCGTCGGTCCGCGCCCCGGACGCGTGGCCGCCGAGCTCGACCTTCGCGTCTTCGCACGCGGTCCGCAGGCGTCGGAGCATCGGTCCGAGGGCCGGATCGGCGCGCCGAAAGGGGCGGCCGTGGGTCGACGAGAGCACCTCGAGGACGTGGTCGAGCAGCCGCGCGTCCATGTCGCGCCCGCCGAGGAAATTGTCGCCGTCGTGGTCGACGACGCGGAGCACGCCCTCGCGCGTCTCGAGGAGCGAGACGTCGAACGTGCCGCCGCCGAGATCGTAGACGAGCCACGGCGCGGGGTCGTCGCTCCGCTTCCATCCGGCCGTGAGCGCGGAAGCGACGGGCTCTTGCAGGTGCTCGACGCGCTCGAACCCCGCCATGCGCGCGGCCTCGCTCGTCGCGCGCGTCTGCGGCAGCTCGAAGAGCGCCGGCAATGGTGACGACGACGCTCGAAGGCGCGTGGCCGAGGACCTGT
This sequence comes from Labilithrix sp., assembly GCA_044226145.1. Lineage (GTDB taxonomy): Bacteria > Myxococcota_A > Polyangia > Polyangiales > Polyangiaceae > Labilithrix. The sequence continues at coordinate 14,761 of JBGAHN010000127.1, read as the reverse complement.
TCGGCTTGCGCGCGCAGGGCGCCGAGGACGAGCGCCGAGAGCTCTTCCGGCGTCTTTTCGAGCTTCGCGGATCGAAACGAGAGCTTGCGCCCCGATCCCATGAGTCGCTTGAACTCGCTGCGCGTATTTTCGGGATCGGTGTCGAGCAGGCGCCGCGCGCGGGCGCCGACGACGACGTTGCCGCGCGCGTCGATGCGCACGACGCTCGGGAGCAGCGGTCCGCCGTCGGCGGTGCGAACGGGCGTCGTGGTGTCGCCGTCCGAGAGGACCGCGACGGAGTTCGTCGTACCGAGGTCGACGCCGAAGTAGTGCGAGACCGCCATGCCGGAAGGAGATCGAAGGAGGGGGATCGACGCTCGTAAGGGGAGGACGGTCCGCGAACCGTTCGGTGCTCCAAAGGTTCTCGGAAAAGGAACGCCGCGTCCAGCCTCACGGCGGATGACGCACAAAAGCAAACGGCGCAGCGAGAGGCTGCGCCGTCGGCGACGATCTCGCGACCTCACGCTTGCGCGCGAGCGTCGCGAGACGTGGGGCTCACTTCGAGTAGAGCTGCGCGGCGATGAGGCCCGCGCCCTTCGCGGCCCTCACGATGAACTTCGCGTTCGCCGGGAAGGGGCTGATCGGACGGAGGCAGTTCGCCTTGCCGCCGATCGACGCCTGCGCGCCGGTCTGCGAGCTCGTGCCGATCGTCGGCGCGAGACCCGGGAGCGGCGTCACGTACTGCATCTCGAGCTTGATCGAGGTCGGGCCCGCGCCCGCGCCGACGAGCGTGTAGCACTTGCCCGGCTGGAACGTGAACGTCCCTTCGAGCGTCTGGCCCTCCTGGAAGTTGCCGACGACGATCGGTCCGTCCTGCGCCATGCCCGGCGCTTCGCTGCTCGCGTAGCTGCCGAGCGGGCCGGTGGCGAGCGCCGCGAGGTTCGGGTCGAGCGCCTGCGCCGTTCCGCCGGCCGCGCCTTGGGGCTGCGTCCCCGTCCCGAGGCCCGGGATCTGGAAACCACCCGGCTGGGTCGTGCCCGGCTGGGTCGTGCCCGGTTGCGTGGTGCCCGGCTGCTGCGGGTACGTTTGCTGCTGCTGCGGGTAGGTCCCCTGCTGCTGCGGGTAGGTTTGCTGCGGATACGCGCCCGGCTGCTGCTGCGGGTACTGCCCCGCGTATTGCTGCTGCGGTTGCGCGGGCTGCGGATCCGATCCGCCGCAGGCCGTGCCGAGCGCGGCGAGACCAGCAACGAGGGCGACAAGCGAGTTCGAGAGGCCGGTTCGAGTCACGGCAAAGCTCCTTGGTTCAATCGGTGGCCGAAAAACGGGGCGAGCATACTCCGGAACACCGGGCCCCCGTCCAATGCAAACGTGTGCGTGCGAGGATGTGCGAGAAGGTCGGCACACTCCATCGTTCGTTGGACGTGGGAGGCCCGGTGACGATTCGATCGCTCGGGCGTTTCCACCCCGCTCGCGGTTCGAGATCGTGAACGTAAGGGGCCTTTTCGGGCCGAAATCGCGACGTTTTTGGCTACGGCGCCGCCTTCGAAGGATGGATGACGGCGATGGCGTCGAGGTCGAATCCGGCGGTCGTCGAGGGCGCGCCGTCCGGGCAGCCTTCGGTCGCGCGGTCCTGGATTCGGACGTAGCGGATCGTCGACAAGCCGAGGTCGGCCAGATCGTAGGGATCGCCGCCGGCGTGGTCGGGGTCGAACGGCGAGATGCCGTTGTCCGGCGATGCGTAGACCGGATGCCAACCCGCGCACGTGCCGAACGGCGGAGCGCTGCCGGGCGTGCATGGGAAGTCGTGCCAGGTCTCGCCGTCTTCGCTCACGCCGACCTGCGCGAGATCGGCGGCGATCTTCGTCGGATCGCCGCCCGCGTAGAAGGCGTTCTCGAAGACGATGAAGTCCGGTCCAGGGCCGTCGACGATGCCGTCGAAGCGCACGATCATCGCCCCGCCTTTGCCGAACGACACGACGTCGAGGCTGCCCATCTGGTCGCCCGCGCCGACCGGCGGCCCTTCGATGACGCCCGGCATCTTCGCGGCGCCGAACCCCGCGCACTCCCCGGGAGTGAAGCTCACGACGTCGGTGATGAACCGGTCGGCCGGGTAGGCGGGCGCGGCGTCGATCGTCGCGGCGTCGCTCGTGGAGGTCGTCGCGTCGGGGGCGCCGTCCGTGTCGCCACCGAGCGAAATGTCGCCGCCCGCGTCGTCGGTCGGGGCGTTCGTCGCGGCGTCGTCGGAGCACGCGCCGAGCAACCCCGCCGTGAGCGTCGTGGCGACGCCGAGCAGGCCCCACACGCGTCGCGCGTTCACGGCGCCCCCAAGGGGCCGCCCGGCTTGTCGCCCAAGGGGCCGCCCGGCTTCTTCGACGGCACCTCCGCGCGGAGACGTTCGTTGCGGACCATGCGCTCGAGCACCTCGAGCCGCTTGTTCGTCTCCGCGCGCATGGCGCCGACCTCGCGCAGCAGGTTCTCGATGCCGACCTCGTTCTTGAGGTTCACGCGGAAGTCCGTCTCCGCCGTCGCGCGGTCTTTGATGGTTTGGCGGTTCTGGCTCATGACGATGAGCGGGCCCTGGAGCGCCACGAGGATGGCGAGCGCGAGGTTGTAGAACTGGTACGGGTACTCGTCGAAGGGCTTGCTCAAGAAGAGGTTCGAGGTCGCCCAGAAGACGGTCAGGATCAGCAGGAAGAGGATGAACGACCAGCTCCCGTTCAGCTCGGCGACCTTGTCGGCGAGCCGCTGGCTCCACGTCAGGCTCTCTTCGATCTCCTTGACGACGTCGCGCGCGGCGCGCTGCGACAAGAGCGCGTTCGTCTCGCGGAGGCGCTCGGCCATCTCCGAGAGGAACGTCAGCGCGGCGGTCTTCGACTTCGAGATGTAGTCGCCGAACTCCTCGCGGGTGAGCTCGAGCAAGATCGTGTCGACGGTCACCTCGACGCTCGCCGAGCGCGGCTTGTCGTCGAAGAGCGACAGCTCACCGAAGTATTCGCCGACGCGCGCGTCCTTCAGGACGACCCGCGGATCCGAGCCTTCGCCGGGCAGGAAGATCTGAACGGCGCCGGACAGCACGATGTACATGCTCTGGCCGGAGTCGCCCTTCGCGAACACGGACTCGCCGGCCTTGAACGTGCGCTCCGTCATGCGGCTCGCGAGCGCCTCCAGATCTTCGCTCGTGAGCGTGTCGAACAGCGGGATTTGGGCGAGGAGCTCGGAATGAAGCATGGCGGTCTGGCGGGGAAGATCTCATCCTCCCGCGCGATCCGTCCTTCGCGCAAGGGTGAGTCGAGCGTCGAGGAAAGGGCGGCCGCGCTGCACCGCGGGGCTTTCGAGCGCGCGCGGGACGTGCCATTGTCCCGTCCGCCATGCCGGGTTGGCTCCGCGATTTCCTTCCCATCGTCGTCCTTTTGACGCTCATCGTCGTCGTCGTCGGGCGCCTGCCGAAGAGCGACGTCGAGCACTCGAAGGCCTTCCTGCGCCGGCGTTTCGCGAACTGGTTCCCCGTCGGACTGACGTACGCGTTCCTCTACATGGGGCGCTACAACCTCAACGCCTGCATCGGGCCGGTCTTCGACAAGGCGCAGTTCTCGGACATCTACTTCTGGGGCACGCTCACCTACGGCGTCTCGTTCCTGATCAACGGACCGCTGACCGATCGCCTCGGGGGCAAGCGGACGATCCTCCTCTCGGCGCTCGGCGCGATGGGCGCGAACCTCGGCATCGGCCTCGTCGTGTCGCGCGCGCTGCAAGGCGGCGTCGTCCCGCCCGAGGCGCGCGGCGGGCTCGTCTCGACGCTCAGCGTGCTCTACGCGCTGAACATGTATTTTCAGAGCTTCGGCGCCGTGTCGATCGTCAAGGTCAACGCCGCGTGGTTCCACCTGCGCGAGCGCGGGACGTTCGGCGGGATCTTCGGGATCCTCATCTCGCTGGGGCTCTATTTCGCGTACGACTGGTGCAGCTTCATCTTGAAGGCGACGTCGCCGGCGTGGGTCTTCTTCGTCCCCGCCGCGATCCTCGCCGTGTTCGCGGTCCTCGACGCGCTGTTCGTACGCGATACGCCCGGCCAGGCCGGCTTCGACGACTTCGATCTCGGCGACGCGTCGTCGGGCGACGACGGAGAGCGGCTGCCGCTCGGGACGATCGCGCGCCGCATGCTGAAGAGCCCCGCGATCATGACGATCGCGGCGATCGAGTTCTTCAGCGGCTTCCTCCGCAACGCGATCCTCCAATATTACAAGCCCTTCGCGAAGGAGACGGGGCGCGTCGCGACGGAGGCCGCGAAGAAGGCGGCCGATCTCGCGGGGACGATCGCGCCGTCCGATTTCGTCCATGATCATTGGGGCATGCTCAACTGCATGGCGGGCATCGCCGGCGGCGTGTTCGCGGGGCTCATCTCCGATCGCGTGTTCAAATCGCGGCGTCCGCCGGTCGCGGGCGTCCTCTACGCGATCATGATCGTCGGCTCGCTCGGGATGTTCGCGACGATGAAGACGCCGGGCATCGGGTGGGTCGTCGTCGTGATGACGCTCGCGATCATCGGCGTGCACGGCATGCTCTCCGGCACCGCCAGCATGGACTTCGGCGGCAAGAAGAACGTCGGCGTCGTCGTCGGCATGATCGACGGCTTCGTTTACCTCGGCACCGCGGTCGAGGCGCTCGTGCTCGGGCGCGTGCTGCCGAAGGACGAGCTGGCGCACGATCCGGCGAACTGGTGGACGTGGCCGGCCGTCATCCTCCCGGCGGCCATCGCGGGGTTCCTCTTGTCGACGCGCGTGTGGCACGCGCGGCCCGTGCCGAAAGCCTTTGCCGCGCCGGACAAGGGCACGGCGTCGGCGGAGGGGGCTGCTTCCGGGAACGCGGCGGTTTCTGGGATCGCTGCGCCGTCGACGGGCGACGTCGAGCCCGTCGTCCGCGAGCGTGCCGCGAGCGACCGCGCGGCGAAATAAGCCTCCGATGCGGTGTCACGTGCCGGGGACGAGGGCGCGTGCGATGGCGTCGAAGAGGGAGGCCTCGCTGGACGAAACGTCGGTGTCGAGGTCGAACGCGGGCAGGGGGAGTCGGACCTCCGTGGCGCCTTTTCGGTGCGCGCGCAACCACGCGTGATCGACGGTGGCGAAGCGGCCCTTCGTACCGACGACGAGCGCCGTCAGATCGGGACCGGCCGCGCGCCGGGGCGCTGGAGGGACGACCATCGTTCGACCGCTCGCGAGCGTCGCGGCGATGCCGGCGACGAGGTGATCGGCAGGATCCGCGAGCGCCGTCGGAGCGCCCTTCGCGCCGTCCGCGAGCCAAGCGCCCACCGGGGTGGTGCCGTCATGCGCGACGTTCAGCGTGAGTCCGCGGCGTTCGAGCGCGCGTTCGACGACGTCGAGGGGCACGTCGCCGCGCGCGCGCACGAGCAAGCTGTCTTCGTCGATCACGACCGGCGTGTCGTCGCGCACGGCCGGTCGCGGTGAGGACGACGACGCGCCTTCGGAGCGGAGGCTGCCGGGGTTCAGGATGCCCTTCGGATCGAACGCGCGCATCAGCGCTTCGACGGTCGCGACGCCGCCTTCGCCGAGCTCGTCGCGGAGCTTCGGGGCCTTCGAGCGGCCCACGCCGTGGTGGTGTGCGATCGTCCCTCCGGAGGCGACGACGGCGTCGAGCGCGGCCTTCCATGCGCGATCGTACGTGGCCTCGCAGCGCTCGTCCCACGTCGCGTCCTCGGTCGTCCCGTCCCGAGGCGCGCCGCCCGTGCCGACGAACGAGAAGTAGATGCAGCAGCCGTCCGGGTAGGCGTGGCTGAGGTGCGCCATGACGAAGACGTGTTTGCCGAGCGCGCGCCGGACGTTGTCGTAGAGCGCCTCGAGCTTCGACCACGGCGCGGCGACTTCCATCGTGTCGGAGAAGAGCCCCGCCGCGAAGACGGGCGCTTGCCGGTAGCTGACCGCGTAGCGATGATCGAACCAACGTCGCGCGGGACCTTCGCCCTCGTCCGAGCCGCGCATCGTCGTCGCGATCCCTCGGGCGCGCGCGGCGTCGTTCGCGGCCTGCCCTTCGCCTTCGAACACGAGGACGAGGAGCGAGCCACCGAGCAACTTGTCGCCGAGCGCGCTCTCCAAGAGCTCGTTGATCACGCCCGGCCGCCGGAGGAGCGTGCGGGCCGCGAGCGCGCCGAACCCCGGCGGGGCCGAGTCGACGCCGCCTTTTTTGACCGAGCCGCGGCGCGCGAGCATCGCGTCGAACGGGTCGTACAGCCGCGCGACGGCGGGCCGCAAGCCCGCTTGGAACATGGCGCGCATCGCCTCCCATCCGTGCTTCGTCGAGGGGAAGGAGAACGACGAGAACACGCGGGTGCGCGGCGCGGGATGAAGGCGCAACGTGGCGCTCGTGACGACGCCGAGCGTCCCCTCGCTGCCGACCACGAGCGGGACGAGGCTGGGGCCGTGCGCGCGGTGACGGAGCGTGACGACGTCGCCGGTGCCCGTCACGCACTCGAGCGCGAGCACCATGTCTTCGATCTTGCCGTAGCGACCCGAGCATTGGCCCGCGCTCCGCGCCGCGACCCATCCGCCGACGGTGCTGCAAAGGATGGAGGAGGGGAAATGCCCCAGCGTCAGCCCGCGGCGGTTCAAGTCTTCTTCGAGCGGCAAGCCCATGTGTCCGGCCTCGACGTCGAGCACGCGGCCTTCGGGATCGAACGAGCGCCAGCGCGCCATGCGCTTCAGATCGAGGACGATCATGTCCGGCGACGGCAAGACGCCCGCGCAGACGCCGCTGCCCGCGCCGAACGGGACGATCGGCGTGCCGGTGTCGTGCGCCCAACGAACGACGTCGGCCACTTGCTCCGTCGAGGTCGGCCACGCGATGGCGGCGGGCTTGTGCGCGGCGACGTGGCCGGCGCGGACGGCGAGGTGGTGCCTCGACCAGAGATCGCGCGCGTAGGCCACGCGATCGGCGTCGTCCGAGCGAACGAGGACCCCGGGCAAGGCGCGGGCGAGCTTCGCGGCGACGTCGGCCATGACGGCGATGGTAGTCGACCTGGCGGCGACGTGCGCGGCGTCCTTCGGATTCGCGGGCGCACGCTTCGGGGCGGTGTGCTAACGGAAATGGGCATGATCCGCTTTCTCGACGCGCTGAAGACGGGCACGCTCGTCGTCGACGGCGCCATGGGCACCCAGCTCTACGAACGCGGCGTGCTCTTCAGCGCGTGCTTCGAGGAGCTTTGCCTGTCGAAGCCGGAGCTCGTCCGCAAGATCCACGAAGACTACGTGCGGGCCGGGGCGCAGATCATCGAGACGAACACGTTCGGCGCGAACGCCATGCGCCTCGAGAAGCACGGCCTCGTGCCGAAGATGGCCGAGATCAACCACGCGGCCGTGAAGCTGGCGCGCGAAGCCGCGGCGGGCAAGGCGTTCGTCGTCGGGGCCATCGGGCCTTCGGGGTACTTCCTCGGTGAAGCGCTGCCGGAGGATCTCGCGAAGGTCCGGACGGCGCTCGGTGAGCAGGCGCGCGCGCTCGTCGACGCCGGGGTCGATGCGCTGCTCGTCGAGACGGTCCGTCAGACGAACGAGCTCCGCGTGGCGCTCGAGAGCGCGGTGGAGGCGTCGGGCGGGCGCGTGCCGGTCATCGCGTCGGCGTCCGTCGACGAAGCGAGCCGCATGTCCGACGGGACGGACGCGCGCGAGATCGCGCGGCTCATGCGCGAATGGGGCGCGAGCGTGGTCGGCGTGAACTGCTGCGATGGCCCGATGAACGTCCTCGAGGCGGTCACGCCGATGCTCGAGATCGGCCTGCCGGTGTGGGCGGTGCCGAACGCGGGACTCCCGAGGCGCGTCGACGATCGGCTCGTCTACGTCTCGACCGCCGAGTACTTCGGCGTCTACGCGCGTCGCATGTTCAAGCTCGGCGTGCGGCTCGTCGGCGGGTGTTGCGGGACGACGCCCGAACACGTCAAGCGCATCGCCGCCGCCGCGCGCATGGTCGGTACGGCCGACGCCGTGCGCGATCAGAGCGCGTACGAGCTCGACGCCGGCGCGCCCACGAGCGACACGTTCCACGCGTGGTCGGCCTCGCCGCCGAAGGCCCCGGGCGTGGCGGTGACCCCGTTCGCCGAGCGGAGCTCGCTCGCCGGCAAGCTCGCGCGTGGGAAATTCGTGGTGTCGGTCGAGGTCAACCCGCCGATCGGTCTCGATCTCGGCAAATCCCTCGCCGCCGCGAAGATGCTCCACGACGGCGGCGTCGACGTCGTCAACATCGCCGACGGCGCCCGCGCGCAGGCCCGCATGGGCAACGTCGCGATGGCCGCGCGCGTGTGCGAAATCGGCGTCGAGCCGATCCTCCACGTCTGCGGGCGCGATCGGAACTTGCTCGGCACGCTCGCGCACCTGCTCGCGGCGCACGAGCTCGGGATCCGCAACCTCGTCGTCATCACGGGCGATCCCCCGAAAATGGGCGACTTCCCCGACGCCTCCGCGGTCTACGATCTCGACTCGATCGGCATCCTCAAGCTCGCCGCGCGCCTCAACCACGGCATCGATCCGGGCGGCAAATCGCTCGGCGCCGGGACGCGCTTCGTGCTCGCGACGGGCGCCGAGCCGGCGGCGCTCAACTACGAGCGCGAGCTCGAACGCCTCCGCCAGAAGAAGGAGGCCGGCGCCGAGATCGTCATGACCCAGCCCGTCTACGATCCCGCCGTCCTCGACCGTTTCCTCGACGACATCGCCCCGCTCGGCTTGAAGGTCCTCGTCGGGATCCTGCCGCTCGCGAGCCACCGCAACGCCGAGTTCCTCCACAACGAGGTCCCCGGCATGCAGGTCCCCGACGCCGTGCGCGAGCGCATGCGAAAAGCGGGATCGGGGGCCTCCGCCCGCAAAGAGGGCGTCTCCATCGCGCGCGAGATGCTCGGCGCGGTCCGTCGCCGCGTCCAAGGCGCCTACGTCATGCCGCCGCTCGAGCGCTACGAGCTCGCGCTCGAGGTCCTCGACGGCTTCCTCGACCGCGACGACGCGCGCGCGACGGTGTCCGGGAGCTGAGCGCGAGATGCGCCGCCCGCTCGTGCTCGCGGCCCTCGGCTTGGCGTTCGCTTGCGGGTGCAAGAAGCACGGCGCGCGCCCAGCCGACGAGAGCTCCGAGCCGGCGTCGATCCCGGAGGGGGTGGCGCCCGCGTCCTCTGCGCCACCCGCACCACCGCCGCGGTGCCGTCCCGATGGCGCCGAGCTCCCCGTGCTCGGCGAAGACGTGATGGTCGGCGAGGGCGTCGCGGTGAACGACGCCGTGTTCGTCGGCTTGATTCGTCGCGTGGACGGCAAGCGCGTCGCGTCCGTCCTTCGGGCGCCGCGGGCGCTCGACACGCGCACGATCGTGGACCTCGGGCCGGCGCTCGAGACCGACCGCGCGCCCGTCCCGTACGTCGTTCGAGGAAAGGTGTGGGTCGCGTTCTTCGCGCGCCGGGGCGACGATCGGAAGCTCCCGGCCCGCGAAGAGGTGGGGACGGGACCGAAGACCACGCCGCTCGCGTACGCCCCTGGCGCGACGCGCGAGCTCCGCCTCGTGCGCGTCGACGACGCGCTCGCGCTCGCCCACGAAGGAGCGGTCGTGCAGGGGGTCGACGAATCGGAGGCGTTCGACGTCGCCTGGCCGGAGCCGGAGGGCGAGCCTCCGCTCGTGGCTTGGGACGAAGACGCGCCGCACGCGCCCGGGCGGCTCCTCGCCGATCGCGGCGTCGTCGTGGTCCAGCGCCTCCGCGCCGGGGACAAACCGCGCGTCGTGTCGCCGTCCACGACGGACGCCGAGGCGCCCCGCCTGCTCCGAAAGGACAAAGGGTATTGGATCGCCTGGCTCGCGAAGAAGCCGGACGTCGCCGACGCCGGTGCGCCCACGCCGGACGTCGCGCGCGCCCTCGAAACGCCCGGCGAAGGACGCGTCGTGCGGTGGGTCGAGATCGCGTCGCTCGACGCGCAGGGCAACCTCGCGTCGCCCGTGCACGTCGTCTCGAGCCCTGAGGGGCACGCGTCGGCGTTCGAGCTCGTGCCGTCCTCGTCGCTCGATGCGGTGACCGTGCTCGTCGCCGACGAAGCCGAAGATCTCGGCGAGGGTGGGGGCCGCATCGCCCGCTACGTCGTGGCCGGAGGCACCGTGAGCCCCGCCCAGCGCCTGGCCACGGGGATTTCGTCGGCGCCGTTTTCGCTCGTGCCGACGGACGCGCCCGGCAAGCCCTGGCTCGCGTGGACGGACACGGCCGAGCGGACCCATGGGCTCCGCTTCGACCTCGACGCCAAGGTCGATCCCACGCTCGCACCTGCCTTCGCCTCCGATGCTGGCGCGAGCGGCACCCTGCCGCCCACGCTCGAGCCCGCCCTCGACGGCGCGCGCCTCCTGGCCTCGCTCCCGCCGGACGTTTTCTTCGCGATCACCGACGCCCATGCGTCGTCGCCGTCGCCGTCGTCACCGTCGCCGTCTCAGGCCTCGGCGACCGCCCGCGCCACGGCCATCGTTCGGCTCGTCTGCCGTTGAGCGGCCTCGTCCGTCGCGGCGCGGGCACGTTTTTCGAGCAAGACGCGTGCCGCCTCTTCCCCATCGCCCTCCTTTCGACTAGCTTTTTCGCCGTGGCGAGCATCGCGAGGCTGTGGGACTCGGCATGCGGACAAATAGGGGCCTATAGCTCAATCGGTCAGAGCCCCCGGCTCATAACCGGGTTGTTCCTGGTTCGAACCCAGGTGGGCCCACGAGGGCGTCGCGACGTCGAGCGAACGCCGCGGACGTGGCGCCGTCCGGTCGTCGCGTCGCCCGCGCGTCGAGGACTTTTTCGCCGGCCATCGGAGCAAGCCGCGCGGTCGTGTTTCGTGCACGCCCGCGCGTCGCGTGGCTTCGGACATCGTGCATTTCGACAAGGAGAGAGCGGTTGATGACGGAGCAAACGCAACAGACCCGCGACCAGATCGAGGCCCTCGAGCAACTCGCGGCGATGGATGCCGAGGTCAAAGCCCTCGAAGAGCAGCTCCAAGAGGAGCGCGGTGTCCTCGGCTCGCTGAAGACGAGCCTCAAGCAGCTCGATGAGAAGCTGCAAATCGATCGAACGACGGTGGCGGCGGCCGACAAGCAGCGCTCCGAGCTCCAGATCGAAATTCGCACGATGACGATGCAGACGGAGCAGTCGCGCGAGAAGCTGAACCGCTCGCGGACCGACCGCGAGACGAACGCCGCGCAGCGCGAGCTCGAGGAACTCCGGAAGCTCATCCGTGATCGCGAGGACGAAATCACGCGCATCGAGACCGACACCGCGCAGATCCGGGCGGCGGTCGCGAGCGCCGAGGCCGATCACGAGCGCATCTCGGCCGAGCTCGCCGCGCGCGAGGGCGACATCCAAGCGAAGGTCGCCCAGCTCGAGTCGGACCGGACGGCCAAAGGCGGCGGACGCGACGCGATCGTCAAGCGCCTGCCGCCGGTGCTCTACCGCCGCTACGAGATGATCCGTGGCCGCCGCGGCAGCGCGCTCGCCCAGACGACGGACGGCACGTGCAACCGCTGCAACATCGCGCTCCCGCCGCAGCTCTACCACCGCCTGCGCCGCGAGCCGCTCCTCGAGCAGTGCCCGTCGTGCAACCGCCTCATCTACTTCGCGCCGAAAACGGTCCCCACCGAGTGATCTCGGATCGCGCCCCATGAAAAGCTGCCCCCAATGCATGCGCGTGTTCGGCGACGACGCCGGCTTCTGCCCCGCCGACGGCAGTCCGCTCCAGTTCGCCAGCATGGTGCCCATCGCGGGCGGTGACGATCCGCGCTTGGGCACACGCCTCGCGGGGCGCTACGAGCTTCGGCGCGTCGTCGCCGACGGCGGCATGGGGCGCGTGTACGAGGGCATCGACAAGCAGACGAACACGCGCATCGCCGTCAAGGTGCTCCACGACGACGTCGCGAAGGACGAGGTCGCGCTCGCGCGCTTCAAGCGCGAATACGAGATCTCCTCGCAGCTCCCGCACGATCACATCGTCAAGGTCCTCGACTTCCAGCGCGACGACGCCGCCGGCGTGTGGCTCCTCGTCATGGAATTCCTCGACGGCGAGGAGCTGCGCTTCTTGCTCAAGCGCGAAAAAGCGATGCCGCCGGAGCGCCTCGTCCGCATGCTCGCGCACGTCGCGCTCGGCCTCGACGGCGCCCACGCGCTCAACTTCGTCCACCGCGATCTCAAGCCCGACAACCTCTTTTTGTGCGGCACGCGCGAGGGCGACAACGTCAAGATCCTCGACTTCGGCTCCGTCAAGGACACGAACAAGCACGCGCAGAAGCTCACCGTCCTCGGCACGACGATCGGCTCGCCGTACTACATGGCGCCCGAGCAAGCGCAGGGCCTCGACACGCTCGACGCGCGCGCCGACGTCTTCGCGCTCGCGGCCATCACCTACGAGTGCGTGACCGGCCAGGTGCCGTTCACGGGCAACAACGGGCCGGCCATCCTGTTCTCGATCCTCACGCGCGATCCGGATCCGCCGTCCGTCGCCGGCGCGAACGCGAAGTACCCCATCCCCGCGGCGCTCGACGACGTCATGGAAATGGCGCTCGCGAAGAACCCGAACATCCGCACGAAGTCCGTCGGTGATTTCGCGCGTGCGGTCGGGCAGGCGTACGGCCTCGAGGGCGATCTCGCCGCGCTCGCCAACACGCCGCAAGCGGAGCTCGCCAGGCAAATCGAGGAAGCTCGTCTCCGCGCGCCTGCGCCCGCGCCTCGCGGCGCCAACGTGGCGACGGTGGCCGATCCGTTCGCGGGCGCCGCCGCCGATCCGTTCGCGCGTCCGCCGGAAGGAGCGGGCCGCGGATCGGTGCGTCCGACGTACGACGGCGGGCAAGACGACGTCGTCCTCGGGGTCCCCGCGGCGCGCCCGGCGTGGTTCGTTCCGGTGATCCTCGCCCTCGCGGTCCTGGCCGTGTCGGGGATCGTCGCGCTCGTCGTCATGTCGCGATGAGTGTGCGCGGCGACCTGGATCCCTAGCGCACCACCTCCCGTCACCCTCGTCGATTCGAGCGAACGAGCGCGTCGCGTCGTTGGCATGTAGTGTGCTGTCGCACCGAATTCGTCGTGCGTGCGCTTGCGCCGCTCTCCGGCGCGGTATCATCGGACCATACGTCTCCGATCGGTGGAACCTTTTCCGGTCCGCCGGTCGAGCGTCCGAAGAACATGCTTCCCTCCACGAAACGTTCCGGTGATGGCTCGGACCCGCGCGAAGACGGGACGAACGACGAGGCGCTCTTCACGTCGGGGGACCGTGTGGCGCCATCCACGGCGTCGAAGGAGCTCCACGCGATCGACGACGACGAAGAGGAAGATCGAACGGAGATGATCCCGGCCAAGAGCGTCGGCGCGGTGTCGCGGTTGTCGCCGCCTCCGTCGGGGCCGCCGCACGCGAGGCCGTCGGTTCGTCCCCTGGGGTCGAAGCCTCCGTCGATGAGCCACGCCCCCGCCGTCGAAGCGTCGCGTCCGCTCGACGACGACGAGGAAGAAGATCGGACGGCGATTCATGGCCCATCGTCGCTGTCGGTACCGCCGGTGTCGGTACGGGCGAACCCCGCGCGGCTGACGCCACCGCCGCCGAGCGCGCGGCTGACGCCACCGCCGCCGAGCGCACGTCCGCTGCCTCCGGTGCGTGCGCGACTCAGCGCGCCGCCGCCCGCCGAGCTGCTCGATTCCGATCGCCGGCTGCCGTTCGAAGAAGAAGAGGAAGATCGCACGAGCATCCTTCCGTTCTCGAAGACGGGGACATCGCGCATGCCGCCGGTCGTGGCGCCGACGTCGAGCGCGCTTCGGCCGCCGCCGTTGTCGGGACCGCCGTTGTCGGGACCGCCGCCGGGCCGTTCGGCGCCACCGCCGCCGGTCGCCGATGCGCGGGTGATGGCGCCCCAAGTCCTCACGCCGAGCTTTCCACCGCTCGCTTCGGCGCCACCGCCGTCGGTCTCGTCGCCTGCGTCGTACCCGCCGTCGGGGCGTCGCGCGCTCGGGTTGCCGAACGTGCCACCTCCGAGCCTTTCGGCGCCACCGCGGAGATCGTCGGCGATGTCGTCGCCGTCGCCGTCGTCGGCGCCTCCGAGCGTCGCTGCGCCGCGGCCGCCGTCGATTCCGGCGCACTTCATGGTGGCGGCCGCGCCGTATTCGGAGTCGTCGCTCGATCCGCCCGCGACGGCTCGGACGTCGCCGCGCTCGCTGCCGCCGAAGCGTCTGATTTTGCCGTGGGCCGCGGCGCTCGTCGGCCTGGCGTTCGCCGTCGGCGGGGCTGCGTTTCGAATGTCGTCCGGCAAGTCGGGCGTCGCCGAAACGGTGGCGGCGTTCGTCGATCCTTCCCGCGCCGCGAAGGAAGCGCAGGTCGAGGCGACCCTGGATGCGCCCCCCGGCGAGCCGGAGTCGACCGAGCCGGCCGAGTTGCCCGCGCCCGAAGCACCTGCCGTCGCGCCGCCCGCGGCCCTCGTCGATCCGGCCGCTTCCGCGTCGGCCGACGTCCCCGCGGAGCCTGCGCCGAGCGCGGAGCCCGTGGCGGAGGCGACCGCCGCACCGGTGGCCCCCGAGCCGGTCGTCGATCCTTCGGCGGACGAGGCGAAAGCTGCGACGACGAAACCGGCGGCCGTCGCGAAAACGACCGCCGCGAAGACGGCCGACACGGGCAACGCGACGGACACGCCCGAGCCCGCCCCGGCGAAGGTGGCCGAGCGATCGGCGCCCCGTCCCGCACCCGTGCCGCGCGCGGCAGCACCGAAACCCGCGCCGAAGCCGGCCGCGGCGCCGGCCCCCAAGCCGGTCGCGAAGGTCGCCGAG
>JBGAHN010000126.1:0-17036 GCA_044226145.1 Labilithrix sp. | reverse complement strand
GACCTCGAGCGCGCTGAACACGGCGCCGAGCGACGCGATCATGGTCGGCGAGCCACTGAAGTAGAGGTGGTGCAGCGTCCCGATGATGCCGCCGGCCAAGAACACGGCCGCGGCGACGACGACGGTGCGCTCGGTCGACTTGGGCTCGAGCAGGCCGAGCCGCGCGAAGAGGAACGCGAAGACGACCGTCGCGAAGACCTCGAAGAACCCCTCGACCCAGAGGTGGACGACCCACCATCGCCAGTATTCGGCGATGGAGAGGTGCGTGCGGTGCCCGGCGCCCATCGCCGCGCCGTAGAAGCCCGCGATGGCGAGGGCCGAGAGCACGAAGAGCACGAGCAGGCCTCGGCTCGCGTCGCGCCGGCGAAGGGCCGGCAGGACGGCGCGGAGCACCAGGAAGAACCAGAGGAACAGGCCGACGAGCAGCCCGATCTGGAAGGCGCGCCCGAGGTCGATGTACTCGTAGCCCGTGTGCCCGAAATAGAAGCGCACGGTGTCGTCGCCGAACTTGTGCATGACGCTGAGCCACTGCCCGATCATCGAGCCGGCGACGACCACCACGAGGGCGCCGAGCAGCGCGATCACGCCCGCGCGTTGGTAGGGCGGATCGCCGTCGCCGATGCTCGGCGCGACGAACAAGCCGGCGGCGAGCCACGCCGTGGCGATCCAGAAGAGGCCGAGCTGCGTGTGCCACGTGCGCGAGATGACGTACGGGATCCACTCCGACAAAGGCAGCCCGTAGAAGCCGTCGCCTTCGACGCCGAAGTGCGCGGTCACCGTCCCCATCACGATCTGCGCGAGGAACAGCGCGACGACGACGCCGAAGTACACGAGCGCCACGCGCTGCGAGGGCGTGAGCCGGGCGGAGAGGAGCGGATCGTCGGCGGGCGCTTCGGGCGCCGTCTCTTCCCGCGGCCGCGACGCGTGCCACAGCGCCATGCCCGCGATGCCGGCGAGCAGCACGAGGATGCTCACGCCCGTCCAGACCAGCGCGTCACCGGTCACCGTGTTGGCGACGAGCGGTTCGTGCGGCCAGTTGTTCGTGTACGAGACGCCGGGCTGATCCGGGCGGTCCGTCGCCGCCGCCCACGACGTCCAGAAGAAGAAGCTCGTCAGGAGGTGGAGCTTCTTCGGATCGGCCTGGGCGCCGCGCGGGATCGCGTAGGCCGTTCGCCCGTTGGTGAAGACGTCGGCGTAGTGCGCCTCGAGCTCGCGGAACGCGTGCGCTCGTTCGTCCGGGATCGTCAGCGTGCCTTGCGAAGCGTCGTAGCGGCTCGTGCGCGTGGCTTGCGTGAGCCTCGTGCGGAGCGCCGCTTGCGTCTCGGGCGGCGCCGCGTCGTAGGAGGCGAGTCCGGCGGCGCGCGCGTACTGGTCGAGGACCGACATCGACTCGCGGTGCAGGTAGTCCGCCGTCCAATCGGGGGCGACGTAGCTGCCGTGCCCCCAGATCGAGCCGATTTCCATGCCGCCCATGGCTTGCCAAACGGCTTGTCCGTCGAGGATTTCCTGCTCACCCACGAGCACGTCGCCGCTCGGCGAAACGACGCGCGACGGGATCGGCGGGGCGCCGTCGGCGATGCGATGGCCGGCGTAGAGCAGCACGACGAACGAGCTCACGACGACGGCGAAGAGCGCTTTCCAGGGGGTCCACTTCACGGTTTGATTCCTCGTTGCTCGGGCGACTCGGGCCTTTGCGTGTTCATCGGGCGAGATGGCTGGCCATGCCGGCCTGGAGACGTTGGGACATCCGCGCGGCGCGCTCTTGGAGCTCGTCGGCGATGGGGCCGGGGAGGACGGCGTTCGTCACCTCCGTCCAGAGCGCGAGCCATCGCTCGAAATGCGCGGGCGTGATGCGGTCGCGGAGGGCGACGTGCGCCATCATCGGGTTGCCACGGTAGTCGGAGGCGCCCAGGACGACGCGCGTCCAGAAGGCGGTGAGCTTCTGCAGGTGGTGCGGCCAATCCTCGACCACGCTCTCGAAGACCGGCCCGATCAGATCGTCTTCTCGGACGCGCGCGTAGAACGTGTCGACGAGGCCGGCGAGCTGCGCTTCGGTCGGCGTTTCGTTCGCCGGGTCGGAAATGAGGCGCGCGTGGGGTCGGTGAACGTCGGGCATGGGTGGCTCCGCGCCGCGCAATTGCACGGTGCGGGCCAATCGACCAAATGCCCGAAAAGAGAAGGGTTTTGGCGCTCGATCAAGGGCTAAGAACCCCTCGCGACGTCCTTTATTTGTTCCACATGTTCCATGTTGGAACGATGGCGATGCCGCGCTTCACCGCGCACCGTGCGGGAGAGGTGGACGAAGCGATGCGAGGCCGCGCACCGGATCAGAGGCAGCCGATCAGCGCTTGGTAGAGCGACGTCTGCTTGCCGGGCAGGCGAGTGTTCAGCGGATCGTCGTTGGCGAGGGCGTTCACGAGCGTCGCCGGGTTGACGTAGAGCGCCACCGAGCACGTCTTCGTCGCCGTCGTCGCGCGGATGCGCCCGCTCGCGTCGATGGAGGTCTCGGCGAGCGCGAACGACCACGTGCACGAGCGCACCTTGTTCTTGCTCGCGTCGACGGCGCACGTGAAGCGGAGGCCTTCGATGTCCGGGTATTCGCCCTCGCAGAAGGAGTCGCCGCAGACGTAGCGGAAGCCTTCGTTCAACTTCCGCTGCGTGCCGAACCACGACAGCGCGGCGCCTTCGTCGGTGCCCCACAAATGCTCGGACAGCTCCACGAAGGGGCCGTCCTCGCTCGCCGGCGGGGGCGATCCGACCACGCCCGAGAAGCAGTCCGTCAGCGCGTCGTAGAACGAGCGGTCCGTGCCGGGCAGGGGCGTGTTCAGGGCGTTTTTGCCGGCGGCCGAGAGCGCGTCGAGCATGGGACCGGCCTTCGACCCGACGGCCACCTTGCACGAAAACACGCGCGGCTGGCTCGTGACGGCGCCGCTCGCGGGATCGACGTACTCGATGCTGCCGCCGAGGACCCACGCGCAGTCCCGGAGCTTCTGCGTCGCGCGCGTCGCCGAGCACTTGATGCGGACGGTCGTCAGGTTGGAGTAGTCGCCGCCGCAGATCGTGTCGCCGCAGATGTCGTCGAAGCCCTTCGCCAGCGCTTGCTTGACGTTCCACCAGCGGTCCGCGTCGGTGTCCGAGAGGAGCTCGCCGAGATCGGCGTAGCTCGTTCGGAGATCGGCCTCCGAGGTCGTCGCGTCTTCGGAGGCGGGCGCGACCGAGCACCCCGCGCTCCACGCGATCAGGGGGAGGAGGGCGAACGACGAGAGGACCGAGGGGAGGGCGCGCATGTCGGGCGTCTTCATAAAGGAAGGAGGCTCCGATGCAAGGAAATGTACGCTGTCCGGCGATGGGCGTGCCTTGACCCGACGAACGGGCCGCGCCTATAGTCAGGCCGCTTTCAAATTCTTTTGAAAGATTCGACGTCGTTTTCCCGCCCCTTTCGCCCTTTCTCCCTGGACCGACTCGGATGAGCTTCCCCGCCTCCCTCGATGCGCTCCACGCGACGGCCGAGACGGAACGCGTCGGAGATCGCACGGCCGCCCGTGTCGCCGACGTCCACGCGCTCGTCGCGACGGAGATGCAAGAGGTCGAGGCGCGGATCGCCGAGCACATCGAGGCCGGCGTCGCTCCCGCGACGGATGCGGCTCGCCACCTCGCCGAAGCGGGGGGCAAGCGTGTGCGGCCGATGGCGCTCCTCCTCGCGGCCGGTTGTTTCATGGCGACGTTGCCTTCGTCCGTGCGCGCGCTCGCGGCCGCCGCCGAGATCGTCCACATGGCGACGTTGCTCCACGACGACGTGATCGACGACGCCGACCAGCGACGTGGTCGGCCGACGTCGCGGCGCGTGTGGGGCAACGCCGTGAGCGTCCTCGCGGGCGATTTGCTCCTCGTGGAGGCCTTGCGGCTCGCCGCGGACGCGCGGCCCGAGACGTGGCGTGAGCTGGTCGCGACGCTCGGTCGGCTCGTCGACGGCGAGGTCGTGCAGCTCCGGGGACGCGTCGCGCTCTCGCTCGACGAGGCCACGTATTTCGAAGTCGTTCGCGGCAAGACGGCGTCGCTCTTCGAGTGGGCGCTGCGCGCGGGCGCGCGCGAAGGTGGGGCGCCTCCGGAGGCGGTGGATGCGCTCGGCCGCTTCGGCACGCACCTCGGCGTCGCGTTCCAGCTCGTCGACGACGTGCTCGACTACGACGGCGACGCGGCCGCGACGGGGAAGAACCTGCTCGGCGATCTGCTCGAAGGGAAGGTCACGCTCCCCTTGATCCGCGCGGCGGCCGTCGATCCCGAGATCGCGCCGCTCGTCGAGCGCGTGCGCGCCGGCGACGAGGACGCCGTGCCGCGGCTCGCGTCGAAGGTCCGCGCGTCCGGCGCGTGCGATCGCGTCCGCGCGCTGGCGCTCGAGACGACGCGGGCGGCCCTCGAAGAGCTCGCCCTCGTCCCCGAAGGTCCCCGGCGCGACGTCCTCGCCGAGGTCGCCAAGAACCTCGCGGCGCGCGTTTCGTAGGGCCGGCGGCGATGGCGAGCGCGCGCGTAGTCGCTCCGGCGTTGCCTGACGGCGCCGCGTCGCCTAAAAAGCCCGAGACTCACGTGGGCAAGGAGAAACGGGCACTATGGCCGACGGAAGCCGCGGTGAGCGATGTCGTTGGACGTCTCATCGAGTTCTGGGGCTTCAAGCGGAACATGGGGCGCATCTGGGCGGTGCTTTACTTGTCGCCCGATGCGCTCAGCGCCGAGGACCTGCGTCTTTGCCTGAAGCTCTCGAGCGGCGCGGTGAGCATGACGCTCAACGAGCTCCTTCGCTGGGGCGTCGTGCGCAAGGTCTGGGTGCAAGGTGAGCGGAAGGACTTTTTCACGGCCGAGGTGCACCTTTGGCGGATGATCTCCCGCGTCTTCCGCGAGCGCGAGCAGATCGAGATCGTCACGGCCATCGAGGCCTTCGAGGACGCGCTCGCCTCGCTGGCGGCGCTGCGCGAATCGACGGATCCGAAGGTCCGCGAGCGGGCGGCGCTCCAGTACGAACGGATCTCGGCGCTCTTGGAGCTCGCGAAGCTCGGAAAGCGGCTGGTCGACACGCTCCTCGCCACGGCGAAGCTCGACGCCGAGCCGCTCGTGCGCTTCTTGCTCAAGCCGCAAGCTTCCTGATCGCGTCGGCGTCGGCCGCGGCCTCGGCGCAAGGGCAGGCGCCCGCGCCCATCACGAAGAACGATTACGCGCTCGAGTTGTTCCAGGGGCCGCTCATCGCCTCCGGGCGCATCACCGGCCTCGCGGGCGCGACGACCGCCGCGGCCGAGACCGTCGAGGGCATCTACACGAACGTCGCGGCGCCGGCCGTGCGCGAGCCGTTCAGCCTGAAGTGGTTCGATCACGACATCTCCGTCGGCATCGCGTTCCCGGGCGCCTACGGCAACACGGACTTCAACAACCGCGGCGAGAACGGCGACACGCACCTCGTGCAGCGCACCGCGCGCTTCACGTATTTGAACGCGGGCCTGCAGCTCCAGTTCGGGCAGCTCGGGTTCACCGCCACCGCCGATTTCTTGAACTACGACGTGAAGGCGCCCTCGACGAACACCTCGTCGCTCGCGCTCACGCTCGGGCGCATCCACGCCGGCGGCGCGTACGGGTTGCTCGACAACCAGGTCGTGATCGGCGCAGGCGCGCGCGTCGTCCTGTTCGACTTGTCCGAGCGTGTCGCGCGCGGATCGCTCTTGCAGATGGCGGGAGCGGGACCCGAGGTCGGCGCCGTCGTGAAGCCGAACGGCACGGCGTTTCGCGTCGGCGCCACGGTGCGCTCGCCCGTGTCCGCGGGCAACATCAGTGCGGGGCGGACCGTCGTCGATCCGGCGACGGGCGTGAGCACCGCGGGGCCGTTCATCGTGCCGGAGCGGATCACGCAACCGTGGGAGCTCGAAGCCGGGATCGCGTGGCAGTTCGGCTCGCGGCCGCTCAACCCGCCTTGGATCGAGCCCGAGAAAGACGAACGCGAGCTCGCCCGCCGCGTCGCCGAGAACCGGACGCTCCGCGCGCGCGCGCGGAACGCCGAGCTCGCGCGCGCGCGCAACGCCGAGCTCGCGCGCATGCCCCGGCGCACCCCCGAGGACGTCGCGGTGCGCGCGGCCCGCGCCGACGAGCTCGAACGGGACGAGCGCGTGAAGCGAACGGAGGAGGACGCCGAGCTCGCGCGCGCAGAGCAGGCCCTCTACGAGCAACGCAAGGCGCGCTACCTCAATTGGCCGCGGGATTACGTGCTGGTGTTGGCGAGCATGACGCTCACGGGGGCGAGCGCGCACGCGGTGGCGCTCGAGGGGTTCATGGACCAGAAGCGAGAGCTCGTCGGCCGTCAGGTCACGCTCTCGCCGCGCGTGGCCGCCGAGAGCGAGCCGGTGCCGAACCTCCTTCGGATGCGCGCCGGGACGTACTTCGAGCCGAGCCGGTTCGAAGACGGCACCTACCGGCAACACTTCACGTTCGGCGCCGATCTGAAGCTCCTGTCGTGGAACGTCTTCGACATCGTGGCCGACACGACGTGGAAGCTCACGGCGTTCTTCGACGTCGCGCCGAGGTACCAGAACTTCGGGTTCAGCATCGGCGCCTGGCATTGAGCCGCGTCGCCGGCGGCGTCCGTCAGTCGTCGACCTTCTTGCGCACGTGGCTCTCGAAATGCAGATCGCGCAACGTGGGCGGCTCGAGCAGCGCGATGAACTGGGTCATCGTCAGGCGCGCGTTCATGCGGATCGAGAGGATGTCCTCCTCGTCGAGCACGCGGAGCGGAACGAGCACCATGCGCCCCTCTTGGCTCAAGACGACGGCGTCGTGCGATCGCCGATCGACGCGGTAACCGGCGCGCTCGAGCGCTTCGACGACGTGCTGTCCCGAGATCGCCATGTCCGCGAAATCTTGCACGTAATTGACTGCCGCGCCATCCCCCTCAAGGAGGATGGGGGCGAGGGCGGAAACGGCGCACCGCGCCATGGGCGCGACGGAGACGCCGGCGATCACCGCGCGCGTCAGTTGAGTTGGTGCTTGTCGGTGACCGGCGGCGTGTCCCGATCGAGGAACACGGCGGTGATCTCGCGTTCGAGCGCGGCGGAGAGCTCCGATTCGAGCGCGGTCACCGAGCCGGCGGCGCGCTCGACGTTGCGCTGGTAGATGAAGAGCCGCGCCCGGAGCGTGTCGCGCGTCGAGAGATCGCCGTCGTCGATGTCGTCCGGCGGCCGCGCGTCGACGATGACCATCGCGCGCGGATCGACGCCGTCGACGACGAGCTCGGCGCCCGGCAGATCGACGATGAAGACGTCGGCGTCGCTAACCCATCGGGAGAGGAGCGCGTCGAGGCCCTGGATCACCCGACGGACGATCTGCGCGAACGCGTCGGGCGAGGGCGCCCATGCCGGCGGCGGACGACCGAGATCGAGCGCGCGGGCGCGGAGGAACGACTCGACGGCCGCGCGCATGTCGCCGCCGTCGTCGCGGAGGAGCCCCAGGTAGTAGTGCGCGTCGGCGTGCTCGGGATCCGTGCGGACGGCCTCCTCGATGTAGGGCAGCGCCTTGTCGTTCTCACCGAGCTCGTAGAACGCGCGCCCGATCAAGAAGACGTAGCTCGGTGTCTCGTAGGGCGGCTCGGGCAGGCGGGACATGCACCTCTTGGCCTCTTCGACGTCGCCTTTGCCGAGGAGCGCGTCGACGCGAAGGAGAAGACAGTCGGCGATCTCTTCTTTGGTCTCGGCGTATTCGAGCGCGTCGTCGCAAAGCTCGATGGCGTCGTCCCACTCCCCCAGAGGATGCATGAGGACTTCGGCGGCGTTGAGCATCGCCTCGAGGTACGTCTCGTCGAGCGCGATGGCTTGGCGATAGTGCTCGAGCGCGTCGTCGGAGTCGCCCGCGAGCGCCGCGCTGTAACCGAGCAAGTTGTGGACTTCGGGGGACTGCGGATCGAGCTCCAAGGCGCGCTTCGCGCAGGCGCTCGCGCCGGAAGCATCTCCCTTTTGCGCGAGGTCCCAGCCCCGATCGAGGTGCGCGGAAAGCTGATCCATCCTTCTCCTGGGGAGGTTTTGCCGACGGGCGGCGCGCGCGTCAAGAGATCACGGCGCGCGGGCGATCGCGCGACGAACCTTCCGCCGAGCGGCCGCGGTCGATCGATCGCGCCGACGCACCGCGGGATCGGCCCGGAATCGTCATTTTCGCCGGCGATTGCGTCGTGCGCCTCGTTTGCGTCGGACGGCGACCCGAAAAGGCGGTCGGTCGAGCTCTCGGAGGCCTCCGCTTCGCCTCGCGCCCTCGGTGCGAAGAGGGATGGCGTGCGCGCGCGACCATGTGCAGGATCCCATGCGTGATCGGATGAAGTCCTCTTCGGTTCGTCGAATCGCCGCGTGCGCGGCCGTCTCGCTCGCCTCGCTCGCGTCCGTCGCGTGCACGCCGCTCCGTTACGTGACGCAGGCCGCCGCCGGGCAAGAGCAGCTCAACGTGCGCGGGATCTCCATCGACGAGATCGTCACGCACGGCTACCTCGACGCGCCGACGCGCCGCCTCCTGGCGCACGTCCCCGCCATCAAGGCCTTCGCCGAGCAGAATGGCCTCGCGCGCACGAAGAACTACGAGCGCTACGTGTGGCTCGATCGGCCGGCGGTCGTGTGGGTCGTCTCGGCGTGCGATCCGGTCGCGTTCCGGCCGAAGACGTGGAGCTTCCCCGTCATCGGCAGCATCACGTACACGGGGTGGTTCGACCGCGGCGAGGCCACCGTCTACGGATCGGAGCTCGCCGGCGAAGGCTGGGACGTCGACGTGCGGCCTTCACCGGCCTATTCGACGCTCGGCTGGTTCGACGATCCGGTGCTCTCGACGATGATCGATCGCTCCGCGCAGGGGCTCGGCGATCTCGCCGAGACGATCTTCCACGAGATGCTCCACGCGACCTTCTACGTCGCCGGACAGAGCACGCTCAACGAGAGCGTCGCGTCGTTCGTCGGCGACGGGCTCGCGCGGCGCTACCTCGACGCGACGGTCGGCGAAACGTCCCTCGAAAAGCAGGCGTACGTCGCGATGCGCGCGGGCGACGAGGTCAAGGACGAGGCGATGCGGCGGGCGTACGTCGCGCTCGACGGGATCTACCGCTCGAACGCGTCGCGGGCCGAAAAGCTCCAGGAGAAGACCCGCATCGTCACCGCGCTCTCGGCCGACGTCGGTGCGTCGCGCCCCATCACGAACGCGACGTTGATCCAATACGCGACCTACGGCTCGGGAAAGAAGGAGCTCACCGATCTCCTCGCCTCGTGCGGCGGCAGCTTCCCGCGCATGCTCCGCTCGCTCGAACGGGTGCGCGCGGCCGCGAAGACCGAGCCGGAGCACGGCGATCCCGGCGCGCTCCTCCGCCCGCTCCTCGCGACGCCGTGCCCATCGTGAGGATCACGCATCGAAAGCGCCCTCGTCCGCGGGGAGAGCGCCGCGGCCGCGCCGCCGTCACTCGTGGACGACGACGCGCGTGCCAGGGTGATCGGTCGTCGACCAGACGCCGTGCCAGCCTTCGGGGAGGCGCGGCTCGGTCCAGCCGAAGAGCGCCTTGGCGTCGCGCGGGGCGAGGTTCGTGCAGCCGTGGCTCTTCGTGCGCCCGAAGTTGTTGTGCCAGAACGCGCCGTGCAGGGCGTAGCTGCCGGAGTAGTACATGATCCACGGCACGTCCTCGATCGAGTACGGGCCATCGCTCGCGACGTCGCCGTCCATCGTCGCGGCGATGTGCTTCTCGCGGATGCGGAAGGTCCCGGTCGGCGTGCGGTGATCCTTCTCGGGATCGCTCTCGTCCTTTCGCCCGGTCGACACGGCGGTCGCGAACACGGGGCGATCGCCTTCGAAGGCCACGAGCGTCTGCGTCGTGAGATTGACGTCGATCCACTTCTCGCCGGTCGCGAGATCGGCGGGCGGGCTGCCGGGGTTCGTCTGGGTGACGTCGCTGCTCCGGATCCAGAAGCCTTCGTCGGTCGCCTTGTAGATCGCGCCGTTGATGCGCGCGCTCTCGCCCGTGAGGCGGACGACCGTGTGACGCGCGAGCGGCTCGCCCTTCACGGCGGCGACCTTGCTCGGCGTGACGTCGTACTTGAACGCCTTGTAGTGGAGGACGATGCCGACCTGCGCCTTGCTCCCGGGCATGCAGAGCCCCTCGATGGGGGTTCGTGCGACCGGCGCGCCCGCGTCGGGATCGACGTTCGGATCGGGGTGGTTCTCGTCGAGCCAGACGCCGTGGAACTGGGACGAGGTGTCGTTGACGTAGATGCGTTCGAACGGCGCGATGAGGCCGCCCGTCGTCTTCCACCAGCGGTTGCCGTTCGCTTTGAAGTCGCTGTCGAGCGCGAGGTAGAAGCCCTTGACCATGCGGCGTTCGACCGGGCCTTCGCCGCGCAGATCGTCGAGCGTGACCTGGGGTTTGCCGCCGTCGTAGTCGCGCAGGTACCAGGGAACACCCGCGTCGAGCGCGTCGTCCGAGCCGAGCGTGGGTTCGACGCCGACGGAGCGCGTGAGGTTCAACGCGACGCTCGGATCGACGGCGTCGATCGTCGCGGCGGCGGACTCGACCGGCTTGGGCTTCGGCTTCTTGACGAGCCAGGGTTCGAGCTCGACCCGTTCCTGGCGCGAAGGGATCGTCCGATAGAGCGGCGTGCCGTTGCGGACGTTGTAGCCGTATTGGTAGGGGAGCGGCGCATCCATGAACGGCGGGTGGGCCGCGAGCTTGATCTTCGGGTGATTGAGATCGAGCGAGGCGTACTTGGCGCAGATGAAGCCGCCGTGGACGAGCTCGTACCAGCCCTCCTTGCAGTTCGATCGGACGTGCTGCTCGGGCAGGATGGGGACCTTCGCGCCCTGGCGCAGGTAGCCGATGCGCATGACCGGCGGCTTGCTGGGATCGCGCTTCTTGTCCGTCGGCCACTCCATGTCGCTCATCACGGGCGTCTGCATGAACAGCGCGCCGATGAGCGGGCCATCGAACACCGGCGGCCCCGCGTCGAGTTCGGCCGTGGGCTCCGCGGCGGCGTCCGCGTGAGACGGCGCCGGATCGGTCGACGCGGACTCGGTCGTCGGGACGGGGGCCGTGGCCTGGGTCGGGGTTTGGCGCGGGACGAGATCACGCTTCGGTTCGTCGCACGCGGGCAAGAACGCCGAGACGGTGACGAGGGTGAGCATCGAGCGGGCGAACATCGGGACTCTTTGCATGCGTGCGTACGCGCGCGCAGGCGGGCGTGGGGAGGAACGGACGGTGTCCTCAAGGAGTGCCAAAGGGCTCGAAAAAGGGCCAGTTTTCATCATTTCTACGGAACGAGCGGCAAAGAACGAGGGAACGGGGGCCTCGCGGGGAAGAAGAACCTTAGCGGAAGCGTTCGAAGAGGAGCGAGCTCCGCCTCGGCCGCGCTTGCCACGTGCCGTGGGTGAGTCGAGGGTGAATCACGGACGATACGGTCCTCGAAAGCGAGCTTCGTGCCGTCCGCCGATGTACGAAAATAACGTGCTTTTCGAAGGCGCTTCGTCCTACCGTGTGTCCGTGAGAGGGCTTCTGCGTGGCTAGCGAGACGCGCCGACGTTCCGCCTCGGCCCGACGCCGTCGCGCGCGTGGACGGCCGCTCGCGAACCCGTTTCCGTTCCACGGAGACCCTCGAAAAGGCGCTGCCGACGCCGCTCCGACGGCCCCTCACGCGACCGCGCCAGAAAAGAAGGATGGGAGCGGTCCGGCGCGCTTCTGGTCGACCCGCCGCCTTCGCATCGCGGGGGCCGTGGCGTTCGCGCTCTCGCTCGCGGTGCACGTCGCGACCTCGCCGTGGGATCTGCTCCCGGACAACTCGGGGCTCGAGTTCAAGGATCCGGCCGACGAGCTGACGATCCCGGTCGATCTGCTCGGCGAGGACATGCCTCCGCCGCCCGAGCCGCCGCCCCCGCCGTCGCTGCCGGCGCCTTCGGAGACCGATCCGAACGGGCCGAACGCGAAGAGGCCCGACGCCGGGGCGCCCAAACACGTGCATGATGCAGGTATTCCCGACGCCGCGGTCGACGTCCTCGACGCCGGCGTGCACGACGCCTCGTCGGACGCGCACGACGCCGCCGCCGATGCGTCACCCGTCGAAGATGGAGGGGAGGCGCCGTCGGACGGTGGGCTCGTCGCCGCGGCCGATGCCGGCGCGGCGCCGGGGGCGAACGGTCCGCGCGATCCGGGATCGATGATCGGCATGGCCGGCATCGTCACCGCCGGGCAGGTCAACGTCACGCTCCTGGTGAACGTGTCGGTCATCCGCAAGAACCCGGTCGGCGCGCGCATCGGGCCGCTGCTCTTCGCGCTGCCGCAGTGGAACGACTTCATCCACGGCGCCGACGCGCAGAAGGCCGGCGTCGATCCGATCCGCGACACGGACTGGATCTTGATCTACGGGCCGTCGCTCATCCACACGGAGCGGGACGCCGTGCTCGTGCACTACTCGGCGCCCGACGAGCTCGTCGACAAGGCCGTCGACGCGGTGGCGATGCGCTACGACCGCGGCGGGCCGTTCGACGCGGGCGTGCCGGGCATCAAGGCGTCGCTCGGACACGCCGACAACGCCGAGCGCGTGTTTTTGCGGGTGCAGCCGCACGTCCTCGCCGTCGTCCCGAAGGACAAAGCCGGCGATTTCGCCCGTGCCCTCAAGCGCGCACCGATCGCGCCGAAGGTGCGCCCCGGCGAAGCGATGCGCCTCACGGTGGTCGATCCGTGGAAACAGATCGCGATCCCCGGGCTCAAGTTCGATCGCGCCGTGAACGAGCTGCGCTTGTGGATCGTGCCTCGACCGGACGGCGGCGCCGACGCGTTCACCGAGGGCGACTGCACCGACGAGCTCGCCGCGGAGGACGCCGCGCGGGCGCTCACCGATCTGCTTCGCCGGCAGAACTCCGTCGGCGTCCGCATCGCCACGCGCGGGCTGCTCAACGACGCCAAGGTCGTCGCGAACGGCAAGCGGTTCGAGTTCAAGCTCGCGGCGAGCCGCGATCAGCTCGAAGCGATCCTCCAGATCGTCGGGGCGTTTCTCGGCGCGAACGTCGCGCCGCCCAGCCCTCCTCCGTGAGCTCGATGCCCGCCGCTCGGCAGGCTCCCGCGGGTCGATGACGTGATCGCGTTCGTGGCTCGCGCTCGCGATCGCGTTGCGCCCGCCTTTGCGCCGACGTGCTAAAAGGGGCGGCGTCATGCGAAACGCACGCGTTTTGTCTTCGTTCGTCCTCGTGGTGCTCCCGTCGATCGTCGGTCTCGGCGCCTGCTCGAAGAGCGTCGCCGAGCCTGCGCCCAGTGATTTCCAGCCGTCGAAGCCCACGCCTCTGCCGCCGGGGCCGTCGTCGCTCGAGATCGTCGATGCCGTCGTGGGCACGGGCGCCGAGGCGAAGTCCGGCGACGAGGTGAAGGTGCACTACACGGGCACGCTCCTCAACGGCAAGGAGTTCGACAGCTCCCGCGATCGCGAGCCCTTCACGTTCACGCTGGGCAAGGGGCAGGTGATCAAGGGGTGGGATCAGGGCGTGGTCGGCATGAAGGTCGGCGGCAAGCGCACGTTGACCATCCCGTCGGCGCTCGCGTACGGCGAGAAGGGCGGCGGGGAGAAGATCCCGCCGAACGCCGCGCTCAAGTTCGACATCGAGCTGCTCGGGATCGGCGGCGCGGACGCCGGCTCGTCGAAGTAGCGCGTCGATTTTGGCCGAAATCGAGCGATTTTCGTCGGGATCGCGCGGTCCGACGCGACCTCAGCCGACCCCGCCGAGGTAGGACCGTAGCGCCGCGACGAGGCGCGTCCGTGTTCCTTCGGTCGCTGGCCCGAGCAAGACGGGGCCGCCGTCGCAATCGAGGACGACGTGGGGTCCTTCGGTCGAGACGCCGCGGATGGTGCGCCATGGTCGCGCGGCACCCGCGAACGTGACGCCGTGATCGTCGACGACGACGTCGAGGGGCAGCGTCGCCGAAATCGCGTAGGCGGCGGCGCCGAGGAGGACGAGCAGCGCGCTCGAGCCGAGGACGAACTCGAGCTCGGGCCTTCGGCGCGCGAGCTGATACCACGCGCCCAGGACGAAGATGCCGAGCGCGACGGCGTGGAACACGACGGCCGAGAGGAGGAAGGATTTCGGGCGGCCGACCCGGAAGAGCTTCCGGTGTTCGGGGCGGACGGCCTTCGCGGCGTCGTCGACGATGCCGTGCCGGAGCGCGCGCCGGACGAGCGCGACGAAGGTGCTCGCCAGCACGACGTTGAGCACGACGGCGGCGAGGCCCGCGCCACGCACGGCGAGGAGCGCGTCGAACAGTCCGTGCGCGGCCGCGGCGGCGAGGAAATAGGCGCCCGCGCGGGCCTTCGGATCGACGAGCCGTAGCCCGAGGCCGTAGCCCCAGATGGCGCCGAAGAAGAGGTGCGCGGGGATGCTCATGAAGCAGCGCGCGATGACGAGCGGCGCGTTGAGGCGACCGGCGGCGAAGTAGTGGACGTTCTCCGCTGCCGCGAAGCCGAGCGAAGCGACCATGCCATAGAGGATGCCGTCGACGGGTTCGTCGAACTCCGGGCGGCGCGCCGCGTAGACCGTGGCGAGGCGTTTCGCGCCCTCTTCCGAGACGCCGACCACGAGGGTCAGGACGAGCAGTGAGAGCGGAAGCGCGAAGGGCTCGCCGCCGAGCGTGACCACGCGGGGGTCGAGCCAGGGGGAGAGCCGCGTGAAGGCGAGCTCGAGCGCCCCCGCGGGGATCGTCGCGAGCGCGCCGAGCAAGAACGTGACGACGACGAGCCACGCGGGTTCGGGATGCGCGCGGTCGAAGCGACGCACGAACACGAGCCACGCGAGAGAGAGCAGCAGCGGGACCACGAAGCACGCCGCGACGAGCTTCGCGTTCGGGGCGAGCTCCTCGGAGCGCGTGCGGACGACGGTCGGCAAGCGTGGCGACACGAGGAGGCGCTTTTCGGCTTCGGCGCGCCCATAGGCTTCGATGCCGCGGCCGAAGTCGACGACCAACGCGTCGCCGTCGGCGCGGAAGCCGCCGAGCGAGGTGCGACCTCGCACGAGCACGAGGACGGGATGGGGCAGCGAGCGCGCGACGTCGACGGTACGCGCGGCGGCGGTGCCCGGAGCGCCGCGTAGTCGCACGCTTCCGTGGCTCGTCGAGACGAGGGTGCCGTCGGCAAGTTCGGCGGCGAACGGCGCGCGGACGACCCGTGTGCGCCAGGCAGGAGGCTCCGCGCCGCGAGCCGTCTCCCAGAGCGGCTCACCGACGAGCCGGTGTTCCGCGTCCGTCGCCCACGTTCGGACGGCGCGCGCGACCTCCGCGCGCGGGCCTTGCCAATAGCGGTCGACGTGGCCGTCGGGGGACGTCTGGACGCGTTCGACGAGGCCGCCGAGATCGTGGGGCGAGAGCTCGTAGGCGTCGTCGGCCGTGGCGAGGTGGAGCGTCCCCGACCAGGTGACCAGTTCGTCGGCGTCGTCCGCGAGATCGCGCGCCACGGTGATCCGGAGATGGCGGCGTCGCGCCCGAACGTCTGCCCCGATGCCGCGCGCCGAGAGGCGCTGGAGGACGAGCGTGCGCAGATCCGTGCTCGGGACGTCGGCCGACGGCGCGTCGTCGGTTTCGTAGACCATCGCGACGTCGTCCGTGCCGGCGAACGAGGTGGCGCACCCGCCGAGCCCGAGCGCGACGAAGAGGACACCCACGAGCGCGAGGACCCTCGCCAGGTACCGCACGACGATGCCTCCGCGCCCCGTCGGTCGCGCGCCGCTCGATGCCTGCGCCGCGCCCCGGACGGCGTTCATCGCTTCCGGCTCCGCCTCGTTTTCGGTGTTTTCGGCGTTCGTTTCGATGCGGAAAGTCCGCTTGCGAACGATGTGTTTTTCGGGGATTTGACCGGCATTTTTGACGGTTCCGGCGCCGAAGAAGTCGCCTTGCGCGTCGCGACGCTGGCCGCCTTTCGCGACGTCGAGCCGCCGGCCGCCTTGCGTGGCGCGGAGGCGTTCGCTGGCGGTTCGGCGCGCGGGTAGCTCCCGACGATCTTCACGAAGGTCGTGTGCTTGCGTGCGCGGTGGAGCGCCGTCTTGAGCGGCGCCTCCTCGCGGTGCCCTTCGACGTCGACGAGGAACACGTACTGCCAAGGCTCGACGCGGCTCGGACGCGACTCGATGCGCGTGAGGTTGACGCCAGCGTCCTCGAACTCCGAGAGCACGCGGCGGAGCGCGCCCTGGTGATGGGTCACGCCGAAGGCGAGGGTCGTCCGATCGCGCCCCGTCGGTCGCTCGGCGTCGCTTCGGGCGACCACGACGAAGCGCGTCGCGTTCTCTCGTCGATCTTGGACGTTCGCGCGCAAGATGGGGACGCCGTGGATCGACGCGGCGATCGCGGCCCCGATGGAGGCGGCGCGCTCGTCCGTCTGCGCCTCGCGGGTCGCGGCCGCGGTCGACGTCGTTTGCACGATTTGCGCGCGGGGCAGGTGCTTGGCGAGCCACCCGCGGCACTGCGCCAGCGCCTGCGGGTGCGAGTAGACGGTGTCGACGTCGCTCAGCGCCGCGGCCTTCGACAAGAGGCAATGCTGCACGGGTAGGACGTATTCCTGGCGGATGACGAGCTCGCCCTCGATGAGCGCGTCCGACGTCGAGCTCACGGCGCCCTCCGTCGAGTTCTCGATCGGGACGACGCCATAGGTCGCGTCCTTGCTGCCGACGGCGTCGAACACGGCGTCGATGGTCGCGCACTCGCGGTAGCGCGCCGAGAGCCCGAACAGGTGCTGCGCGCACGTCTGCGAGAACGTCCCCTCGGGCCCCAGGTAGGCCACGCGGAGCGGCTCTTCGACGGACAGGCACGCGCTCATGACCTCGCGGAACACGGCGCGGATGGCGTCCGAAGGGAACCGTCCGCGGCCCTTTCGCACGAGCCGCTCGAGCACCTGCCGCTCGCGCTCCGGATCGTGGAAGACCTCGACGGCCGCCTCGCGCTTCCGGACGGCCACTTCCCGCGCGACGTCGGCGCGCCGTTCGAGCAGATCGAGGATGGCGTCGTCGAGCGCGTCGATGTGCGCGCGGGC
>JBGAHN010000125.1:0-17543 GCA_044226145.1 Labilithrix sp. | reverse complement strand
GAGCACGCGCGATCGCGACTACGTCGACTACCTCACGACGGTCCGCGACATCGAGCGCGCGACGGGATACGATTTCCATTCGCGCGTCCCCGCGGCCGTGCAGGACGCCTTCGAGTCTCGGAGACCTTGACGGTCGATGCCTACTCCCGAACTCGATGAAATTCCAGCGTACGTATCCGCTTTGAAAAACCGAATCGCTCCAAAGAGAGAAAAGAAAATTGAACGGTGAAAGTCGCCATCCGACTTCGCCGTCGGCGACGTCGGTGAAAGCGCTCAACTCCATGGCGTCGGCGCCGTACGCCGTGCGGTAGGGCCACGTCGTCCATCGAACCGCGGGGGAGAGACTGGCGCCGATGCGAAGGCCGGAGGCGTAGCCGAACCGAACGTTGGCGGATTGGCTCCAGCCCCAATCACTGACCGTCGGAGGCGGCAGGGGTTTGACGGGCGCGGGCGCGAACGTCGGTTGCATCGGTGGCGCACCCCAAGCGTTCGTGACGGGCGGATAGGGCGGCGCGCCCCAAGCGTTCGGAGGGGGCTGCGCAGGGGGCTGTCTGTGGGATCCACTGAGCGAACGCAGCGGTGAGGATGCCGAGCAGCGCGGTGGCCATCGCGATGATTCGAGCCGAGCGAGTCACGCGGATCGGGCTCGATTCGACGGGGCCACGACGCATCACCTTCCGACGGACGGAGAGCCGATCGCGTTATTCAGTCCGTCGTCGCGTCGGACCCGGGGACGACATCCGTTGGCGCGTCCGACTCCGCACCGCCGTCGCTTTCGACCGGGTTCGTCGAGCCGCCGTCCGAAAAGCACGTGTCGTCGCGCTCGAAGGCGGCGAGCGCCTTGGGGCACGCGGGATCGGTGCCGTTCGGGTCCATGCCGTACGGATAGGGCCCGCACATCGTGCTCACGTAGATGCGGTCCGACGCGTCGGCGAGCGTGTCGACGAGGCAGGTCGGCGCGCAGTCACCCGTGTCGTCGCCGGGAACGACGTCGAGCGACGACACCGTGCCCAAGCAGTCCCGATCCTCGACGTAGTAGCGCCCTTGGTAGAGGTGGGACGGGTCTCCGCACGAAATGTACAATGTACATATCGAAGCGACCGCCGTGCCGGTGAAGGCCAGCGCGGCGCTCCGCCCGAGCCGCTTTCCGAGCACGCGTCGAGCGCGCGCACGCTCACGCCTGCAGGGGCTCGACGATGCGCACGTGCAGCTCGCGGAGGCTGCTCGGGCTCGACCTTGTTCGGCGTCCGTCATCTGATCCGTGCCCTTCTGCGTCTTGGGGAACGGGATGACGTCGCGCAGGCTCTGCGCGCCCGAGAGCAGCATCGTCAGGCGATCCATGCCGATCGCGATGCCGCCGTGCGGAGGCGCGCCGAAGCGGAGCGCGTCGAGCAAGAAGCCGAACTTCTCGCGCGCCTCTTCGTCGGCGATGCCGAGCGCGGCGAACACCTTCGCCTGGATCGCGGGATCGTGCAGGCGGATCGAGCCGCCGCCGATCTCGAAGCCGTTGAGGACGAGGTCGTAGCGGTAGCAGAGGACCTTGCCGGGATCCTTGTCGAGCAAGTCGACGCAGTCGTCGTGCGGGCGCGTGAACGCGTGGTGCGCGGCCACCCACGTCTTGGCCTCGTCGTCGTACTCGAAGAGCGGCGGGTTGATGACCCAGAGGAACTCGAATTTGCCGCCGTGGCCGCTCTCGGGGATGAGCCCGAGCTTCTTCGCGAGGTGCACGCGGAGGTTCGCCATGACCGTCTGGACCATGGCCTCTTTGCCGAATTGGAAGAAGAGGAGGTCGCCCGGCTCCGCGCCGATGGCCTCGTTCAGCGCGACGCGCAGCTCGTTCGAGATCGACTTGCCGAGCGGCGACTGCACCCACTGACCGGCCTCGTCGACCTTCGCGCGCGCGAGGCCCTTCGAGCCCATGCCTTTGACGAAGTCTTCGAGCTTGTCGAGCTCGGCGCGCGAGAATTTGCCGGCGAGCGCGGCGGGGATGCGGAGCGCCTTGACGATCTCGGTCGGCAGATCGGCGCGGTACTGGCCGCTCGCGAATTTCTCCGCGATGGGCACGAAGAGCGGGACGCCGCCGCCGCCGTGCGCGACGACGACCTTGGTGACGTCCGTGTGCGGCAGATCGAAGCGCACGTCGGGCTTGTCGTTGCCGTACTTGCCCATCGACTCTTCGAACGGCATCTGCGGGAAGCGACCGCTCGGGTACTTCTCGTGGAGATCGACGCCGAGGACGTCTTTCCAGACCTTGAA
Organism: Labilithrix sp.; assembly: GCA_044226145.1. GTDB lineage: Bacteria > Myxococcota_A > Polyangia > Polyangiales > Polyangiaceae > Labilithrix. Next base: position 15,287 of record JBGAHN010000125.1, on the reverse strand, counting down.
GACGAGGCCTTCGATGGTCTTGAAGATGTCGTCCTGGTTGACGAACGACATCTCGACGTCGATTTGCGTGAACTCCGGCTGACGGTCGACGCGCAGCGCCTCGTCGCGGAAGCATTTGACGATCTGGAAATAGCGGTCGAAGCCCGCGACCATGTAGAGCTGCTTGAAGAGCTGCGGGCTCTCGGCGAGCGCGTAGAATTTGCCGGCGTGGGTGCGGCTCGGCACGAGGAAGTTGCGCGCGCCGCCGGGCGTGTACTTCACCATGAACGGCGTCTCGAGCTCGAGGAACCCCTGGCCGTCGAAGTAGTTGCGCACCGTCTGGTTGATGCGGTGACGCACGCGGAGCGTCTTCTGCAAGGGCGCGCGGCGGAGATCGAGGTAGCGGTATTGGAGGCGCTTCTCTTCGCCGGTGTCGATCTCGTCGGCGATCTCGAACGGCGGCGTGTCGGCCTTGTTGAAGACCGTGAGCTCGATCGCGTGGACCTCGATTTCACCGGTCGCGAGCATGGGGTTCTTGTTCGCGCCGCGGCTGACGACCTTGCCGCGAATGCCGACGATACACTCGGTGCGCGCGGGCTGCGCGGCTTCGTACGGCTTCGGCGCGTCGCCGTAGCCCGACAAATTCGGATCGAAGACGATCTGCGTGATGCCGTCGCGATCGCGGAGGTCGAAGAACACGCAACCGCCGTGGTCGCGGTAGCTGGCGACCCAGCCGAAGAGAACGACTTCCTTGCCTTCGTCCATGGCGCGGGTCGCCGCAGCAGTGCGTACGTTTGAGCTCGTCGATGAAGCGTGCCATGGGAGGGCCGGCGAGCATATCGCAACGCCGCGGCCCGCGGACGGCGTGTTTGTGGCCGCGGCGTGTTTGTTGACCGGACGCCGGCGCTCGGCGAAAACGCAGCGGTGACGCCCAAAGCGCCCGCCACTTCGCCGTCGTCGCCATTTCGGCGGAGGTGCAGGCGTTCGCCGCACCGCCTGCAGCGCTCGTCGCGCTCGTCGCCGTGGTGGCGTGGGTGCCCGCTGCGTTCGCGGTGGCCGGGGCGCGGGGCGTACCCGCCGGCGTCGCACGACGAAGAGCTCGTCCGCGTCGTCGGGCTCGGTGGGACGGGGATTTTCCGTGGAATCGACGCGCTCATCGCGGCGCCGGCGAGGATCGTCCCGGTCGGGACACTTGCGTTCCGGGCGACGTTCGCCGGGGCCGTCCTCACGGGCCTGGCCGCGCTCCTCGTCTTCGTGCTCGCGCGAACGATGCTGACGCGCGCGTTCGTCGCGGCGGGGGACGAGGCTCGCTCGGAAGGTGTCGAGCTCCCCAAGGTCCTCGGGAGGCTGCCGCTCGCGACCGTCCTCGCCGCGGTCGCCGCCTGGTCGGCGACGCTCGGCCCGGCCTTTCAAAGCGAAGGGGCGGCGCCCGGGGGAGCGACGCTCGGCGCGCTCCTCGTCCTCGGCGCTCGCCTGTCATGTGTATGTTGCACGCTGGCCGGTGACGGCGTTCGTCCTCGGCCTGGCGGTGAGTCATTCGCTGCCCGTCGCGTGCGCGGCGTTGCTCGTGCTCGCCCCGCGCCTCGCCGGGCTGGTTCGGGCCGCGCGCGATCGGGCGGGGCGCGAGGATGGTGCGCGGTCCGCGACGTCGAGCGACGGGGCGATATCAGCAGGCGACCTCGGCGACAGGGCGACGTCGCTGGATCATTGGGCGCCGGGCACTGACCCACGCGGCGGCGGCGTTCGTCCTCGGCCTCGCGCCGTTCGTCGTCGCTTTTTCGACGGAGCTTCGCGATCCGTCGTCGTGGCTCGGTTCGTTCGCGCTCGGTGCCCTCGGTGATTCGTCGACGCGCACCTCGTTCGTGCACCGCGCACCCAGGCGCTGCATAGCTTTGGTCGATCGCTCGGAGCGACATCCAGAATGGTCGCCGCCGTTTTCGCTGTGGCCGGCGTCGTACGGATGTCGCGCACCCCACGCGCGCGGCCTGTGATCGGCCCGATCGCTGCGGTCGTCGTCGCCGGCGTGTTCGATCGTCTCTGCGTCGCGTCGGTCGGCACCACCGCAGTCGACGCGGTCACTCTCTCCGCCATCGCTGCGGTCTTTCTATTTGCAGCCGTCGGCCTCGCATGGGTCGTATCGGCCATCGCGCGGATGCCCACGCCATTCGCGCACGCGAGCGCCTCGCTCGTCGTCGTCCTCGAGCTCGTCCTGCCCATTCGCATCGCGGACGACACGGCCGCGCTTCGTTCGCGCGGTTCGCACGCGGGTGCATCCCCCGAGGTGCGATGGAGGCCACGTCGCCTGGAGCGGGCTGCCGCCCGAAGGCGTATTCTTGATCGACGACCCGAGAATGCTCGCGCGCATGACGGCGGCGCGCATCACGGGCGATGGGCCCGTGGCCGGACTCGTCGTGCCGACCTTCGCATTGAATTCTCCACGCGGTCGGTACGCGCTCGCATCGGAGCCCAAGCTCACGGCCATTTACCGAGATTTCGCGCTCGGATCGCCGCCCGAAGAGCTGTCGTTCTCCACGCTCGCGTCGTCCCGGCCGCTCGCTCTGTCGTTCGACCCGACGTGGGATCCGAAGCTCGCGCGGCACCTCGTGCCCTCGGGGCTTCTCACGAGCTACGAGCCGGAGCCGCGCGGCGCCAGCGAACGACGCCGCGCGCTCGACGCTTCGGCGCCCGCGACCGTGGAGCTCGCGAAGCTCGTCACGCCGACATCGGCGCCCGAGCTCGCCGCGATCACGGCGCGTCTCTTTCAATCGCGCGCGCTAACGCTTGCGGTGTGCAACGAACGCGAAGCGCTTGCGCGCGTGATCGACGATCTGACGACCTTTTCTCCGGACGATCCCTTGGCGAGCGCGCTCACCCGTCGGCTCGTCACGACGAAGGGGACCATCGACGTCCGCGGGTTGGGACGGTAGCCGCCGCGTGCGCGGGTCGCCCTCAACCTGGCTGCGTCGCGGCCTCTTCCTCGCGACGAACGCTGCGGTGTTCAATCGAAGGATCGTGCGGCGCCACGAAGAGCGAAGCCTTTCGATCGTAGGTCCGCCCCAAGTCGGTCGTTACTGTGACCGAGAGCTCGACCAGGAAGCCGCTCTGCGGATGACCATTGACCATTCCCGACCTCGCAGACCTCCTTTCGATGCTCAGTACGGCGCTGCGAAGGAACCGCGCGACCGAGTTCAATCTCGCCTGCTCGGCGAATCGAGTTCTTGCCATCGCTACGAACGCGGTCCATGACGTCGAGCCACTGCCGACGGGATTGTCGGTCAGGAGATCGATGGTCGAGCGGCTCAGGTCTGCAACAAGGAAGCCGAAGATCCAGTAGCCGTCGTGGTCCGAGTGTCGGCTGCTCAGCGTGTCGAGAAAGTTGTGCAGGACGCTCGCCATGGCGCGCCGCCTCACAGAAGCCATGAGTGACGATACCGTGAGGTCGGTCGCAGACGGCAATTCTCGGGAACCCGCTCGATCACGTCCGCCCACTTGCCCGGGACCATCGCGAATGCTTCGTGCGATGCGCGACCCGGCACCTCACCGCGGTGTTGCCCTGTGGCTGCGCTCTTCGTCCAGGGGCGCGGGCTTTCCAGGGGCGCGGGCTGATGATGTGGCGTCGTCGGTCACGGAGCTCGTGACATGGCGTCGTCGGCTTGCTCCTCCGTAGGATGGAGGTATTAATGACGTACGATGACGACACCCTCGAAGCGACCCGCGAGGCGAGGTCCACGACCTCGCGGCCTCGTGAAGAAGACGATCGTGCTCTCGTCGAGTCGAGCTGCCGCGATCGAACGTGCGGTGGCTCAAGGGCGGGCTCCTTCGGCCTCGGGATACATCGAGAGCGCGTTGGCAGCATTTGCGACGCTCGAGTCGTTCGACGAGCTCCTCGCCGAATGGCGAGGTGAGGTGGGACCCGCGACCGCCGAGGAGCGCGCTTGGGCGAAGGCCGCCGTTCGGCGTGCAGCAAGGCGCAAGTCGGCGTGAGCGGCTTCATGCTCGATACCGGCGCCCTCATCGCCGTCGATCGCGGCGATCGTCGCATGCTCGCGCTGCTCGAAGCGATTCGTGACGAAGGCGCCGCTCTGTCCGTGACCGCGCCGGTCGTCGCGCAAGCGTGGCGGGGTGGGGGTCGTCAGGCGCGGCTCGCGAGCTTCCTCAAGCAGTCCGTGCTCGAGATCCTCCCGTTCACCTCGGTGGACGCGCTCGCGGCGGGAACGCTATCCGCGATGACCAAGCACGACGACGTGGTCGACGTGCACGTCGTCCTACTGGCGAAGGCTCGCGGGCAAACGATTGTGACGAGCGATTCGGACGACATGCGGCGTGTCGATCCAAACGCATCGCTCGTCGAGGTGTGAGCCAGGGGTCTTCACCCGCAAGAACGAGAGAATCCGAATCGACCGAGCGAGCGCTTCGCCCTTTTCCTCGGTAGAATGAAACGACCGATGAGGCGTTCTCGCACACGAAGGCCGCTCGTCTTGCGCTGCGCTCTCTTGCGCTTCTTGTTGGCTCGCGTCGTGCTCGCCGGCGAGAAGTGGGCCCGGGAAGAGTCCTTCGCTCGACGGCGGAGCGGTGGCGTTGAGGAACGTCGACGTCACGATCGTCTACCCACTTCCGAACGCCGGGCACGCGGCGGATCTCCTCGCTCCGAAAAGCGACGCGGGCGCAGGGCCCTTCTTGGCGCCGTCGATGTTCGCCGATGGGGTCCCCGAGCTCGACGTCGTCTCTCCTCTATCCGCCTCCGAGCGATGGTCGTCGCTGCGGGTCGTGGCGGTTCGGTTCGACCCTTGCTTTGGTGTCCTCTACCCACCTCCGCCCGGCATGACGTGCGAGCCCGACATCCGCGTCGTCTATCAATCGATCGTCGACGACGGCGAACGACTCGTCGCGCGCGACGGCGCGATCCACGTGTTTTACCGCTTGAGCGCGGCCGGGTTCGCCGACGCGCTGACGGAGCTCCGCGCCGCGCGAGCCGAGCGGTCGAACGAGCCGGAAGGGGCGCTGGGCGTGAATCCCGCGCTCGTCTCGGAAGGGCCACGAGGGCCCTACGCGCTTCGCATCCAGGGGCTCCTGGAGCGCTACGCGACCGAAAAGAACGCCGTTCGCGTGACCCATTTCGTCCGCACGGCCAGCGAGGCGGACGCCATGACGACGTGGAGCTTCGCGATCCGCGAGCGCAGAGGCACGGGCGACGCGGGCTTCACGGACGTCGTCATCCCATCGACGCAGGTCGAACGGCAGACGCTCGTCACGATCGTCGGCGGCCGCTGGGACGCCGACATCACGCCCGCCGTGCCCCTCCACGACGACGTCACGCACCTCTTCAAGGTGAGCTCGCGAGCCGAAGAAAGAGAAGCGTTTCGCGCGTCCGTTCGGGTGCTCAACCCTCGCGTTCACACGTCGGACTCCATCGACTGCGCCACGTGCCACATCACGCAGAGCGTCGCGGTGTTCGCGGGCGCCACGAGGGGGCTCGACATCGGCGCCTACGAAGAACGCTTTCGGTCTCGGTACTCCTTGGATTCGACCACCATGAGCGATGCCGACGCCACCGGCTTCAAGAACGTGCACATGCTCTCGTACTTGGGACGCGTCCTCAACGTCTCGCCGCGCGTCGCCAACGAGACCGCGGCCATCCTCGAAGTGCTCAACGGCGCGCCGTGAGGCGACGCGGTCGTCAGGCGCGAATTCTTCACGGCCGCGCCGACGTCCACGCCGGAGACCGCGGCGCCCGAGGCCTTGAGGCGCTTCATGGCGATCCCCGTCGCTTGGCCATCGTTGCCGGCCGCTCGATCGCCTCCACGTCGGACGCGAGCGCCGCCACGATCTCGTCGACCGTCAGCTGCTTCGGCAAGAGCGCCGCGAGGACGGCGATCTCTCGTCGAAGAACGTCGGCGCGCGCGGATCCTCGGTCAGGGAGACCGTCTCTTCGTTCGACTTGATGAGCTTCCGAAGGGCGCTCGTGGCTTCTTCGTCCGAGGCCGCGGCGTTCTTGCGCGCCTCGGCGGTCTGGATTTCTCCGAGAGCGAGCCGCAAGACGTCGCGCGCGACGGCGTCCCCGGATTTCATGGCCGATGCGATCTGCTTTTTGAGGTCGTCGATGAGCACGACGCCAGCATGGCAACGGATCGACCGACGCACAATCCTTTCGACGCGGCGACGGGCGCCGTCCATGGTTCCCGGTGCGCCCTTCTTCGGCTTCGGCGCGGGCCGACGTCGTCATGGGACGTCGCGCGCCGCACGCTCCCATTCTTTTTCAGCGCGATCTTCGATCCCCGGATCGGGTTGCACTTCGGACGTCTCCGGAGTCTCCGCGCGCGCGACGTCGGCGAGCGCCATCTCCACGCGCTGCCGCCGAACGACGTCCGCTTCGGACAGTTCGGGGAGCGGGTGCTTGCGCGGGAGGAGCACCCATTCCGGCCAGGCGTCGAAGCCGACGCGGCCCGTGTGACGTCGCTCGTGCCGCCGCGCGGCGACGAAGTAGTTTCGCGTCGTGAGCGCGACGAGCTCCGGGCAACCGGCCTCTTCGCATCCCGGTTCGAAGGGCGACCACGTGACGATCGCGGCGTACCGGCGGTCCGCGATGTTCGCGCGCAGTTCCTTGGGCGTCTCTTCGCCCGCGCGAAGGACGTCGTAGAGCGCTGCCGCATGTACGCTGGGGCGCGTCGAGACGTTGCCTTGCGCGGTGACGAGCACGTCGCCCTTCGTTTCGAGCGCCCGCACGAGCCCGATGAAACGCTGTCGCTCGGCGAGATCGTCCGCGTTCGGCGCGACCTCGCTCGGATCGAACACCCCGCCGAGGAGCTGGAGCGCGACGCTGCCCAGCACCACGCACACCCCGCCGCGTAGGCCCGCCGCGTCCGCGCGTCGCTCGAAGCGTGACGCCATGACGGCCGTGGCGACGCACGCGAACGGAAACCAGGACAGGAGCACGTTCGGCCATCCGCCTTGGTGCGCGCGTCCGAGAAAGGCGGCGACCATCGCTGCCAAGAGCGCGCCGGCGACCACCACGTCATTCGGCCGATCCGGGCGTGGAGCATCTGTTCGGTGCTCCAGGTCGCCTTCGCCCGCGGCTCGTCGCGCGTCTCGTCGTGCGCGGAGCCCTCGCGCGGCGCTCGCCAAGAACGCGACGCTCCCCGCCGAGAGCGCGAAGCACTTCGGCACGTCGACGACGAAGAACACCGACAAGAGCTGCGGGCGAACCCCGTGCGCCCGCGGGAGCTCGAGGACGTAGTGGTGGAACCAACCGCCGCTCGTCACGTCGAGGGCGACGCCGACCACCATCAACGTCCCAGCGCCCGCGAGACCGAACGCGAGCGCTCGCCGACGTTCACGCGCGGCCAAGAGCCCTGCGAGGATCCCGAAAAATACGAAAATCCCCGGCTGTTTCGCGAAAAACGCCGCGCCTGCGAGCACGCCCGCGAGGGCCGCGCGCGCCGACGTCGGTTTCGACACGAGGACGAAGACGCCGGCGACGCTCCACGCGGCCGCGAAGACGTCGACCCGCTCGAGGTCGAAGAAGAAGAGCCCCAGCGCGTACATCCCGACGTAGAGGAGGGCCGACGTGAGCGTCCAGAACCGCGACGCACCGAGCGCGCGGGTCGTCCCGAAAACGCACGCCACCGTCGCGAACGTCGCCGCGAGCGAGACGATCTTGCACGCCGCGAACGTCGACACGACACGCGCGAGGAGCCCCGCCGCCATGAAATACAGAGGCGGATACAAGAACGGAACGAACTCCGCCGACGGCGGCCCATACAGAGGCTCGCCCCGCCGCACGCGGTCGACTCCGTCGCGCACGGCGCCCGTCATCCATTCGGCGTCGATCGGGTAGCGAAGACGCGCGACCACGACCCACGCGCCGAGCACGAAGAGGAGCCCGCCGAGCCCCACCACCACTCCTCGCAGGAGCCGCACGGCGCCGTCGTTTGCGAGGGGTCCGCGCGCGGACATTGGAGCGGGCGCCTCTAGCATGCGTAGCTCCTCGCGTCATTCGAGTTCGAGGGCCTCCGGGCGTCGCCGCGCGGGCGTCACCGCACCGCCACGGGGGCGTCCGCTTCGGGTCGTTCGGCCCGCCCGCCTTTGCTAAGCTGCCGGCGTGCTTCCCGAGAAAAAGCAGGTCCTCATCGTCGACGACGAGCCGAATTTGCGGAAGATCCTCGCCGCTCAGCTCACGCGCGACGGTTACGACGTCCTCTTGGCCGAGGACGGCGAGCAGGGGCTGTCGGAGCTCCGCGAGCACCACATCGATCTGGTCATCACCGACCTGAAGATGCCCAAGGTCGACGGGATGACGCTCCTCCGCGAGGCGCTCCAGGAGATCCCGGGGCTGCCCATCGTCATGATCACGGCGCACGGCACGGTGGACACCGCGGTCGAGGCGCTCAAGCTCGGCGCCTTCGACTACCTCACCAAGCCGTTCGACAAAGACGAAGTCCGGCAGATCGTCGCCAAGGCCCTCAAGACGCGCCAGCTCGCCGAGGAAGAAGCGACGAGCCCCACGGAAGACGGCTCCGGCGCGCGCTTCGGGATCATCGGTCAATCGCCCGGCCTCGCGGAGCTCTACGGCGTGCTCGAGCGCGTCGCCGACAGCCCGACGACGGTCCTCATCACCGGCGAGAGCGGCACGGGCAAGGAGCTCGTCGCGCGCGCGCTGCACGACCACTCGTCGCGCCGCAACAAGCCCTTCATCAAGGTCAACTGCGCCGCGATCCCGAAGGAGCTCATCGAGAGCGAGCTCTTCGGCTACGAGCGCGGCGCCTTCACCGGCGCGGTGTCGAGCAAGCCGGGGCGCTTCGAACTCGCGAACGGTGGCACGCTCTTCCTCGACGAAATCGGCGAAATTCCCGTCGAAATGCAGGTGAAACTCCTGCGCGCCCTCCAAGAGAGCGAGTTCGAGCGCGTCGGTGGCATCAAGACCATCCGGGTCGACGTGCGGCTCGTTGCCGCAACGAACCGCGATCTGAAGAAGCTCATCGCGCAGAACGCGTTCCGCGAAGACCTCTTCTACCGCCTCAACGTCGTGTCGATCCGGCTGCCGGCGCTGCGCGAGCGCGCGACGGACATCCCGCTGCTCGTCGAGCATTTCCTCGCGAAATTCAACGACCGCCTCAAGAAGAACGTGGCCGGTGTCGAGCCGGAGGCGATGGACCTGCTCGTCGCCTACGCGTGGCCGGGCAACATCCGCGAGCTCGAGAACGTCATGGAGCGCGCGGTCCTCTTCTGCGACGGCTCGAGGCTGCGCGTCGAAGATTTGCCGGGGGAATTGCAAGGTGCGGCGTCGTCCGTGCCGCCGCCGTCGGACGTGCCTTCGTCGTCGTCCCTCGCGGCGGCCGGCGGGCTCAAAGAGCACGTGAAGATCGCGATGAGTCGCCTGGAGCGCGATCTCGTCAGCCGCGCGCTCAAGCAGACGAACGGCAACGTCACGCACGCCGCGCGCCTCCTCAAGATTTCGCGCAAGGGCCTCCAGCTCAAGATGAAGGAGCTCGGCCTGCGCGAGGCCTCCGGCGAGAAGGAATGACCGTGGTGGGCACCTCCCTTCGTCGGATCGCGGCGCGCGCGTGCGCCGGCTCGTTCGTCGTGACCGCGATCGCGGTGAGCGCGTCGAGCGCGGGGTGCAAGCGCGCGGCTCCGAACGATCCGAACGAGGTCTCCGCCGGTTCGAAGCTTCCTCCGTCGCCGCGCGCGTCGTCGCCCGAGACGGCCCCGCGACGCCCCGGCATGGTCTGGATCCCCGCCGGCACGCTCCGCGCCGGCACGCCGTCCGATCGGATCCCGCGCGTGCCGGACGAAGAGCTCCCGGGCACGGCGGTCGAGATGGGTGGATTCTACATCGATCAGCTCCCGTGGCCGAACGAGACCGGCGCCATCCCGACGACGAACGTGACGCGCGACGACGCTGCGGCGCTCTGCGCGGGGCAGGGCAAGCGCCTCTGCACCGAGCTCGAATGGGAGCGCGCGTGCAAGGGCGAAGGCAACACGGCTTACGAGTACGGCGACGCGTACCGCGCCTCGGCGTGTGGCACGGGCGTCGCGTCGGAAGACGCCGCGCGACGGCCGACCGGCGAGCACGCCCAGTGCAAGAGCAGCTTCGGCGTCGCGGACATGCACGGCACGGTGTGGGAGTGGACGGACAGCCCGTGGGCGCGCGGGCACGCGGGCTCGTCGCTCGGCGTCCTCCGCGGAGGCAACGCGATGGCCGGCGAGCTCGTCGGTCGCTGCGCGAACTCCATCGGCCGCGCGCCGACGAAGAAGTCGCCCACGATGGGCCTCCGGTGCTGTGCGGGGCCGAAGAACGAAGCCATCGTCGACCTCGCGCTCGAAGGCAAACCCGTCGTCGAGCTCCTGCCCGCGTCGAAGGCCAACGCGATGCACGACGCGTGGGAGCCGGCGCTCCGGCCCGCGTTCGGCGTCGCCACGAACCGCATCGTCCGCGTGTGGCGGTGGGTCCCCGTGCCGAACGAAGAGCTCTTCGTCTTCGTCGGATGCGCGAAGGCGCCCACCGAAGCGTGCTCGATCGCGATCGGGCGCGAGGCCTCGGACAGCCCGTACGTCCTCGCGTCGGCCGAGATCGGTCGCATGGCGCCGGACCTCTTGCGCCTCGGCGACATGCGGCACCTGCGCGTCCGCGCGCTCGACGTGCGCGGCACCTTCGGCCGCGATCTCACCTACGTGTACGGCAACGTCGATCTCGGCGATCCGCGTCGTCCGTAAGAAAATTCTTCGGCGTCAGGTGAGCTCGAGCCGAGCTCTGGGCCGTCCGCCCTGCCCTTGCGATGCACCTATTCCGCTCGTACGGTAGAAGACATGGCTGCTTCGAATCGTGTCCAACGCATCATCTCCGAGGTGCGGGAGCTCAGCGAAGAAGACAAGGCCGAGCTCGAAGCGGAACTCCTCGCCGAAGATGCAGCGATGGGCGAGGTTTGGGGGAATGAGATCGACCGCCGCGCCCGGGACGTGGTGGCAGGGAAGACCGCCGGGCTGAATCGGGAAGAGGTCCGGTCTCTCTTCGCGATGTCGCCGGTCGATGCCCGCGCGAGGCTCGCTCAGCTCCTCGACGCCAAGAAATGATCGAGGTCGATCCCGCAGCGGTTCGGGAGCTCCTCGACGCGCGCGACGACTACGAACGAGCACGTCCAGGACTCGGTGCGGTCTTCGAGCTCATCGCACAGCGTACGCTCGACGCGATCGAGGCTTTGCCGGAGGCATATCCCGCCCACCCATTTGCGAAGGTGCCAGGTGTTCGACGGGCGCTCTTCGTCCGACCTCCCAAGTTTCCATTTGCCTTGGCGTACTTCACCCATCCGAAGGGACATCCCTACGTGCTTGCCGCCGAGCACTTGCGGCGTGAACCCTTGTATTGGGCAACCCGCCTCCAAGGGACGGTGCCGAAAGGCAAGTAGGCGTCACGGCGGTCCGGCGGTGAGCGCCGGCGCGAGCGGTTGACGCGGCTTCCCACCGCCGCCGACCGACGACGGCCCGTTGTTCGCGACGACGTTCAGCGCCGTGACGATGCGCTGGACGTCACGCACCCACGCGGCGTTCTTGCCCTTCGACGTCCCGTCGCGGAGGCGCCCTTCGAAGGAATAGCCCCACTTCTTCGTGAAGCCATCGTCGAATTTCCCGTCCGCGCCGTCCTCGGCCGCGATCATGATCCCCGTGCCCGTCGCGTCGACGACGTAGCCGCCGTAATTTTGCAGGGTCCAAGCCAGCATTTTTGCAGGCTCCGACTCGAGGCCCAGGGAATCCAGGGACGTCCCGTACGGAATCGCCAAGAGCGAGCCCATCTTCAACGCCTTCGGCTGGCTCGGCTTCTTCTTGCCGTACCAGCTCGAAGCGCCCGAATCGGACGAATACGCCGGCCACCGGAAGCAGCACTCGTCGCGCACCGAGTCGCGGCAATTCTCGTTGCCCGAGCTGCACGTCGACAACACGTACTCGACGTCCACGACGAACTTCAGGGCGTGCCGCGGCGCCTCGTCGAGGAGCTCGCCGATGCGGAGCGTTCCTCCAAGGCTCGAGAGCCGCGACCCCCCGTGCGAACCGTACGCGCCTTCTCCGTACAGGGTCATGGGGAAATCTTGGAACACGAGGAGCGCCGTCGCGTCCCCGTTCGCCGTGCATCGCGCGAGCGGTTGGAGCTCGATGATCGTGCGCCCGTCGGGCTCGAGGAACGCCGAGCCGTTGTTGTGCCGCGAGTTCTCCACGACGTACGACGCGGGCGCGTGCACCTGGATCGGTAGGTGCGCCCACGAAGGCGCCGTGCCCGACGGATTGCATCGGTTGCCGCCGCTCCACGCCACGTCGCTGTACCGCACGTTCAAGACGGGCGCCTCCGGGTGCATGACGATGCGCTCGGGTTCGATCGCCGGCGTGGGCGTCCACTCGTCGCTTCTCGGGTCGTTGTCGATCGACGCCGCGACGTACTGCGCCTGATCGCCGATGGGCATGTTCCAGATGCTCTCCGAGGCGAACGGCCATTTCCGTGCATCGCGCGAGGTCGGTCCCGACGGCGATGCGTCGCCCGTCGCGCCGGCGTCGTCCGAGCCGCCAGCGTCGTCGGACGTGCCACCGCTGCTCGCGTCTCCGGCGCCGGCCGCATCGGCTCCGTCCGGATGCGAGTCCCCGCTGCCGGCGTCGTCGGCGCTCGCGTCCTTCGAGGCGTCGTTCGAGCACGCCGTCACGAGGATCGTCGCGAGGCATCGAAGTGCGTGGGCGGCGAGACGTCCGTTTCGCTTCATGGGGATCCCTTTCCGGAAGGAAGACGTTCTTCGGAGAGCCTATCGGTGCCGCGCGGTGCGATCGACGACTCTGTGCGCCATTTCGGTGGCGCCTCCGAAAATCGACGATCGTGACGACTTCGGCCGGAACCAACGCGGATGAGCGCTGTCTGTCGGGGGGAGCGTCGATGAAGCTTCGTTCGCCGATCCCGCCGCGAGGCGTGAGGCGAGGGGAAGCCCGTGCGTCGGCGAGCGCAGGCTCGCTCCGTTTCGCACCGACGCCGCCCTTCGTCCGTCCGAGCCCCAAGAACCTCGGCGCGTCGCACCCGTGCGTCCGCCGCGAGCGAAAAGACCGAACGCCATGTCGACCCACGCCTTTTCTCCGTCCTCTCCGTTCTCGAATTTCTTCGATCCGCGCGGCCCGAACGCCTTCGCCGACGACGTCACGTCACCTGGAACGGCCACCGCCTACGTGCTCGTCCCGAAGGGTCCGGCCGTCGCGTCGCACGAAGTCGAAACCGACGTCGACGCCGTCGAAGTGAACGTGCGCTGGGGTGAGCAAGTCCTCGCCGTCTCGCACCTCGAGAAAGGAAAGAGCTTCTGGATCGGCGAAGGCCACGGCGTCGCGCTCCCCGAAGGCGCGTTCTCGGCCGCGCGCGTCCCCGTCGTCGACGCGCGCGGCGACGAGATGATCGTCCTCGTTCCGCCGAACGCGCGTGGTGTCGTGATGCGCGGCGCGGAGGCCCACTCGCTCGGCGCGTTGCTCGGGCAAGGCTCGGTCGCGGCGTCGTCGAAGGTCGCCGGCGCCTACGAAATTCCGCTGACGGGCGAGATGTCCATCACCCTCGAAATCGGCGCGAACGAAAACCCCGTCGTCTTCGAGATCCGCACGGTCCGCGCCGGCAAGACGTTCCCGGTCGCGCTGATGGCGTCGCTCGCGACCGGCGCGACCGGCATCCTCGCGCTCTCGTTCTTCGGCCACGCGGCGATCGTCTCGTCGCTGGCGATGTTCATGCCGAGCCTCGGCGCCGACGACGCGGACGGCATCGATCGGGAGCAGCTCCTCTACATGCAGGCGATGTTGAACGCGTCGGCCGAGCGCGAGCTCGATCCGCCCAAGGAGACCGCGGGCCCGTCGGACGACGCCGCTGGCGGTGGGAGCACGGGCGCCCCGCACAAGGGCGAATCCGGCGCCGCGGGCAAGCCGACCGCCACCGCCACGCGCGGGCGCATGGCCTTCAAGGGCACCGATCGCGATCCGGCCATCGCGCGCCGCGAGGAGCTCGAGTTCGCGCGCACGGGCGGCATGATCGGCCTCTTGAACGCGGGCCAGGCGCGCGATCCGAACGCGCCGTCGAGCCCGTGGAGCGAAGACACCTACCGCGGCTCCGACGAGCGCTCGGCGATGGGGCAGCTCTTCGGCGCGACGATCGACGACGTCAACGGTTTCGGCCTCGGCTTGACCGGCACCGGCGAGGGCGGCGGCGGCATGGCGAACGTCGTCGGCTTGGACCACGTGAACACCGTCGGCGGTGGCGGTGGCGGCACGGGCAAATGGGGCATCGGTCCCGGCGACGGCGACGGGATCGGCCACGGTCGTGGGCCCGGTCGTGGTCACACCGCGAAGGCGCCGATCGCGCGCCCCGGCACGATGACGTCGAACGGGCGCCTCCCGGCTGAAGTCATCCAGCGCATCGTGCGCCAGAACTTCGGCCGCTTCCGCCTCTGCTACGAGCAAGGCCTCCGCGGCAACCCGAGCCTCACGGGACGCATCGCGACGAAGTTCGTCATCGGTCGCGACGGCAGCGTCATGCAATCGCAGGACGCGGGCTCCGACATGCCGAACCAGAGCGTCGTGAGCTGCGTCGTGCGGAGCTTCCAATCTCTCTCGTTTCCGCAGCCCGAGGGCGGCGTCGCCACGGTCGTGTATCCGATCGTGCTCACCCCCGGAGACTGAGCTACACTCCGGCGCATGGATCGGCGCGAGTTTTCTTCGTTCGAAGAGTTCTGGCCCTACTACGTCCGGGAGCACCGGAAGAAGAGCACGCGCGTCCTGCACTTCGTCGGAACGACGGCGGCGCTCGCGTGCGTCGCCGGCGGCATCCTGACGCGCCGCAAGTGGCTCCTCGCGGTGGCGCCCGTCGTCGGGTACGGCCCGGCGTGGGCGAGCCACTTCTTCCTCGAGAAGAACAAGCCTGCAACGTTCACGCATCCGCTGTGGTCGCTCCGCGGTGATTTGAAGATGTGGTGGATGATGGTGCGCCGAGAAATGGACGCGGAAGTCGAGCGCGTGCTCGCCGAGACGGACGCGCACGCGCCAGGAGACGCGCCTGGAAATGCGCCTGGACACGCGAAGGGGAACGCGGACGGAGACGACGAGTTTCCCGCGAGCGGTCCGCGTCCGTCGGTGGCCGAAACGTTCAATTGATCCGCATCGATCGGCGGATCCGCGTCCGCCGGTGATTTCGTCGTCACGCGGCACTCGAAGCGCCTTCCGGCCGCCGTTTTGCCGCTCTTTTCGGCGTTGCCGACAACCACGGAAGCGCTGCCGCATCGCAGGATCGGCCTTTTCTCGGTGCCGTCGCCTCG
>JBGAHN010000124.1:0-17534 GCA_044226145.1 Labilithrix sp. | reverse complement strand
CGACGCGCGGGCGTGCTTCGCGATCGACGAGCGCGCGATGCGCAGGGGTCTCGCCGAAACGCCTCCCGACGCGCCGACGCTCCCGGGGTTCGCGGCCACCTTTGCCGACGCGTCCCGCGCGCTCGTCTCCGCCGAAGACGCTCCGCGCGCCGCCGTCGAGCTCGCGCGCCTCGCCGAGCTCGCGCCTCCGATCGCGGCCGTCCGAAAAGAGCGCCGCGAGCGTCGCTTCGAGGCTGCGCGTCGCCTCGGCCTCGCCCATCCTTGGTCGCTCGCGACGTCGCGCCCGATCGACGAGGTCGCCTCGCTCGCGCGCGCGTGGCTCGATCGGACGGAGCCGCTCGCCGAAGAGATCTTCCGCGCCGCGAGGAAGCACGACGCGGCGCCATGGACGGCGGCGAGCGCCATGCAGCTCGGTCTGGCCCGTGAAGCTTCGCACGGCTGGCCGGCGGGTCTCCACGCGCGTTGGTTGTCGGATGCGTTCGCCGCGCTCGCCCCGCCGACGTCGCGCGCGCATCGACCTCCGCGCCTTCCGTCCGCCCTCGGAGGCGCGAGCTTCCTTCGCGCAGCCTACGCCTGGGGCCGCTCGTTGCGCTTCTCGGGCGTTCCACGCGCGCTGCCATTCGCGCTCGCGTTCGACCCGTACGCGCCGTCGGCGCACCGTTGGGGTTTCGCCTTCGCGCTCGCCGCGGCCGATCCGATCTTCCAAAAGCGCGTCCTCGACGTCTCCCCGCGCTTCGGTTCGACGCAGGTCCGCGCCCTTCGCCGGTCGATGTTCGTGCACGCGCGATGGCTCGCCGTCCGGTTCTTGCTCCAGGTGCACGAGCGCGTCGACGCGCCGCTCTTCGAAGAGCTCGGCGCGCGTGTCTTCGGCGCGCCGCTGCCCGCGTCGCTCCGGGACGCGTGGCCCGCTCCACGTGTCGACGAGGCGGCGCACCTGCTCGCGATGTTCCAGGCGCACGGCTTCGTCCGCGATCTGGTGAGCCGCTTCGACGAAGACTGGTTCCGCAATCCGCGGGCCGGCGCGCACTTGGCGAGCCTCGCGAGCGCCTCCGTGTTCGACGACCTCGGCGTCGACGACGGCGCCGTCGCGACGATGGCGCGCGCCTTCGAAGAGGCCCTCGGGTGAAACGCGACCTGGTGAAGCTCGCGGCGTGCGTCGCCCTCGTTCGGCCCGACGCCACGCTCGCGCCGACCTTCGCCCTCCCGGTCGCCGCGATCGCCGCGGCCCCCGTCGCCAAACCCGTCCCCAAGAAGCCCCCGCCTCCACCGCTCCCACCTCTCGGCATGCTCCCGAGCGTCGCGCGCGTCCGCGTCGAGGTCTTGCCGAACGACGTCCTCGTCGTCGAAGACGTGAACCTACCGCGCGGCGAATACGAGCGCGGGCCGCTCGACTTCTACGTCGCCTTCGGCGCGCCCGGACCGCCCTCGGCCATCGACGCACACCTCGTCCCCGTCCTCGACGGCGCCGTCGAGGCCGCCGCCGCGACGATCGGCGCGAGGCTCACGACGACGCGCGCCCCGCGCCGTCCATCGACCGCTCATGCCTTGCTCGGGCGCGAGACGATGGCCGGCGTCGTCGTCCACGTCCCGCCGGCGTCGTTCACGCGCGCGCTCGCCCCCGGAAACATGGCGACGCTGCGCCTCCGCACGGTCGTCGGTTGGCCGGACGCCGACGCCGAAGGCGCCCGCAGCCTCGTCGTTCGCCTCGGCGCATCGCGCGGGACGCCGCTCACGCTCGGCCGCATCGTCGTTGCGCAACGCCCGGGAGCGCCCGACGTCGTCCGCGCGGAAGCCCGCTTGTGCGGACCGGACGCCGAGTCGCGCCCGCTCGCCGTTCGCGTCCCGCATCGACCGCGATCGCCTTCCGACGCCGAGCCGCCCATCGCGCCGGTGCTCGCCGTACGGCGCGTGACCGACGATCTCTGCCTGCGCCTCTGGACGGAACCCGCGGCTCCTTGACGTGCGCCCTCGACGCGTCGTCCTTCAGAACGAATCGGCCGCCGATTCGCCGCCGCCTTCGCCGCCGGCCGAGTCGATGAAGAACCGGAGGCCCGCGGAGATGAACGTCGCCGGGTGGTCGGCGACGAGATCGCGACGCCCGCTGACCTCGAAGCTGAACCGCCGCTCGACGTAGCCGAAGCCCAAGCTCGCGCCGTGCGTCTTCGTCCCGTCGTCGTAGCGGTAGCCGGCGCGGATCGGGAAGTGGTCGGCGACGAGGTACTCGAAGCCCAACATGGCGCGCGCGCGGGCGCTGCCGAACGTCGTGAAGTCGACGAGCGCGTCGCCCTCGACCGTGATCGTCTGGTTCGAGTAGCCGAGGCCGCCCGCGGCGACGAGCGGCGCGAGGCCGGTGCCGGTCGCGGTCAGGTTCCGCCCGCTGACGCCCGCGCGCACCGTCTCCGTGATCTGGACGGCCGCGCCCGCGTCGAAGGTGAACGCGTTGAAGAGCGGATCGCCCGGCGTGCCGCCCGAAGCGAGGCTCGCGCCGAGCGGCCCCGCGGACGCGCGCTGCGACGAGCGCAGGTAGCGTCCCGTGACGCCGAGGCTCACGCGATCGCCGAACGGGTAGGCGAGCGTGAGGCGCAGATCGGTCCACGAGCGCCCGATGCCGTCGGGATCCATCTGCGACCACGTCCCGCCGAAGCCTCCGGCGAGCCGGCTCGTGCTCGAGTCGACGACCGCGCCGGCGTAGCTCTGCCGTCGCGCTTCCGGCCCGAACGAGGCGAGCCCCTCGAGGTGATAGACGCGGTAGAGCGGCAAGTTCGCCGGGTTCTGGAACACCGCGATGGTCGACCCGCCCCACGCTTGCTGCGCGTCCCCCATCGCGAGCGCGCGCGGCTGCTGGATCTGACCGAGATCGTAGCCTTGCTCGATCGTCGTCGACGACGGATCGGCGTGCGCGTCGGCCGTCGCGACGAAGGTGCCGCCGATCAGCGCCGCGAGGGTCGCTGCCGCGCGAAGCGCCGGCAAAAAGCGTCGAAAATGCGATCGGTCGTGCACCTCGCGGACCCTAACAAGGTCGCTTCGAACGGCACAATTTTCGGCCCTCGGGGGTTTCGTCACGGCTCGTGACGGATTCTCGGACGGCCACTCTTGACACCACGAACACCGGCAAACGCGGCCTCGCGTCGAGGTGTCCGCGGGGCATCGCTCCGATAGCGAAGGCGTGACGCGGACTTAGGAACGCCTCGCGAAGCTGCATGCGCACCCCATGCATTTCACAGGTGGTCTACAAGGAATAAAAACGAATTAATCCGATGATTTGCGATGAACCGAAACAATGGACATGACGACCGCAATTCGAGGGTGCTACCTCCATTCCCCTGCGTCACGGACCCGTGTCGCAGAGGGTGAGTGTGGACCTGCGGCCGGTTGGCCGTGGACCACGGGAGCTAGCGGGTCGGTCGTCGAGGCCGGCTGGATTCGAGGGTCGGTCGTTCGGTTCGTTGGGCTCGGGGGAAGTCGATCGCGGATCTCGGTTCGAGGCTTCGCGGAGTTGCTTGGGACGAAGGAGCGTCGCGCGGAACGCATGTGGTGAACGTGCGTGCCGTGTTCGCATTCATGAAGTTTTTTGGTCTCGGTTCGATGTCGGCGTTCGTCCTGGAAGGGAGTCCGTCGAGATCGTCCACAGGCTGTGGGAAACTTGTGTCCTTTTGACTGGGCACGGTCATTCGCTGGAAAACGGATGGAGATGCATCACGACACGCTGTGGAACGACGCCGTCGCCTTCACGAGGGCAAAGTCGCCGGCCAGCTTCGAGCAGTGGTTCTCCGGTGTGCAGTTCGACGGCATCGTCGATGGCATCGTCAGCCTTCGGGCCCGTGACGAGTTCGTCCGCGATTGGGTCGACCAGCATTTCCTGCCGACGATCGTCGACTACCTCCGCAGCCAGACGGGCTGGAGCGTGCAGATCGCCTGGAGCGTGGGCGGCGAGCTCGAACGTCCCGTCGCGCATGGTTCCAAGGCGCCCGTGATGCGTTCGCGCCCGGTCCCGTCGACGCTCCGCCCGAGCGCCCCGCCGCGCCCGATCGAGGAGCCCGCGCCGGGGCACGTGGCCCGGTCGGACGCCGAGCCGGCGGATCTCGACGAGCTCACGCGGGCGGAGGCGCCCTCGTCGCGCCGAGGGGGTCGCGTGCCGCCGTCGCTCGAGGGGCTCAACCCGAAGTACACGTTCGCGAACTTCGTCGTCGGTCCGTCGAACCAGCTCGCGCATGCGGCGGCGATCGCGGCGGCGGGCGGAGGCGGTCCGCGCCACAACCCCATCTTTTTGTGCGGAGGCACGGGGCTCGGCAAGACACACCTCGTGCACGCCGTCGCGCACCGCGTTCGCGAAGAGCGCCCGTCGTCGCGCATCCTCTACGTGTCGGCCGAGAAGTTCGTCAACGAGTTCGTCCAGTCCCTGCAAGAGGGGCGGATGAACGAGTTTCGCAGCCGCTACCGCGATCGTTGCGATTTGCTGCTCGTCGACGACATCCAGTTCTTGGCGTCGAAGACGCAGACGCAGGAAGAGTTCTTCCACGCGTTCAACGCGCTCCACCAGAGCGACAAGCAGATCATCGTCACGAGCGACAAGTACCCGCAGCAGCTCGAGAAGATGGAGGAACGCCTCGTCTCGCGCTTCTCGTGGGGCCTCGTCGCCGACATCCAGGGCCCCGAGCTCGAGACGCGCGTCGCGATCTTGCGGAAGAAGGCGCAGCTCGAGCAGATCGAGCTCTCGGGCGACGTCGTCCTCTACCTCGCGCAGACGATCCGTTCGAACGTGCGCGAGCTCGAAGGGACGCTCATCCGCCTCGCCGCGAAGGCGTCGCTCGTCCGCGGCGGCGTCATCGACCTCGACTTCGTCAAGCAGGAGCTGGCCGTCACGGCGAACCCGCGCGCGAACGAGGCGGGCGTCGACGACATCCAGCGCGTCGTCTGCCACCACTTCAAGCTGCGCTCGAACGATCTCGTCTCGAAGGACCGCCACAAGAGCATCGCGTTCGCGCGTCACGTGGCGATGTACCTGTGCAAGCAGCGCCTCAAGTGCAGCTTCCCGGAGCTCGGGCGCGCGTTCGGCAACCGCGATCACACGACGGTGATGAGCGCGGTCCGCAAGGTCGAGCACCTCCGCACGAGCGATCCCGAAGTGCGCGCGCACCTCGAAGCGCTCGAGCGCAAGCTCGGAACGAACGACTGAACGCGGAAACGACGCCGAAAAGGACGTCGAAACGACGGAGGCGGCGCGGGTCCTTTGGGGCTTGCTGGCCGTGTGTCAGTCGTCGAACAGCTTGAGTTGCTTCGACGACTTCCGCACGTCGGGCCGGCGGCCGGAGCGGCGTCCGCGCGTGGGCGATGGGGCGCGCGTGAGCGGTGGTTCCGCCTCCTCGCGATGGCCGCTCGCGATCTGCGCTTCCCAGAGGCGCTTCACCGTCGCGATCGTGTCGGCGTCTTCGGGGCGCTTGTCGTCGCGGACGCGGACGATGCGGGCGAAGCGCATCGTGAAGCCGCTCGTGTGGCGATCGCCGCGCTGGAGGCCGTCGAAGGCGACTTCGAGGACGATCTCGGGTCGCACCGGTAGGTAGCCGCGGTGCTCTTCGGCCGTGGCGATCGCGCGCAGGCGCTCGGTCATGGCGTGGATCTCGACGTCGGTGAGGCCGCTGTAGGCTTTGCCGACGGTCTCGAGGACGTCGCCGTTCCAGACGGCGAAGGTGTAGTCGCTGAGGACGTTGGCGCGGCGGCCGTGTCCACGCTCGGCGGCGACGACCACGACGTCGAGCGTGGCGAAGGCGCGTTTGACCTTCATCCATGCGAACCCGCGGACGCCGGCGGCGTAAGGGGCGTCGAGGCGCTTGATCACGAGGCCTTCGAATCCCCGGGCGCGCGCGGCGTCGAACTCGGCGTCGATGGCCTCTTCCGATGCGAGCGGCCGTGAGTCGTGCAGAACGATGTGCGGCGCGACGTTCGCGTGTTGGACCCATCGCTCGAGACGCGCGCGGCGTTCGGCGAACGGGCGATCGACGAGCGGCTCGTCGCCTTCGAGGAGGATGTCGTACGCGAGGTAGCGCACGGGGTGTCGCGCGAGGAGCGAGGCGTCCGGTACGGTCTTCTTGAGGCGCGGTTGGATCGCGGAGAACGGGCGCGGTCGCCCGTCCGGGGTGACCACCACGAGCTCGCCGTCGAGGATGACGGGCGCGGCGCCGTCCGCGATGGCGCGGGTGAGCGGGGCCGTGATCTCGGGGTAGGCGATCGTCACGGCGCCCTTTCCGCGCGCGAAGATCGCGACGCCGCCGGTCGACGCGTGCGCCGACGCGTGAACTTGGGCGCGCACGCCATCGATCTTGTCTTCGACCGCGTGCGGCGCCGAGAGATCCTTGCCGCGCGCGACCTCGATGGGCGAGGCGAGCATGAACCCGACGGGTCGGCCGACGACGATGCGCGCGTCGTCGAGACGGCCTTCGTGCGCCAAGCGCGCGAGCTCTCCCATGTCCGAGAGCCGCCCGGAGGCTTTGCGCACGTCGGCGGGCGAGTGCCCGAACGCCTTGGCGATGGCGTCTTCGACGATGCCTTCGCGCGCGCCGATCCGCAGCTCGCCGAAGATCGCGCGCACGAGGTAGCGCGCCTCGAGCGGACGGCAGAGCGCGAGGGCGTCGCGCAACGTCGCGAGCTTCGCGGCGCGTTCACCGGTGTCGGCGAGCGTGTGCATGAGGATTTCGGCGTCGGCGAGGTCGAGCCCGGGGGTGATGTCGGGGACGGCGACGAGCGCGGCGAACGACGGATCGCCCTCGGCGCGCGCGGCCATGGCTTCGCCGACGGCGGTGCCGAGATCTCCGCTCCGTCGAGCGCGCGCTTCGAGCTCGTCCGGGGGCATGCCGCTCGCGGCGCAGGCGGCTTCGAACACGAGGGAGCCACCGGTGCCCAGCGTGCGCGCGTCGTCCGTGGGGAGGACCGTTCCGGCGACGAAGCGCGCGGCGAACGGCAGGAGCGCGGGCGCCTCTCGGGCGACGGCGGAGAATGCGAGCGCGAGTGCGTCGACCTTCGCCGATTTCTTCCGTGTCCCCTCCGCGGCGAACAGCGCGTCCGCGAGCGACTTCATCGCGAACGTCCCGCGCGCGGACATCCCGGGAGCTTAGCCGAACGCGCGCGCCGTGCCCGCGTGGATTCGCGCCGCCCGAGCCTCTGGCGTCGACCTTGCGGACGAGCGCCGCGCTCAGTGCGCGCCGGCGACGGGACCGCCCGTGGGCTTCTTCAGGAAGAGCAAGAGCACGAGGCACAGGAGGAAGACCGCGGTGGCGTACAGGAAGCCGTCTTGGAACGACATCACGAGCGCTTGGACCTTCACCTTCATCGCGAGCACCGCCTCGGGCACGAGCGCGGGCGTCGACGTCTGCGTGCCGATGGTCCCCTGTATCGCGCCGTACTGCTCTTGCGCGAAGGGGTTGTAGACGTTGACGTGCTCGCTCAGGTACGAGCCGTGGATCTTCGAGCCGCGATCGACGAGCATGCCCATCCACGCGGTGCCGATCGAGCCGCCGAGCTCGCGCGTGAGGTTGAAGAGGCCCGTCGCGTTGCCGCGCACCTCCGGCGCGATGTCGGACAGCGCGATGACGCTGATGGGGATGAACACGAACGCGAGCGACACCGACCGCACGAACATCGACTCGACGAGATCGCCGAAGCCGGAGCGCTCCGTCAGGTGCGCGTTCATCCACAGGCTCGCGGCGATGCCCACGATCCCGACGAAGAGCATCTTCCGCGGATCGAATTTGCCGCCGAAGCGCCCGACGAGGGGCATCAGGAAGATCTGCGCGGCGCCCGAGTAGAGGAACACGCGTCCGATGTCGAGCGCGGCGTAGTGGAGGATCGAGCCTGCGTAGAGCGCGAACAGGAAGTTGCCCGAGAAGAGCGACAGGCCCATCAAGAGGTTGATCCCCGTGCCCGCGGTGTACGTGCGGTTCTTGAAGATGCGGAGATCGACGATGGGGTGCTCCGTCTCGAGCTCGTGGACCACGAACGTCACGAGCGTCGTCGCGGCGACGACGGCGAGGAAGACGATGAGCGGCGCGTCCCAACCCTCGCGGTTGCCCTCCTCGAGGACGTACTGGAGCGACGCCATGCCCACGGCGAGCAGCGCGATGCCCGGCGCGTCGATCTTCGTCTTCGCCGGCTCGAAGCCGGGCTCCTCGATGAAGCGCAGCGCGAGCGTCGCCGCCAAGATGCCGAGCGGCACGTTGACGAGGAAGCACCAGTGCCAGGTCGACCAGTCGATGAGGTAGCCGCCGATGGTCGGTCCGAGGAGCGGGCCGGTGACGGCGCCGAGGCCGAACAGACCGCCGGCCATGTTGTGCTCGCTCTTCGGGTAGCGCGCGAAGAGGATGGTCTGCGCCGTCGGGATGATGGCGCCGCCGCCGAGGCCCTGGAGCGCGCGGAACGCGACGAGCGACGGCAGGCTCCACGCCAGGCCGCAGAGCGCGCTCGCCGTGGTGAAGATGAGGATTGACGCCGCGAAATAGCGACGGAAACCGAAGCGCCGCTGGAACCAGCCGGTCATCGGAATGACGACGATGTTCGCCATCATGTAGCCGGTCGAGACCCACCCGATCTGGTCGAGCGGCGTGCCGAAGCTCGCGCGGATGTCGTTGAGCGCGACGTTCACGATCGTGATGTCGACGAGCGCCATGAGCCAACCGATTTGGTCGAGCGGCGTGCCGAAGCTTGCGCGGATGTCGTTGAGCGCGACGTTCACGATCGTGATGTCGACGAGCGCCATGAGCGCCGCGATCATCACGACGAAGGTGATGCCTGCCTTGCTTCCGGAGACGACGCCGCGCTCTTGCACGATGGCCTCACGGGCTCGTGGTGACGGTCACGTAGGCGCTCATGCCGGGGCGCAGGGTCGCCTCGGGCGGGAGCTTCTCGTCGAGGCGGACGAGCACGGGGATGCGCTGGACGACCTTCGTGAAATTGCCCGACGCGTTGTCCGGCGGCAGGAGCGAGAAGCGCGCGCCCGAGCCGCCGGAGAGGCTGTCGACGTGGGCCGGGATCGCACGGCCACGGAACGCGTCGATGGTGACCTTCGCCTTCTGCCCGGGGTGCATCTCGGCGATCTGGTCTTCCTTGTAGTTTGCAACGACCCACACGTCGTCGAGCGCCGTGATGGCCATGAGCGGGCGCGACGGGTCGACCATCTGCCCGACCTCGACGCTTCGCCGTGAGACGACGCCGCGCACCTGCGCCTTCACTTCCGTGTACGACAGGAGGAGCTTCGCTTGGTCGACGGCCGCTTCGGCCTGCGCGACCCGCGCATCGGCGACCGCGACGGCGGCGCGCGCGGCTTCGATCTGCTCCGGGCCCGCTTGCGCGGCGACGAGGCGCCCTTGCGCCGATTCGATCCCGCCCGCGGCGTTCGAGATGCCGACCACGGCGTTCTGCTCGCGCGCCTTGGTGAGCGCCACGGTCGCGACGGCTTGATCGAAGAGCGCGCGCTTCGTGTCGTAGTCGGCCTGCGGGATGGCGCCCTCCGTGTGGAGTTTTTCGGCGCGCTGGAGCTCGAGCTCGGCGAGCTGCCTGCGAGATTCGGCGGCGTCGACGTCGGCCTTCGCTTGATCGATGCCCGCGTGCGACGCGCGCGCGGCCGCGGAGGCTTGCACGATGCCGCCCTTGGCTTGGCGCAGGTTCGCGTCGACGCTCTTCTCCGTGAGCGCGAGCTGCGTCTGGGCCGCCGACAAATTCGCCTTCGCCGACATCGCGTCGGCCTCGGCCGTGGCGAGCTTCACCTTCGCGTCGCGGTCGTCGAGCACGACGAGCACCTGGCCGACCTCGACGAGCTCGTTGTCCTTCACGTCGACGCGCAGGACCTGACCCTGCACGCGCGCGGCGACGCTCGCGACGTGCGCTTCGACGAACGCGTCGTCCGTCGATTCCTTGCCCCGGCCCGCGACCCAGAACGATCCCGCGATCACGGCCGCGGTGAGGGCGATGCCGCCGAACACGAGCGGCGCGCGCTTCTTCTTCGGCGCGGCTTGCGCCTCGTCGGGCGTGGTTTCCGTGCGTGCGCGGGCGGACGCGTCCGAACCGTCGTGTCGGTCGATCGCGGCGTCGTCCGCTCGTTCGAGCGAGCGAATCGACGACGCCGACGATGGAAGAGTAGCGGATGAGCTCATGCCGAGGTGCTCCAACGAGAAAGTGTTTCGTTGGATGCCTCGCGCGGAAATGCGTGGCGCTTTGCGTCGTTCGTTTCTACGAAGCCCGGCCGTTTGCGAAGGGATTCTTCGCCGGAGCCTCCAAGGAGGCCTCGAAAGAGCATCGAAGCGTCACGGCGGAGCGGGACGGAGGAGAGTCCGGCCGTACCAGCTCCGCTGGACCGTCACTAAACCCCGATGCGCCAGGTGCTCGCGTCGACCCCGTCGAACACCTCGACGCCGAGCTCCGTGAGCTCCTTGCGGAGCGCGTCGGCACGCGCGAAGTCCTTCGACTCGCGGGCACGTCCGCGCTCTTCGACCTTGCGGTCGATCGCCGCCTCGTCGAGCTTTCGTAGTGCGAGCCGTTGCGCGCGCGTCCGTCGCCAATACTCGTCGCTCGGCGCGAGCATGAGACCGAGCGGCGCGCACACCGCGTCGATGGCTTGAACGGCCTTCGCGGCGAGCCCACGGACGGCGTCGTGCTTCGCCGGATCCTTCTTCATCTTCGCGCCTTGCATGACGATCTCGTTGGCCGCCTTCGTCACCTCCGCGAGCACCGAGAGCGCTTGCGGCGTGTTCAGGTCCTTGTCGAGCGCGGCGAGCGTCCGATCCCGCGCCTCCTCGACGATCTTGGCCTGACCTTGGAGCACGTTCGAGTCGCTCGGCGGGTGCCCGTCCGCGGCCGCGACGAGCGCATCGCGTGTGGAATACAAGTAATCCATCCGGCGCTCGGCCTCGTCGACGCCCGGGAAGCGAACGCGCCCGTCCTTCTTGTCGACGTCGAACGACAGCGGCCCGCGGTAGTGCGTGCCGAGGAAGAAATAGCGGAGCGCCTCGGCGTCGTTGCGCTCACGCACATCGCGGATCGTCACGAAGTTTCCGAGCGATTTGCTCATCTTCTCCTTGTCGATCTCGAGGAAGCCGCCGTGCATCCAGTACCTCGAGAACTCCGGACCATGCGCTGCTTCGCTCTGCGCGATCTCGTTCTCGTGGTGCGGGAAGATGAGGTCCATGCCGCCGCCGTGGATGTCGATGTGCTCGCCGAGGTGCCGGCACGCCATCGCCGAGCATTCGATGTGCCAGCCCGGCCGTCCGCGACCCCACGGGCTGTCCCAACCGAAGCCGTCCTCGCCCGCCGCCTTCCAGAGCGCGAAGTCGAGCGGATCGCGCTTCACGTCGGCCGCACCTTCGGCGAGACGCTCGCACGCGCCCGCGCGCAGGTCGTCGATGTTGCGCCGCGACAGTTTGCCGTAGGCGGAGAAGCTACGGACGGCGAAGTACACGTCCTTGCCGAGCGGCGTCTCCGAGACGTACGCGTGCTCCTTCTCGATGAGCTCCTCGACGAGCCGGACGATGTCTTCGATGCTCGTCGACACGCGCGGCGACACCGTCGGCTTCAGGACGCCGATGGCCGCGAGATCTTCGTCGGCGAGCTCGCTCATCCGCTTGGAGAGCGCCAAAGGTTCTTCGCCGAGCTCGCGCGCGCGGTTGACGATCTTGTCGTCGACGTCGGTGACGTTGCGGCAATGCGTGACGGAGAAGCCGCGCGCCCTCAAGAAACGGTAGAGCACGTCGAAGGTCGTGTAGGTCCGCGCGTGACCGGCGTGGGCGAAGTCGTACGGCGTGATCCCGCAGACGTAGAGCTTGACCACTCCGGGGGTCGCGGGGACGAAGTCTTCGACCTTCTGGGTCAGCGTGTTGTAGAGGCGGACGGCCATGGCGGATACGGTATAGCAGCCTCCGGGCCCGCCTTCGTGCTAACAAAAGCAGCCGCATGCACCGCCTCGGTTCGACGGGTGTCGGCGCGTTTTCGTTGGGACCGGCGGTCCGACGGAACCTCGCGCGAGTCTCGAAAAGCATGGGTTTCGTGCTCGGGATCGGGGCGTGGAGCATGGTCGGGGCGCTCGGCGCATGCGGCGGCGCGCGCGGATCGTTCGATGGCAACGTCTACCGCGACGGTCCCATCGCCTTCACGATCGGGCCGGTGCCGGCGACCTGGCGATCCATCGACGTCACGGGCGCGAGCCTCGCGTTCCGCGACGATCCCCACGGCGGCTCCGTGCTCGTCAACGCACGCTGCGCGAAGGCCGACGCCGACACGCCGCTCCCCGCGCTCACGAACCATCTGCTCATGGGTTCGACGGAGCGGCAGATCCTGAGTCAGGAGACCGAGCCGTTCGATCGGCGCGAGGTGCTGCACACGAAGGTGCGCGCGAAATGGGACGGCGTGCCGACGTCGCTCGACATCTTCGTCTTGAAGAAGGACGGCTGCACGTACGACTTCGTCTTCACCGCGCCGGAGGCCTCCTTCGACGAGGGAACGGCCGCCTTCGAAGGGTTCGTGCGGAGCTTCCGTTCACTGCCCGGATCCGGGGTCGTCGGATGACGACCGACGCGGGAAACGAGGGCGCCCCGCCGTCGACGGCGTCTCCGTCGATGCGGCCCTCCATCCCTGTCCCGGCGCCAGAGCCGTCGTTCGTCGCCTACCACACCGAGCGCCTGCGCCACCTCGTCGAGCACCTCGGCGACATCGGGCTCCTGTCGGTGCGGACGTTCACATCCATCTTCCGTCGGCCGTTCGAGCTCTCGTCGACGCTCCTGCAGCTCGAGTCGCTCGGCGTCAAATCGATGGGCATCGTCGCCGTCACGTCCCTCTTCATCGGGATGGTCATGACGGTCCAGTTCGCGTTCGCGCTCGAGCGCTTCGGCGCGGTCGAGTACATCCCGCGCGTCGTCGTCTTGTCGTTCTGCCGCGAGCTCGCGCCCACGCTCACGGCCGTCATCGTCGGCGGTCGCATCGGCAGCGGCATGACGGCCGAGGTCGGGGCGATGAACGTCACCGAGCAGATCGACGCCATCCGCGCGCTCGGCGCCGATCCGGCGAAGAAGCTCGTCCTGCCGCGCGTGGCGGCGGCGATCATCGTCATGCCGCTCCTCGCCACGTACGCGCTCGTGCTGGGGACGTTCGGCGCGATCATCATCTGCAAATTCCAGTTCAACATCGAGCCGAACCTCTTCATCACGTCGTCGCTCGAGTCGGTCCGCATCGGAGACTTCCTCGCGGGCGTCCTGAAGACGCCGGTGTTCGGCTACATCATCGCGATCGTGGGCTGCCATTTCGGCCTCCGCACGACGGGCGGCACCGAGGGCGTCGGTCTCTCGACGACGCGCACCGTCGTGGCCGTGTCGATCGCGATCCTCGTGGCCGACTTCCTGCTCACGAAGCTCCTCATCCTCGTGCAGTCGTCATGACGAACGAAAGGGCGAACGAAACCCGAGCGCGCGAACTTCGCGTCGTCGCACGCGAAACGACGCGGTGGTGGGTGGCCGTGCTCCTCCTCGTGAGCCCGTTCGTCGTCGTCGCGGGGCTCGGGATCGACGCGCACCTCCGTCGCAAGGCCTCCGCAGCGTCGGACCCGGCCGTTCGCACGCTCGCGACGCGGCTGGCGTCGCCCGATCTCGCCCTCTCCGGGGGCGCGCGATGGCTCCGATCGATCTCGCTCGAAGAGCCGACGGCGGCGTTCTCGGACGGGCCGGCCTTCCCGGATCCCGATCCCGCGAGCGCCGCGGTGGCTCCACCGGTCGACGTCTGGGTCGTGCCGGCGCGGCGCTCGTCGAGGACGTCGCTCTCGGTGGATCGGGATCTCGTCGTCGAGAAGGAGGCGCGGTGAAGCGGTCCATCCTCGCGTTCGCGCTCGGCGCCCTCGCGCGGCGCAAGGCGCGTTCGTTCGCGTTGGGCGGCGGGCTCGTCTTCGCCGTCGCGCTCGTCTCGGCGGTCGTGTTCTTGACCGAGGCCTTGCGACGCGAGGCCGATCGCGCCGAAGACGTCCAACCCGACATCGTCGTGCAGAAGCTCGTCGGCGGCCGGCCGACGACGATCGCGAAGGGCGATCGCGAACGCTTGGTCGACATCCCGTCCGTGCGCTCCGTCACGGCGCGCGCGTGGGGCTACGTCTTCCTCCCGTCGCTCCAAGGCAACGTCACGATCGTCGGCACGAACGACGGCGCCGCCGCGCTCACCACGGCTTCGGCGACGCTCGACGAAGGGCGCGATTTGGTGCCCGGTCGGCACGAAATGATCGCCGGCTCCGAGCTCGCGAAGTTCTTCGGGATGCGCCCCGGCGATCGCCTCAACCTCCCGAGCGTCGACGCGGATGCCCCCGCGCTCACGCTCGTGGGCACGTTCCGCGCGTCGCTCGATCTCTGGACCGCGGACGTCTTGATGTGCGACGAGGCGGACGCGCGAGCGCTGCTCGGCTTGCCCGAAGGCGAAGCGACGGATCTCGCGGTCGTCCTGTCGAACCCGCAAGAAGCGAAGGTCGTCGCCGCCGAGATCGCCGCGCGCATCCCGGGATCGCGCGTCATCGAGCGCGATCTGCTCGCGCGTGTCCATCGGCTCGCGTACGGCCGCCGCGCCGGACTCGTGCTCGGCGCGACGCTGCCGGCGCTCCTCGCGCTGCTCGTCCTCGCGTGGGATCGCGCGAGCGGCGTCGGGCTCGAAGAGAAGAAGGAGATCGCCGTCCTCAAGGCGGTCGGGTGGTCGACCTCGGACGTCTTGTGGGCGAAGCTCTTCGAATCGCTCCTCGTCGGCGCGGCGGCGACGGCCCTCGGGCTCGCGTCGGCGTACGTGTGGGTCTTCGTCTTCGGCGCGCCTGGCCTCCGTGCGGCGCTCGTCGGATGGAGCTCGCTCTACCCGCGTTCGTCGCTCACGCCCGCGGTCGACGTCGCGCAGCTCCTCGGCATTTCGCTCGCCGTGCTCGGTCCTTTCGCGCTCCTCAGCGTGGTCCCTGCGTGGCGCGCGGCGACGGCCGATCCGGTCGATTCGATGCGCGGCTGAGCCGTCATTTTCCGGACATCGAGAGCGAGGTAGGCTGGAGTCATCATGACGATCGACCATGCCGCCGCCGCCCGGGCGATCGACGCCTTCTTGCGCGCCATCGGCCGCGATCCCGCCGTCGAGCCAGAGCTCGTGGGGACGGGCGAGCGGGTCACCGAGGCGTTCGTGAACGAGCTCTGCTCGGGCTACGCCGTCGACACCGAAGCGCTCGTTCGGCGGAGCGTCATCGAAGCCTCCTCTTCGGACGTCGTCGTGGCGCGCGATCTCCCGGTCGTCACGACCTGCCCGCACCACCTGCTCCCCGCGATGGGGACGGCGACCATCGCGATGAAGGCGAAGGGGCGCATCGTCGGGATCGGGACGCTGGCGGCCCTCGTCGACGCGCACGCGCGTCGGCTCACGCTCCAGGAGCACGTCGGGGCTTCCGTGGTTCACGACCTTTCGCGCGTGCTCGCGCCGGAATGGGTCGCGTGCCGCATTTCGCTCGTCCACGCCTGCATGGTCGCGCGTGGTGAGCGCGCCGTCGGCTCGCGCGTCGAGACGACGTCGACGTCGCCGAACCTCGACGCCGCGCTCACGGCCGTCGTGCTCGGCGTGCTGGGAGACCATCGATGATCGCCGTCGTCACGGGCGCCGGCCGCGGGATCGGCCGCGCCGTCGCCCTCGACTTGGCGCGCCGCGGCTGCGACGTGGCGTTGCTCGGCCGCACGCCCTCGCGCCTCGCGGACGTCGCCGAGGCCGTCGTCGCGCTCGGCGTCCGCGCGCTCGCCGTGCCTTGCGACGTCGCCGACGCCACGAGCGTCGCGTCGGCGTCGGAGCGCGTCTTCTCCGAGCTCGGCGTCCCTCGCGTCGTCGTCTCGAACGCCGGCATCGTGCGCCGCGCGTTCGTCCACGAGATGAGCGAGGCCGATTGGGACGCCGTCGTCGGCGTGAACCTCAAGGGGACCTTCCTCATCGCGCGCGCGTTCCTTCCGCGCATGCGCGAGGCCGGCCGCGGGCGCATCGTCGTCCTCGGCAGCATCTCGTCGACGCTCGGCACCGCGCGCCAGAGCGCGTACTGCGCGTCGAAGTGGGGCACCGTCGGCTTCGTGAAGTCGCTCGCCGAAGAGCTTCGCGGTACGGGTCTCCAAACGATGTGCGCCATGCCCGGCTCGGTCGACACCGACATGCTCGTGGGCAGCGGGTTCGAACCTCGGATGACGCCCGAGGAGGTCGCCGAGACGGTCACGTTCCTCGCGCTCGACGCCCCCGACGCGATGAACGGCAGCGCCGTCGAGGTCTTCGGTCCGTGAAGCTCGTCGCGAAGATCCCGCTCGACGACGTCCGGAGCCAAGGGCTCGTGCGCGTCGCCTATCCGCCGTTCGACGTCCTCGTCGTGTGGTCGGAGGCCGGGCTCTACGCGATCGAAGACGCCTGCAACCACGCGGGCGCGAGTCTCTCGGAGGGGTGGCTCGAAGACGCGTGCGTCGTCTGCCCCGTGCACGGCTACGCCTTCGAGCTCGCGTCCGGCAAGCTCGTTCGACCCAAGGGCCTCTGCGCGGATCAGCGCACGTTCGTCACGCGCGTCGAAGGCGCCGACGTGGCCATCTACGACGCCTTCGCGCTCACCATCGTGACGTAGCGCGAGGTGGGGCGGCGGCGCCCGCGGTCGTTCACGTGCCCCGCGAACGCGCGAGCTCCTGCTCCAATCGTGCGATCTTCGCTTCTGCTTCGGCCGCCGCGGTCGCCGCTCGGGTCGCTCGCGCGTCGGCTTCCGCGGCTTCGCGAACGAGCGCCTCCGCGCGCTCGGTGGCGGTCGGCAAGAGCGCCGCTCCTTCAGGATCGCGCGCGAGACGCAAGGCCGCGGAGAGGCGCTCTTCGCGTGCGGGCGCGATGACGAACCACAGATCGAGCGTCAGACAAGGCGTGGCTTCGTTCTCGACGACACGTTCGACGAGGTCACCCTCGATGAGATCCCACGCTCGCAGGCGCGCGCCCGGCTTGGCCTCGACGTCGAAGACGACCACTTCGGAGACGCCGATGCGGTGAAAGCGACGCAACTTTTCTCGGAGCGTGAGCTTCTCTTTGGTGTCGCTCGGGCTGAGGATTTCGATGCAGAGCTCGGGCGAGCCGCGCTCCCACGTCTTCCACGAGCGGATGTCTTCCGGCTCTGGGACCCCGAGCTTGACGTAGCCGTCGGGCGCACAACACTGGCGCGGATCGGACGCGTCGAAATAGAGGAACTGGTCCGCGCCCGCCGTGTTGTCGGGGCCGCACACCTCGCGCAGCAAGGCATAGAGCAGCGCGCAAAGTCGATAGTGACGGCTCCCTTCCGACATTTCCCACTCCGGATGGCTGGATGGAAATGCGAGCGGGCGCACCGGGCGAACGTGCCGAAGGGACGCGGCCTTCATCGTGTTCGCAAGTGTAGGCCGAAGCTCGCAGGCTTGCATGCGAGCGGGACCTTTGCGCGTCCCGTGCCGAGCACGGCCATGAGGGATTTCAACGACTTGGAGTTTCGTCGCGGTGGCCGGGCCGGGCATGCGCCTGATCCGGCCACC
>JBGAHN010000123.1:0-17651 GCA_044226145.1 Labilithrix sp. | reverse complement strand
GCCGCTCGGGGCGACCGCGTACGTCACGCCGTTGTTCGACCCCGTCCCTCCGCGGTCGCCGGCCCCGAACGCCCGCGCGTCGACGCCGGATCGGGCCTCGACGCCGGATCGGGCCTCGTTGCCCGAGGCCTCCGACGAGGACGGCGCCTCGTTTTCGCGCGGCTTTCTGATCGTCGCGCTGTGCTTCGTCATCGGCGCATCGCTCGCGGGCGTGTTCGCATGGAAGATGGGCAAGACGGGGGCGGGCGACGCCGACCGCACGGCCGAGCGCGCGACGGAGGCGATGCTCGCGGGTCGGTTCGACGCTCCGCCGGGTGACAACGTGCGCGACCTCACCGACGACGGGCTCCGCCGCCACCCGGGCGAACCGCGGATCGTCGACGTCCGCGTCCGCGCGGCACGTGGGCTGGTCACGCGCGCCGTGACGAAGCACGACGGCGGCGATCGCGCGGGGGCCATCAAGGATCTCGAGCTCGCCATCGAGCTCGATCCGAACGACACGACGGCGTCGCTTTGGGTCGACCGCTACCAAGCCGAGCTCTCGACGTTCAACGCGGGCTCGGTGCTTTCGGGCCCGCAGATCTTGGCGCCCGCCACCGACGTGACGGAGGTGGCGGCTCCGGTCGAAGCCCCCGTGCGCGCCGCGACGAAGCCGAGAAAGGCGTCGTCCCACGCGTCGAAGTCGGCCGCCGAAGCTTCGTCGACGGAAACGGCCCCGTCGAAAGCCCCGGAGGCGAAGCCGCCGGCCGATGCATCCGAGCCCACGCCCGCGCCCGCACCGAGCATCAAATGGATGTAAGATGCACATTCGTGCGACGAGGCCCGCGAGGGGCCCGGCGACGGGGTTTGGCGCCGCTCGCGGCGTTGGCGCTCGTCGTCGCGGCGCCGACGCCGAGCTTTGCGGTCGATCCGCCCCCGCCCGAGCCTCGCGCTCCGGATCTCCCGAACGACGCCACGCCGCGCCAGCGCGTCGAAGGTCGGATGATCGAAGTCGCGCGCGCCGGCGAAGAGCCGATGGGCAAGCACGAAGGGCTCGTCCGCCTCATCGACCGGCCGCACACGGTCGCCGAGCTCGAAGGCGGCATCCTCGCCCTGCCCACCGCGCCCATCTCTCCCGGGCAACGCGGCGGCGACGCGCCGATCGTCGGACGCATCGGTCGCGGCGACGCCACATTGCTCATGGGGCTCCACTTCCTCTATCGATGGAACCGCAGCTTCGCCGTCGGCGCCGGCGCGCTCTTCGCGCCGCGCCCGACCTCGGACAGCGAATACGGCGGCCTCGGCGGCCTGGCTCGCACGCATTCGCGCAGCTACCTCTTCCTCGGCGTCGAAGGTCGGTACATCCCGATCCACTACAAATTCAGCGAGGTCTGGCTCGGCGCATCGGTCGGCGGCGTGGTCATCGCCGACCGCTTCACGACGGAGGCCGCCCCCGACGTCCCGAGCATCCTCGGAAAGAAGGAAGTGACCGTTCGGACGGAGGGCGTGGCGGTCGGCCTGCAGGCCGGCGGCAACTATTATCTCTCGGAGAACTGGATCGCGGGCTTGCACGTGCGCGGCTCGGAGTGGTTCCTGCCGGAGCGGCCCGAATGTTCGCCGATCGGCGATTGCCCCACGCTCACGAACGACGTCCTCGCCATCGAGGTCGGCTTGACGATGGGGTACCGCCTGCCGCTCTGACGTCCGCGTCACCCGATCGGTGAGCGCACGAACCGCGCGACGAGCGTGAGCATGCGTTCGAGCGCGACGGCGACGATCGCCAAGAGGCCGAGCGATCGGATCGGCGCGAACAGCGCCTGCACGTGGGCGGGCGTCGCGGCGCGCGCGACCAGCGCGAGGGTGATCTCGAGGACGACCGAGGTCGCGAGGACGGGACCCGCGATGGCGACGGCGATCCCGATGCCCGCCGTGAGATCGTGCATCGCCGCGAGGAGTGGGTGCGCCGGCAGTTCCGACGCCGCGAGCGCCTCGGCCGTTCGCGCGGCGCCGCCGGTCGAGAGGAACACGAGGCTGGCGAACAACCCGAACAAGGCGCCGAAGCTGCCCGTGCGTCCCTCCACGACGGTGAAGGCCGACGTCTCCGCGCCGCGAAGCGTGTCGACGAGCCCGCCCGTCATCGTCGCGGCCCAGAGCGGGATGGCCGCGGCGAGCGCCACCGGGAGCCCCGCGACGACGTGCTCCAGCGCGCGTGCGATCCACGGGCCGTCCGCGGAGGTGGCCGTCACCGCGGGCGCGATCGCGGCGGCCAACGCCACGCCGAAGATGGCGCGCGCGGGGGCGGGGAGCGCCTTGAGCCCGAAGGCGGGGACGATCGTGACGGTCGGCAGCACCTTCGCCCAAGCGAGACCGATGGCGGACCATTGGTCGGCCGTCGGCCCATTCGTCGCCAAAGTCGTCGGCCAGTTCGTCGCCAGGTGCACGGCGCGACGGTCCTCGTTCGCGCAGCGTCCGTCAAGGGGGACGGGCAGATCCGTCGACGGCGCGTCTTCGGACATGACCGCCGATCACTGTTTCTTCTTCGACTTGTGGTCGAAGCCGACCAGCACGCCGACCCCGTAGTCGTGCTTGAACGCGACGGGAGCGTCGTTGCATCCCAGACAATGGCTGTCCGTCATGGTGGACCACGGGACGATGTACGGAGCGACGCCGACGCGGATCGCGGCGGGCCCCACCTCGATCGACGCGCCGGTGACCGCGACGACGCGGAGTTCGCGCCGTACGAGCGTCAGGCCGGAGCTGCGTGGACCTTCTTTCCGCGGATCGGTCTCGGGGATCGTGCCGAGCTCGCGCGCGTACGCCTGCGGTCCGAACTCGGCGTAGGTGCCGAAGAGGAACTCGTGCGTCTTGCCCACCGAGCCGTCGACGCCGAGGCGGATGTTCTGCGGAAGCGGCGAGCCGGTCGCGAGCGGCACCATCGCGAGCGACGTCTGCGCCGCGAGGTTCGTGATCTCTCCTTTGACGATCGCGCGCCGTGCGAGGAGCTCCATCGACATCGGCCCGAGTCCGAGCCCGAGCTCGAAGTCGGCGCCCGCCCCGAAGCTCAGACGGGTGCTCGGCACCAGCACCGAAAGGCTCCACGCCGCCTTGCGCGTCGACGAAGTGGTCTGCGCCCAATCGCCCGACGCCTTTTGGCCCGACTTCAACGTCGCTTCGCCCGGCACCGCGATCGGCAACCCCCACGTCACGCCGACGTGGAGTTCCCCCTTCTCCAGCGTGCGCCCGTCGCGGAAGTACGTCGGCGTATTGAAACAGCCGGTGGTGAGAAGAGGGAGGAAGAGGAGCGCGAAGAAAGGCCGCACGCCTCGCGTTGCTCGGAGGTTTTTGGAACTCATGGATCGAAGCAAGAGTGAAGGCGTCCGCGAGAGATGGAGAAGCGAGAGCCGATCGCGACGAGCTTTTGGCGCGAGCGGACACGCGCCGACGTGCAAACGAAGAGTGAGCGCGGCGCGGCGCACGCACCTGACAATCCTGAGAGATCACCTCATGGTCGGGGAGGGCGGGCCGTGGTCCGAGGCGGCGGAGGTCTCGCCGGGGCCCGGCGAAGGACGAGGAGGGCGACGGCAATATTCACATTGCACGATGAAATGTTCATGGGTGAGCGAGGCGGTCCACCAACGAGAAGGGAGATAGGTGCATCGAGCTCACACGGTGGGCCGTGCGGATTGCGGAATGCGTTCGAGCGATAGGAGCATCCGCTGCGACAGCCGCTGTCTGCTCTTCCCGCTCTACCCGAGAGCGCCAAATCCGTTGACGGCAGAGGGCCTCCTGTCGAGGATGCCGCGATGGCTCTGGATCTTTCGCTCGTCGATCAGTGGAGTGCTCCGATTTCGTCCACGCATGCGTGGAGAGACACCGTCCTCTACGCGCTCGGCGTGGGCGCGAAGAAGGACGAGCTCCCGTACCTCTACGAAGGGCAGGGGCCGAAGGTGCTGCCGAGCTTCGCCGTCGCGCCGGCGTTTCCGGCGATGTTCGAGCGGATCTCGAAGACGGGCGGCGATCTCGCGATGGTCGTTCATGGCGCGCAGGGCGTCCGGCTCCACGGCGAGATTCCGCCGAACGGCACGTTGTCGACGCGCGCGAAGATCCGCGGGATCTACGACATGCGGAAGTTCGCCATCCTGCTCGTCGACACGGAGACGAACGACGCGTCGGGCAAGCTCCTGTTCGAGACGACGTGGCAGATCATCTTTCGTGGCGAGGGCGGCTTCGGAGGCGAGCCCCCGCCGAAGGAGCCGAAGGTCGCCGAGATCCCCAAGGATCGCCCCGCGGATTTCCGCATCGAGGAGGCCACGTCGGCGGAGCAGGCGCTCCTCTACCGCCTTTCGGGCGACCTCAACCCGCTGCACGCCGATCCCGAGTTCGCCGCGAAGGTCGGCTTTCCGCAGGGCCCCATTCTTCATGGGCTTTGCACGTACGGGTACATGGTCCGCCACGTCGCCAAAGGCGCATGCGCCGGCGACGCGACGAAGATCACGGCGATCGAGGGGCAATTCCGTCGGCCCGTCTGGCCGGGCGATACGCTCGTCACGGAGGGCTGGGTGGTCGCGCCCGGCAAGGTGGCCCTCCAGGTCAGCGTCAAGGAGCGCAACGAGAACGTCCTGACCGGCGCATGGGCAACGACTTCGGACACTTAGCGGCGTCCCGCGACCACCCCGCCGGCCGCCCGCGGGCCGCCCGACCTTGATGAGTCGAGCCTTCCAGCGTCGAGCCTTCCGCGTCGACCGACCTTGATGATTTGCGGCACGTAGACCGCAGGTCGGAGGGGCACGAAGTCGCGCCCACAACGAATGCGCGTGATGGGTACGACAGGGATTGCGTACCTCCTACACGGTGCTACATGGGCGCCCATGAAATTCGCTGCGGCGTCGTTCTTTCTGGGGGTTTCGCTTCTGACGTTGGGTGCGGCCGGCTGCGCGGCCGATGCCACGAACGACGGTGACGACACGGACGTCGTCGCGTCGGAAGAGGCGGTCACGGGTGCTTCGAACAGCGGGTACTTCATCGTGACCCGACGTGACTTCCGCAAGTGCGCGGCGCCGCTCTGCGGCGGCTTCTTCGTCAAGCGCGTGAACGAAGCGAAGACCGTTTGCGCCGACGGCAGCAAGCGCGACGAATGCTACGTCCAGGCGATCACCTTCGGCGGCGTCGGACTCTCCGAGCGCGAAGAGGCGGAGTTCCGCGCGGCGTTCGAAGACGGCAAAGCGATCGTCAAGGCGCGTACGTACAAGACGACGTCGATGGGCGCCGTGCTCGGCACGCTCAAAGCGAACGAAGCATGGATCGGCGCCACGGGGTCGACGCCGGACGGCACGTTCTATCGGATCGCCGACAACGGCATCCGCTGCATCCAGGCGCCGTGCCCGTCGACGAGCGCGTACGAGCTCAACGGCAAGAACAGCTACAACCTCGTCAGCGTTCGACTCGACGGGACGGAGACGCCCGCGGACGAAGACACGATCGCGCGCGCGAACCAGGCCATCGGCACCGCTGACGGCATCCTCCTCGCGGGAGGCGTGGCGCTGCCGAAGTGCAAACCGAACACGCCGGACTGCGGGCCGTTCGCGTCGGCGTCCGAGTTCTACCTTCGCGTGACGCGCCGGGAAGGCAAGTCGTGCGGTTCGTGGTCGGGCGTGACGTGCAACGCCGGTCAGTTCTGTCAGTGGAAAGAAGGCGACTACTGCGGAGCGGCCGACGCGCCGGGTGTCTGCGCGTACCGCCCGGAGATTTGCTACAAGATTTATCACCCCGTGTGCGGTTGCGATGGCCAGACGTACGGCAACGACTGCCAGGCGCACGCCGCGGGCACGTCGATCGCCAGCGATGGCGCATGTCCGACGGCGAACTGAGCCCATCGCGGAGCCCTAGAGATCGCCGCTCGAGCCTGCGACGCAGGCGGGGCAGCGAGCCATCTCGGGCACGCCCTTAGAAGCCAAAACGTCGAGGAGCGCGTCGGTCTCGGTACCCCGCGCT
Source organism: Labilithrix sp. (assembly GCA_044226145.1). Taxonomy (GTDB): domain Bacteria; phylum Myxococcota_A; class Polyangia; order Polyangiales; family Polyangiaceae; genus Labilithrix. The sequence goes on along the minus strand of JBGAHN010000123.1, from coordinate 11,681 downwards.
CCTACCTTTTTGTTTTCCACAAACCTTGTCTTTACGAAGGTTTGCACAAACCGACGTTGATGAAATTTAGCTCGATAGAGATAGAATTTTACGGATGAGTTATCGATCGAGGCATGCGATCGAAGGCAGCTTTTGCGTTCACGGTCTCTTCCTGGATGCTGGCTAGTCCCGCCCTTGCGGACACTGCGGCGTCCCCTCTCCGCGTGGCACAGTCCGGCACGTCGGTGCCCTCGACCGGTGTGCCATCGACGACCGCGGGTGTCTCCGCGCCCAGCGCCGCGCCGCCTCCCCTCACGACGGGCTTCCAGCCTCAGGTCGCGCCTGCCTCGCAGCCCCCTGGAGAGCTCGGGATCGTGCACCTCGAGACCTCCGACGACGTCGAGCTCGAGATGCAACAGAGCGGGCAGTGGATCCCGGTCTGCCACGCGCCGTGCAACCGTCCCTTGCCGCTCGACGCGAACTACCGCATCAACGGCAGCGGCATTCGCACGTCGGCGCCCTTCCGCTTGCAGCGCGGCGCCACGAACCTCCTCGTCGACGCGTCGTCGTCGACCCTCCACGGTTTCTCGATCGCCATCACGGTCGTCGGCGTCGTCGGCGCCGTCCCCGCGCTCGGCGTCACGTCGATTCTCGTCGTCGGCATGTTCTTCGGCTTCGCGCTGATTTGCCCGATCGTCGACGGCACCTCGTCCACGTCGTACGGCGAATGCCTCGGCGACGTCGGCGCGTTCTTCGGAAATTGGTATGCGTACCCTGGCGTGTGGATCCCTGGCGTCGCCGGAGCCGCGCTCATCACCGGCGGCATCATCGGCCTCGCGTCGAGCCCCAAGTCGACCGTGACGGCGGTTCCGAGCCCCCTGGCCGGCGTTCGGCGCCTCCCCGACCGCCAGCCCGAATGGCACGTCGATCCGATGGCGACGGTCGGCGCCCGTCCGGTCACCTTGCCTCTGCTCCGCTATACCTTCTGACGAATCTCCGCGACGCCGCCGGTCCGCGTCACCCTGCCGTCGGCTCGCCGTCCGCTCGGCCCCCATGGCTCGCATCGGGCCTACCGACCGGCGTTTCCGATGCCACGGCACGGTCGCGTTCGTCTCTTTGGCAGCCCGTTCGACCTACGTGTTGATGGGCCACGACCGATGTTGCTAGGAGAGTCGACGCTCATGACGACCCTCCAAATCCCGACCGTCGACCTGGCCGACCTCCGCTCGAACGATCCCGCACGCATCCACGCGGCCGGCGCGGCCATCCGCGAAGCGTTCGGCACGTACGGCCTCGCGTACGTGAAGAACCACGGCGTGGACGCCGACGGCGTGATGCGCGTCTACGATCACTTTCGCACCTTCACGAAGCGCCCCGAAGCTTCGAAGCAGAAGTTCGCGCGCTCGGATCTCTGGTTCCAGCGCGGGTGGACGCCGCCGAACACCGAGGTCGCCGTCGCCGGAGGCGGGCAGCCCGACTTCAAGGAATGCTACTTCATGGCGCCGTACGACAACGATCCCGTTCTCGAGGCGCAGTACCCGGAGCTGTACCCGCCGAACGTCTGGCCGGAAGGCGACGACGAATTTCGTGTAGAATACACGAAAATGGGGCGCGCGCTCCACGAGGCCGGCCTCGCGCTCCTGCGCGGCGCGGCGCTCGCGCTCGGCCTGCCGGAGAGCACGTTCACGAACATCTGCGAGGGCGGCGCGCACGTCACGCGCGTCCTGCACTACTTGGGGCTCGCGCCAGATCAGGTGAACACCGGCATCCTCTGGGGCGAAGAGCACACGGACTTCAACCTGCTCACGCTGCTGCCGGGCGGTCGTTTCGTCGATCCGTCGGGCAAGGTCGCCGCGAAGCCCGACGACAAGAGCGGCCTCTTCTTGCGCACGCGCGGCACGCCGGAGAACCCGTCGGGCGTGCAGGTGCGCGGGCGCCCGCCGGAGGGCTGCATCGTCGCGCAGATCGGGCAGGAGCTCGAGATCCTCACGGGCGGCGAGTTCGTGGCGACGCCGCACGTCATCACGGCGCCGGGCGTCCCGGGGTGGACGCGCGACTCTTCCGCGCACTTCATGCACGCGCACGCGAACAGCGTCCTCTACCCGCTCGACGCGTTCCAGACGCCGGCCTCGCGAAAGGCCTACGGTCCGCCGGTGCTCGCCGGGACGTATGCGATCAAGACGCTCGCCGACATCGGTCTCGCCCCGAAGTCGGCCGTCGACAAGCTCGGCTACCGCCACTACGACCGCCTCGAAACGCAGCGGCGCGGGGCGACGGCGTAACGGGTGGCGTCCGCCGGCGGTTGCCACTAAGTTCGCCCCGAACCCGCCGTTTTCGTCCTCCCGTCGTGGGCGCGTACCGAAGCGGCATCGCCGGAGGACTGTCATGGCCAAGCTGTCGAAGTCGATCGTTGTCGTCGGTGCCAAGCGCACGGCGTTCGGAACCATGCAAGGTTCGCTCAAGGGCGTGAGCGCGAACGACCTCGCCGTCCACGCCGCGAAGGCCGCGCTCGCGCAGTCGGGCGTCGCCGCGGACGCGATCGGCCACGTCATCATCGGCAACGTGATTCAATCGAGCGCCGACGCCATCTACTGCGCGCGGCACGTCGGCCTCAAGGCAGGGCTCCCCATCACGACTCCGGCGCTTACGGTCAACCGCCTCTGCGGCTCGGGCTTCCAGGCCGTCATCAACGGCGCCGAGCAGCTCCTCCTCGGCGAGACCGAAGCGGTGCTCGTCGGCGGCACGGAGAACATGACGCAAGCGCCGCACGTGCTACGCGGCGGTCGCGACGGCTGGCCCTTCGGCAAGGCTCCGCAGGTCGAAGACTCCCTCTGGAGCGCGCTGACGGATAGCTACTCGAACACGCCGATGGCGGTGACCGCGGAGAACCTCGCGGTGAAGTACGGCCTCAGCCGCGCGGACATCGACGCGTACGCCCTCACGAGCCAGCAGCGCTGGGCGGCGGCGAACGAGAAGGGCTATTTCAAGGACGAAATCGCGCCGATCGAGCTCACCAGCAGGAAGGGCACCGTGCAGTTCGCGGTCGACGAGCACCCGCGCCCGCAGACGACGCTCGAAGCGCTCGCGAAGCTGGCGCCGGTGTTCAAGAAGGACGGCGTCGTCACGGCGGGCAACGCGTCGGGCATCAGCGACGGTGCGGCGGTGCTCGTGCTGACGACGGAGGAGTTCGCGAAGAGCAAGGGGCTCAAGCCGCTCGCGCGCCTCGTGCAGTGGGGCGTCGCTGGCGTCGAGCCGACGATCATGGGCATCGGCCCTGCGCCGGCGATCAAGAACGCGCTCGCACGCGCGGAGCTCAAGGCGAGCGACATCGACCTCTTCGAGGTCAACGAGGCGTTCGCGGCGCAGTACCTCGCGGTGGAGAAGGAGCTCGGCCTCCCGCGCGACAAGACGAACGTGAACGGCGGCGCCATCGCGCTGGGCCACCCGCTCGGCGCGAGCGGCGCGCGCATCACCGCGCACCTGGTCTACGAGCTCGCGCGCCGGAACGCGCGGTACGCGGTCGGCAGCGCGTGCATCGGCGGCGGTCAGGGGCTCGCGGTCGTTCTCGAGCGCGTCTGATCTTTCGGTCTCGACGCGAAGTTCGTCGCGGCGCTCGGGGCCTCGGCGAACGACGGCGACGCGCGGGCTCGTGTGCCTCTGGGCATGCGGGCCCGTGGTTTTTTGTTTCGACGGCGGCTCGGAGGGCAGTTCGCGCCTCCGTGCGGAGGCGAGGTCGAAGGTGGCGGCGAACGCTATGCACGAACCTTCGCGGTGAAGCTCGCCGCGGGGTAGCGCGCCACGTAGCGGACGACGCGCCGCCCTTCGGCGATCCATCGGGCGAACCCGCCGACGAGAACACCGACGTTGGCGTGCCCGTAGTGGTCGAAGACCCACGCCGCCGCGAGCGCATCGGACGGGCGGCCTTCGTCGACCAGGACGATCTTGTGCTCGTCGCCGACGCCGAGGTGACTCATCGTCATGGCCAGCTCCGGCGCGGAGATCATGTGACCATCGTCGTCGAAGAGTTTTTCGCGGACATCGAAGGACACGGCGCCGGGGACGTGGCCTTCGGTAAATGCGTCGTGGGCGTCGGCTCTCTGCGGATGACGATGGCCCGACGGACGCCACCCGGCGGGAGCATCGAGGTGGCCGAATCCGCGAAAGTCGATGTGCGCGGCCGTTCGTCGGAGGGAGAAGGGCTCGGCGGCGCGGCGATCGGGGTTCGTCCGGACGTCGAGCACGCGAAGCGACGGTAAAACCAGGTTCGCTTCGAGCCAGGACGGTTCGATGGGCGCAATCCGGCGGCTCCAGTCCGGGGATCGCGTGCGCCCGTGGCCCGTCATTATTGTTTCCATATATCTATTATAATGGAATCTGTGGATAAAATTCCCATGGAATATCGAAACCTCCAACGACACCCCATGACCGACGTTGATTTTCTTCGTTGTTACGAAGGATCGTTCGCCATGGTGGCGGAAAAGGATGAGCTTGTGGCTCACACGCAGGGCTCGAGCGAATGCCCCTCGCCGCCATGGCGATCCATCCCCTTCGCCGAAGCCCGCGGGCCCTTCAGCCGAGCTGTTCGACGAGCACTGCGCCTTCGGCCCGGGCGTGGTCGACGCTCGACCATCCGTTCCCGGAGACGATGCACCACTGCACGGCGTTGCGCATCGTGCGGACGGCATCCAGCGCTGCGCGAAGGCTCGGGAACGCCCACGAGAGAGGTCCCGGCTCCACGTTGTGCCAGCCGTAGACGTAGAGGGTCACGCGCGGATCGACGTGGCGGGCCGTGCTGTTGGGCGCGCGATCGCTCGCGGCCGGCGACCGGTCACACACGAAAATGTCCGAGTCGTCCTGCCGCTCGAGAGCATTTTCGAGGTCGTCGGCGAAAGAGACGGGCTCGGTTCGCGCGACGGCCACCCGAGAGGCTTCGAACATGGGCGCAGTTTCCGCGACGCCCGTGGCAGTCGCGTGCCGGCTCGCTGAACTCTTCGTATTTTTCGAGCGCCGGAAGAAGCCCATGGGACCACTTCGCTTTTGAAGCCAATGCGCTCCGGCGACAAGGGTAGATCTGAAAAATCGTACGCCGCGCCGCGTTGTTAGCCCTCGTTTCGAGCCTTGAAAACAGCGCTCCGAGGTGCTTACCGATGCCGCATTTGAGGCACACTTCGGCACACCGACGTGGCTTCTTGCGCCACCCCGAGGATGGCCCCGATCGCGTCCGTCGCGTCCCGCTCCTCCACCTCGGCCGCGTCTCCCGCGCCCCACCCGCTCATCTCTCCGCCCTCGGGCGCCGCATCTTTGCAGGGTAAGATGCCGCCGTGGCCGACGAAGACCCGGGCTCGGAGAACGCGGCTTCGCGCGCTGTGCACGGCGCTGAGCACGCGGCTCACGGCCCGCCCGTCGGCGATGCCGCCCGCTCTGCGCCGCCCCACGCATCGCGGGCGCTGCGGACGCCGCTGCCGGCCCTCCGGACGCCGCTGCCCTCGATGGCGTCGGGACGCTCGTCGCTCGACAACTCGGTCTTTTCGCGCGCCCCCAAGCTCGCTCATGGCTGGTCGTTCATCCCGATGGCGCCGCTCATCGTGCTCGTCGTCGGCCTCGCCGTGGCCATTTCCATCGGCGTCGTCGGCCTCGATCACCTCGCACGCGCAGGGGAGGATCACGCCGGCACACGCGCGCAGCTCTTGGCGACGACGCTCGCAGCTCGAATGCACGGGCTTCCGGACGACGCGCGCCGCGAAGTCATCGAGCTCGCCGCACGTCGCAGCGGTGCTGAGCTCCTCGTGGCCACCCCCGACGGCCGTGTGCTCGTCGACGAGACGCTCGGCGCGCCCCCCAAAGACGTGCTCGTGCGCATGTTGCAGGAGCGGCGAGGTGCCCTCGAGATGCGGCTCGGTCGTTCGCGGTTCGCCGTCGAGCCCATCGACCTCGGCGCCTCTCCGCCGGCCCTCGTCGTGTTCGTCGCGGAGCCCGCCGCGGCGCAGGGGGCCCCGATGCTCGTCAGCTCGCTCGTCGCGCTCGTGACGCTCCTGCTCGGCACGGCGGCCATCGTGGCCTTCGCCGTCTCGCGCGACGTGACGCGGGACGTCGATTTCTTCACGCGTCGCGTCCACGGGATGACGCACGTCCGCACCGAACCGACGGGCGAGCTCATCCCCGCGCGCACGATGGACCAAGTCGGCCTCCTCACCGTCGCGTTCAACGATCTCGTCGGACGTTTCGAGGCCGCCGAAGCCGCGTATCGGCACGATCTCTCGCGCGTCCAGGCCGCCGATCGCGAGCGCGCTGCGTTCCTCGCCGCGGTCAGCCACGAGCTCCGGAGCCCGCTCAACGCGATCCTCGGCTTCGCCGACGTCTTGATGGACGAAGTGGACGGACCGCTCTCTCCCTCGGCACGAGAGGAGGTCGAGCAAATCCGCGGCTCCGGCCAACACCTGCTCGGCCTCATCAACGACTTGCTCGAATTCTCGGCGCTCGAGAGCGGCCAGCTCCGTCTCAGCAAGAGGCCGCGCGATCTCGTCGAGCTCGCCAACGAAGTCGTGCGCGAAGCTCGCGGTCTGGTCGGCGGAAAGCCCCTCGCGCTCCGCCTCGAGTTCACCGAGCCCGTCGTCGCGCAGGTCGACGGTCGACGCATCCGGCAGGTGCTCGGCAACCTCGTCAACAACGCCATCAAGTTCACGCCTCACGGCGAGGTGACCTTGCGTGTGACGAAGGAGCGACGCCACGCGGTGATCACGGTTGCCGACACCGGGCCAGGCATCTCGGAGCACGAGTTGCCGTTCGTGTTCCACGAGTACAAGCAGGGCAAGAGCGAGCGCCGTCGCCGTCGCGGAACGGGCCTCGGTCTGGCCATCGCGCGGCGGATCGTGCTCCTCCATCATGGTTCCCTCTCCGTCGAGAGCGCCGTCGGACGAGGGGCGGCGTTTCGTGTCGTTCTCCCCATCGGCGACGTCGACGTCGGGGACGCCACGCGGCAAGGTCTTTCGAGCGCGAGGCCCGATCGATGAGCGCGCGACCGAAGACGCTCTTCGCGCGCCTCGTGCTCTCTCAGGTCATCGCGGCCACGGCGACGTACGCGCTCACGGCGGCGTTCGCGCCGCGGGTCCTCCTCCTTCTCCCTTCGGCGGAGTCCGCGGCGCTCGCCATGCTCCTTCGGCTCGGCGCGCTCTCCCTCGCCGCGTCGCTGCTGTCGACGGTGGCGTTCGTGCGACCGCTCACCGGCACGCTCCGTTCGCTCGTGAGCGCCGACGGTGTCATCCCTCCGGACGACGTTCTGCGCCTTCAGGCCTTGCCGATCCGTCTGGTCGTCGTGAACGTCGGCTTCGCGATCGCGACCTCGCTCGTGTGCTTTTCGCCGCTGCTTCGCCCGCCCGCGCTCGACGCCTACGCCTCGCTCGCGCTCGGTCTGCTGCTCGTGACGATGCGCGCCACGGCGGGGCTCCCCGAGTACGTCACGATGCGAGCGTCGGTGACGCGCACCTTGGAGCTCGCCTCCGTGCGGTCCACGCGCGAAGCCCTTCGTCGGCTCCATGGTGCCGTGGCGGGGCGCGTGCGACGGCGTTTCGTCGCGGCGGTGACGGCGCCGGTGGCGTTCGTCGCCCTCGGCGCATCGCTCCTGGTCGACGCGCACGTGCGTGCGTACGATCGGAGTGCGCGCGCCGCCGACGCCGTGGATCTCGCGCGCGCCGTGTTCGAGCCTTCGTCGAAAGGAGACGCTGAAAAGGAGGGATCGCATCTTCGCGCGACCGACGAAACGAACCTCGTCGCGGCCCAACGAGCGGCGCATTCGGCAGGCTTCGACGTGCAATTCGAGCGAATGCATCCGGAGAGCACCACGGTCGACCACGGGAACGACGGTGAGGAGCGCGCGACGATCCCTACGGCGTCCGGCGCCGTCGTCGTCCGGTTGGGGGCGTCGCGTCCTTCGCCGGTCGTCCTCGCGTACGCGCTCCTCGCCTTCGCCGCCGTGGCGATCGCCGCGATCCTCGGGACGAGGGCGGGCGGTGCGTTCGAGGCGGACGTGGTCCTCGCGACCCACGAGGTCCGCCGCGCCGGCGTCGCGGACGTCATGCGGGGCACGATCATCCAGAACGAGGCGCGGTTCGCCAAGATCGACGCCCTCCTCCACGCCATCGACGCCCTCGGCGGCGTCTTTCGCGAGTTCGCGGGCGCCCAGGAGCGCGCCATCGACGCGCGCGCCGCGACCGAGCGCATGCGCGGCCTCTTGTTGGCGTCGATGAGCCACGACTTGAAGGCGCCGCTCAACGCCGTCTTGGGCTTCGCGGAGCTCGTCGGACGCAATCCCCTCTCGGACGGCCAGCGCGAGAGCCTCGCGATCATCGAGCAGCGCGGGCGCGAGCTCTTGATGCTCATCGACACGATCCTCGACAGCGCGCGCGTGGAGGTGGGAGAGCTCGAGTTCTCTCCGTCACCGACGGCGATGGAGGACGTCGTCATGGCGTCGGTGCTCGAGGCGCGCGCGCTCGCGTTCGGGACGTCGGTCCCGATCAAGGTCGAGATTCAACCTGGGATTCCGCAGCTCTTCGTCGACGGCATGCGCATCGTCCAGGCGCTCACGGCGGTCGTCATGACGGCCGCGCGCTTCAGTGAGCGCGGCGCCGTCGAGGTTCGTGCGACGCTGTCCGACACCGGACATCGGCTTCGCATCGAGATTGAGGGCAGCGGCGAGAGCTTGCCGGCGATCGAACGCGACAAGATCTTCGACGCCTTCAAGAGCGCCGAGAGCGCGCGCCGACACGGGGCCCTCGGCCTCGGCCTTCAGCTCGCGCGCTCGATTTTGGAGATCCACGGGGGAGGGGTCGACTTCGACGACGGCGCGGCGCCGGGCATGCTCTTCCGGCTCTGGCTTCCCGTCGAAAACGACAGCGTGTCCATCCGCGAGCGTGCGAGCCGGACGGCGCTGCCGGATTCGGACTGACGCCTTCGTCCTCTCTACATGCGCTCGTCGTGGAGTCGTGGGCGCCGCCGCGCGCTCGCACTTTTCGGCACGGGTTCGTCGAAGGGCGGCCAATACACGGGAGAGAGGGCGCCGCGAGGTTCCCTTCGAAGTCCCCTCTCACCCACTGGAAAGCCCATGAAACTTCGCCCGTATTCTTTCGTGTTGCTCCCGTTTCTGGTCGCGTGTGGCTCGGAATCGAACAAGGCGCCGTCTTCGGAGACGGACATCGTGAAGAGCGATGTCAAAAGCGATCCTGCCGAATGTCCCGATTTGGTTCAGCCCTCGCCGAACTTCTGCGATGGAGGCTCGTATTCCCCGACGTACGAAGGCCAGTGCATCGTCGGCTTCACGTGCGCGGACGAAGCGGCGAACTGCCCCGATTTGGTTCGACCACCGCCGAACTTCTGCGATGGTGGTTCGTACTCTCCGACGTACGAAGGCCAGTGCATCGTCGGCTTCACGTGCACGGACGAAGCGGCGAACTGCCCCGATTTGGTTCAGCCATCGCCGAACTTCTGCGATGGAGGCTCGTATTCCCCGACGTACGAAGGCAAGTGCATCGTCGGCTTCACGTGCGATTCGTAGTCGTCCGGAGTTGCGATGGTGGCCTGCTTCCCGTTGGACAAGCCGCGTCTTGACGGCGGGATCCTCGTGCGGTTGCTTGTCGCTTCTTGAACAAGAACACGTTCAGCGCTCTGGTTTCGGTGACGTCGACGTTGTTCGTCTGCGACGCTTTGCCGGCGAAGGCTGCTTCGAACGACGTCGCGGAGACGAGCTTCGTCTGGGTGGCTCCGGAAGGTTGTCCGACGGCGGAGGAGGCGAGGGCACGCGTCCAGGCACGTCTTCCTTCGTCGGCGCTTCCCGTTGCGAACGCGAAGGTCGACAGGGACGACGATCGCTACAGACTCTGGCTCGAGATCCCGTCGATGGGCGAGCGCGTGATCGAGGCTGCGACGTGCGACGAGCTCGTGGCGTCGATGGCCGTCGTGCTCGCGATGAGCCTCACCCCGACGCGGGAGCCGGCCGTCGAGGAGCGACGCTCCGAAACGACGCGAGCGACGAGCGCGGCATCGCCGGATCCGCGCGAGGAGCGGCTGCCCACATCTGCGTCGCTGGCACCTACCCGCGTCGGTGTTCGCGGGCAGGCCGTTCTGGACGCGGGAACGCTGCCGAAGGCGGCAGTGGGCGCGGGAATCGCGGTGGGGATCGACCCCATCGCGAACGTGCACCTCGAGGCAACGACGAGCCTCTTCGTGGCACAGGATGGCACTCTGGCCAACGATCCCTCGCGGGGCGCGACGTTCCACCTCGTGACGGCGGGCGCGCGAGGGTGTTGGATTTTGCTGCGCCGCCCCGAAGCAGGCCCCTGCCTCGGCGCCGACCTTGCTGTTCTTTCGGCCCACGGATTCGGCTCCGACGTTGCGAAAAAAACAACGTCGGTCACATGGTCTCCCGAGGCGTCCTTTATTCTAAGGGTTCGTATTTCTTCGTATTTACGGTTCGTCGTCGGGGTGGGGGTGGCCGTTCCGACCTCCACTCCGACGTTTCGAATCGCCGGCTCCGGCAACGTTCATCGTTCGTCCCCGATTTCGTCCCGCGCATGGCTCGGGCCGGAGCTGGTTTTTTGAGCACGAGTCTTCGTGGCTTCGGCCAATGAAAGGACCATGGACTCCTTCCTCGATCGGGCGACCGACGTGAACGTGCGGTGTTTCGCAGGAGCCGCCGCGCCTCGCTGATCATCGTGCCACCCGGGCGGCTTTCACGTCATGGCCACGTTCGACGAGATCTACGAAGAGCATTTCGATTTCGTATGGCGAACGGCGCGTCGCCTCGGTGTTCCTGCGTCGGCCGCCGCGGACGCCGCGCAAGACGTCTTTCTGGTCTTGCATCGCCGCCTTCCCGATTTCGACGGCCGCAGTTCCATGAAGAAGTGGATCTTGGGCATCGTCACGCGGGTCGCCAGCGATCATCGTCGCCGTTACCGTCGCAAAGATGCGCCATGCGTTCCGCAGCCCGACGACTCGGGAGCGTTCGCGGCGCTCGAATCGACCTACCCGGCACCGAGCGAGGATGCGGAACAAGCGGAGACCATGCGCGTTCTGGAACGGCTCTTGGCCAAACTCGACGAAAGCAAACGAGAGGTCCTCGTGCTCGCGCAACTGGAGGAGATGACCGTCCCCGAAATCGCCGATGTGCTCGGCGAGAATCGAAACACGATCTACGCACGGTTGCGCACCGCGAGGGCCGAATTCGCCGCCGCGTATGCGCGCTACGCCGCGAGTGTCGAAGGGGGTTGCGAGCGCTCCGTCATTTCGGGAGGGAGGTCGTCATGAACGATTGGGAACGGGGGCCCGCGGAGCTCTTTCGGACGGCGCGGGAAGAGCTGTCGCCGAGCGCCGCCGACCGCGAGCTCGTGCGCGCACGGCTCTCGAAGCTGGGGATCGGAGCCGCTGTCGTGACGGGCGCGATCGCGTCGTCGGAGCGCGCGGAAGGAGCCTCTCGAGACGCGGAAGGCGTGCCTGACGCGGGCTCCGCGATGATGACGAAGGCCGCAGGGAATGGCGCGTCGGTGAAATCGAGCGCCATGCTGGTGGCGAAAGTGCTGGGGGTTGCCGCCGTGGGGGGCGTTCTGGGCGTCGTCATCGCGACGCGGTCGACGGGCTCGCACGTGGCGACGAGCGCCTCCTCGGCGACGCTCGCCTCTCCCGCGCCGAGCCTTTCGGAACTCGTACCCCGTGTC
>JBGAHN010000122.1:0-17692 GCA_044226145.1 Labilithrix sp. | reverse complement strand
CGTGGACGTACCCGTTGAGGACCGTGCGCACGTGCGGTCCGACGCGCCGCGAATCGAGGTAGTTGCCTTCGAAGTAGAGCTCGCGCGCGACGCTCGGCGATCCGTCGGCCAGCGTCAGGACCGTGATCTTCGTGAGCGGGCTGTACGTGCCGTAGGGTCCGCTCCCGCTCGGCGCGACGGCGACGTCTCCCTTCCCCGCGTACGCGTAGCCGTAGTCTTGATACGCGTCCTTCGGTGCGACGCCGGCGGCCGCGTAGACGCTCGCGCCGTTGACCGTCGAGTAGATGACGACCGCGTTGCCTTCGACGAACATCTCCGTCGGGCTACCCTCGATGTCGATCGACGAGACGATCGACAGATCCGTCGCCGGCCATGCCTTGACGACTTTGAAGGTGTTGCCGTGGACGAGGTAGATGTTCGCGCCGTCCGTCTTGACGATGTCGGCTTCGTCGACGCCCGCGACCTGCGTGTTCGTGTCCGAATGGGAGCCGGCGCTGTCCCGGTCGGCCGACTTTCCGTCGTCCGAAGAACCCTGCGAAGGGCTTTCGCTTCCGCTGTTCCCCGTTCCCGAGCCGGGATCGGCCGCGGGAGGCGACGACGGGTTGCTGACGGCCGTGCCCTCGCCCGCCGCGTCGTCTTCGCCGAAGCTGCTGCCGGGGCTGACGCCCACGACGTAGCCGCCGTACGCGCAATTCGCGTCGCCGTTGTGGGTGATGCACGCCTTGATCTGCTCGATTTGCTGATCGATCGCCTTGTTCACCTTGAACGCCGCGTCGTCCTTCAAATCGCCGAGCAAATCCGTGCAGTCTTTGGCGCGGTGCAGGCTCGCGCGCGACGAACCTACCTTGTTGCCGTCGTCCGACGACGAACAACCGAAAGCCAGGGAACTAGCAGCGACCAAGAGAGCAAGCGCGGTGCGCGAAGAGCGTACGTTCATGGTTCGTCTCCCGTTTTGCAGAGGTGAAAGCAAGTCTCGGGCCGTCTGGCTGAATGGGCCAAGTCTGCGTAAATTCGTCAGAACTTCGTCTTCGTACGCGCGCCTTCCGGACTTTGTTGTCGGGGCTGTGCCAAATGTTGCGCGTGGCACACGCCGAGTCAGCGTCGCGGCGATCCTGTACCGGCGCACGAAGGTCTCGAGGCGGATCGTCTTTTCCGTTCGGCAGAACTTCTTCTTCGACCACCCGCTCGGGTCCGCGGTCAATTTCACGATGACCGGCATGCGCATGCTTCCGCCGATCATGCGCCATCAAGGATTTGACCGAGCGGCACCGCTCCGCGCGTGCGTGACGTCCTGTGTGCGTCGCCCCTTGCGCGCGGGGGCGCGCTGGGGTCTGATTCGCGCGCGCCATGAAGCCTACGAACAAAGAGAAGCCGATTCGCCGTACCGCCGTCATTGGAGCCGGGGTCATGGGCAGCGGGATCGCCGCCCACTTCGCCAACGCAGGCCTCGAGGTCCTCCTCCTCGACATCGTCCCGCCGAACCTCACGGACGCGGAGAAGAAGGATCCGCAGAAGCGCAACGGCTTCTCGGCCGGCGGCCTCGAGAAGGCGATCAAGGCGCGCCCGGCGGCGTTCTTCCACAAGGACAACGCGCGGCTCGTGAAGGTCGGCAACACCGAGGACGATCTCGACAAGCTCAAGGACTGCGACCTGGTCATCGAGGCCATCCTCGAGAAGATGGAGGCCAAGCAGGCGCTCTTCGAGAAGCTCGAGAAGGTGGTGCCCGCGCACTGCATCGTCGCGTCGAACACGTCGGGTCTGCGCATCGCGGAGATGACGAAGGGCCGGAGCGACAACTTCAAGAAGCACTTCCTGGTCCTGCACTTCTTCAACCCCGTGCGGTACATGAAGCTGCTCGAGATCGTCGCGGGCGAGGAGACCGACAAGGGCGTCCTCGACCACGCCGTGCGCTTCGCCGAAGACGTGCTCGGCAAGGGCGTCGTGTTCGGCAAGGACACGCCGAACTTCGTCGGCAACCGCATCGGCGCGCACGCCATGATGGCGACGATCCACCAGATGCTCGAAGACGGCCTCTCGCCCGAAGACGTCGACAACGTCACGGGTACGCCGATGGCGCACCCGAAGAGCGCGAGCTTCCGCACGGCGGATCTCGTCGGCCTCGACACGTTCGCGCACGTCGCGGACAACTGCTACCAGTCGCTGACGAACGACGAAGATCGCAAGGTCTTCGAGGTGCCGGCCTTCATTCGATCGATGGTCGAGAAGAAGCTCCTCGGCAACAAGACGAAGGGCGGCTTCTACAAGAAGGGCGCGGACAAATCGATCCAGACGCTCGACCCGAAGACGCTCGAGTACCGGCCGAAGGGCGGCGACGACACGATCAAGAGCGTCACCAAGGCGCTCTCGAAGATCGAAGACCCGCGCGAGCGCGTGAAGAAGCTCGTCGCCGATCAAGGCAAGGCCGGCGCGTTCGCGCGCAAGATCCTCTACCGCAGCCTCGCGTATTCGGCGCGGCGCATCGGCGAGATCGCCGACAGCGTCGTCGCGATCGATGACGCGATGAAGTGGGGCTACAACTGGGAGCTCGGGCCGTTCGAGGCGTGGGACGCGCTCGGGTTCGTCGAGACGACCGACGCGATCGAGAAGGCGGGCTTTGCGCTCCCCGATTCGATCAAGAAGATGAAGGCGAGCGGCGCGACGGCCTTCTACAAGGACGGCCAGGTCTTCGACCTGATCAAGGGCGCGTACGTCGCGAGGGCGGAGGATCCGCGGTACGCGACCCTCCAGATCTTGCGCCGCGGTCAGGCGCCCGTGCTCAAGAACGACGGCGCCGAGGCGTGGGATCTCGGCGACGGCATCCTGGGGCTCACGTTCAAGACGAAGGCGAACAGCATCGACCCGGACGTCATCTCGATGCTCGGTCAGGCGGCCGACGTCGCGGAGACGGATTTCCGCGCGCTCGTCGTGGCGAACGAGGGCGAGCACTTCTGCGTCGGCGCGAACCTCATGCTCGTCGTCATGGCGGCGGGGGCGCAGCAATGGGAAGACATCCGCAAGATGGTCAAGGGCTACCAGGGCGCGGTGCAGCGCTTGAAGTACGCCCGCGTCCCGGTCGTCGTCGCGCCGTACGGCATGACGCTCGGCGGCGGCCTCGAGCTCTGCTTCGGGGGCGACGCGGTGCAGGCGGCGGCCGAGACGTACTCGGGCCTCGTCGAGGTCGGCGTCGGGCTCATCCCGGGCGGCGCGGGCACGATGAACATGCTCTGGCGCGCGCTCGAAGGGATCCCGGAAGGGACGAACGCGAACATCTACGAGAGCGTCACGCAGACCTTCAAGAACATCGCGCTCGCGAAGATCGCGACCTCGGCCGAGGAAGGGAAGGCGTTCGGCTACTTCCGCCGGACCGACGGCGTCTCGTTCGACAAGGCGCGCGTCGTGACCGAAGCGAAGGCGCGGGCGCTCGGGCTCGCCGTTTCGGGCTACCACCCGCCGATCCCGCGCGCATACCGGCTGCCGGGCGAGAGCGGCATCGCGACCTTGAGCATGATGGTCGACACGCTCGTCGCCGGGGGCTACGCCTCCGAACACGACGCGAAGATCGCGCGCAAGCTCGCCAACGTCCTCTGCGGCGGCGTCGGCGGCGCCTCGCGCGAGGTCACCGAAGAGGAGATGCTCGACCTCGAAGCCGAGGCGTTCGTGAGCCTCTGCGGCGAGCCGAAGAGCCAAGAGCGCATGCAGTTCATGCTCATGAACAACAAGCCGCTCCGCAACTAGCGCACCCGAACCGCGTCGCCGCGTCACCTTGCTCATCCGATTTTCATCGAGGTCGTCATGAAAGACATCATCATTGCCGAAGCGGTTCGCAGTGCCGTGGGCCGCGCCCACAAGGGTTCGCTCGCGCAGAAGCGCCCGGACGAGCTCGCCGGCGAGGTCATCCAGGGCCTCCTCGCGCGCGTCCCCCAGATCAAACCGGCCGACGTGGAAGACGTCGTCCTCGGCTGCGCGATGCCCGAAGGTGAACAGGGCCTGAACATCGCGCGCGTCGCGGGCGTCCTCGGCGGGTTGCCCGTCGAGACGGGCGCGCAGACCATCAACCGCTTCTGCTCGAGCGGCCTCCAGGCCATCGCGACGGCCGCGGGCGCCATCGCGCTCGGCTCGGCGGACATCGTCGTCGCGGGCGGCCTCGAGTCGATGAGCATGGTGCCGATGACCGGCAACAAGCTCAGCGCCTCGCCCGAGGCGATGGAGAAGCTCGCGAGCGTCTACACGCCGATGGGCATCACGGCGGAGAACGTGGCGTCGCGCTTCAACGTGACGCGCGAGCAGCAAGACGCCTTCGCGCTCCGGAGCCAGAAGAAGGCGTCGGCGGCGATCGAGGCGCACAAATTCGACCAGGAGATCGTGCCCGTCCACGGCATCCGTTACGTCGGCAACGAGAAGAAGACCTTCGAGTTCAAGGTCGACGAGCTGCCGCGTCCGGACACGACGGCCGAAGGCCTCGCGTCCCTCAAGCCGGCGTTCTCGCTCAAGGGCTCGGTCACGGCCGGCAACAGCTCGCCGCTCTCGGACGGCGCGGCCGCGGCGCTCGTCATCAGCGCCGAAAAGGCGAAGGCGCTCGGCATCAAGGGCCTCGGCTACTTCCGCGCGTTCGTCACCGTGGGCGTCGATCCGGCGATCATGGGCATCGGACCGCTCCCGGCCATCCAGAAGCTCTTCGCGAAGACGGGCCTCAAGGTGAACGACATCGATCTGTTCGAGATCAACGAGGCGTTCGCGAGCCAGTCGGTCTACGTGCAGCGCGAGCTCGGCATCCCCGACGAGAAGCTCAACGTCAACGGCGGCGCCATCGCGCTCGGTCACCCGCTCGGCTGCACCGGCGCGAAGCTGACCGCGTCCGTCCTCTACGAGCTCAAGCGCCGCGGCGGACGTTACGGCGTCGTCTCGATGTGCATCGGCGGCGGCATGGGCGCCGCAGGCCTCTTCGAGCTCATCCCGTGACGACGCGTCCGAGGCGGCCCGCCGCGGCCTCCTCGGACACCCTCCTCGGACAGTCGGGGCATGCGGCCGCGTTCGGCGTTCGACCGCGGCCGCATTTGTCGCAAAAATAGGCACTCCCCTCGACCTTCCGCTAGGGTCCAGGGCATGGATGGTCCGACGCTCGTAGGCCGAACGATCGGTGGCCGGTACGCGATCGACGCGCTCGTGGGCGAAGGCGCGATGGGCGCCGTGTACCGCGCCTCGCAGATCGTCCTGGGCACGACGGTCGCCGTGAAGGTGCTCCACCGGCCTCTGCACGCCGATCCGACGTTCACTTCGCGCTTCTTGGAGGAGGCCCGCGCGGCGTCGCGGATCAACCACCCGGGATCCGTCCGCGTCCTCGACTTCGGCGAGGAGCCCGACGGCCTCCTCTACATCGTCATGGAGTACCTCGACGGCCGGCCGCTCGATCAGGTGCTCGCCGCGGAGGGGCCGCTTCCGTCGCCCCGCATCGTCGACATCGCGTCGCAGATCCTCGCCGCGCTCGCCGTCGCGCACGAGATGGGCATCATCCACCGCGATCTGAAGCCCGAAAACATCGTCCTCCGCGCCGGCACCAACGACGAGGGCAAGCCTTGCGACGTCGTGAAGGTGTGCGACTTCGGCGTCGCCAAGCAGATCGAGCCGCTCGCGAACCACGCGCGCGTGACGGGCGACGGCATCGTCATCGGGACACCCGCCTACATGTCCCCCGAGCAAGCGCGCGGCGACGTGCTCGATCCGACCAGCGATCTCTACGCGGTCGGCGTCCTCATCTTCCAGCTCATGACGGGCAAGCTCCCGTTCGACGGCGCGACCCCCATGGGCACCGCGCTCATGCACGTCACCGAAGAGCCGACGCGCCCGCGCCTGCTCAACCCGTCGGCCGACGAGCGCCTCGAAGCCATCTGCCTCAAAGCGATGCGCAAGCGGGCGTCGGAGCGCCCCGCGTCCGCGCGCGAGATGCGGGCCGAGCTCCGCGCGCTGCTCGCCGAAGACGCGTCCGACACGTCGCCCGAGCCGCTGCCGTCGCTCATGGAGCAGGTGCGTCCGCGCGCCCGCCGCGGCGGCATGGTCGTCGCGGGCAGCCTCCTCGTCGCGACGACCCTCGCGGGCATCGTCGCGTACGGCCGCCAGAAGGCGTCGGTGGCGGAGGCCAGCGAGCTGGTCACGAACGCGCCCGCCGTGGCTCCTTCTCCCGAACCCGTACGGGCGGCGTCACCGGCGGTGTCCGTCGCGATGGCCAACACCGCCACGCCGCCGGATCTCCGCGCGGTGGCTCCGTCCACGTCGGCCGCGTCCACGACGACGTCGCGCGAATCGACGCCCGCGGCCGTGGATCCCGAGCGCGCGCTCGAAGACGAGGCCGCAGCGAAACCGCACGCGTCGAGCGCGTCCGCCGAGCCCGTGCAACGCCGTTCCGCCCAACGTCGTGGGGTCGCGCGAGGGCACGTCCGCCGTCACGACAAGGCGCCGGCGCCCGCCGATCCGTCGCTCCAAGAGCTCCCGCGCCCCGCGCTCCCTTCGCCGGACGAGTCGCCCCGCGCCGCCGCACCTTCGCCGGCCGAGCTGAGCAAGTCCCCCGACGCCGCCCCGAAAGAGGCGCCCGTGAACGCGAAGACGCGCGAGCCCTCCGCCGAACCGGATCCGCTCCCGCTGCCGGTGTTCCCCGATCCGCCGCCGCCGGAAGCCGACCCGTTCGACGCACCTCGCTAGCGAAACGCGTCCGAAACGCGCTCGAAACACGCCGCGCGCTCGACTTCGGGGCATGCTCGACTCCGGAGACACCGCGTGGCTGCTCGTTTCCGCCGCGTTGGTCTTGCTCATGACGCCGGCGCTGGCGCTCTTCTACGCGGGGATGGTGCGGCGCAAAAACGTCCTGTCGACGTTCATGCACTCGTTCACGGCGATCCCCATCGTGAGCGCCCTTTGGGTCCTCTTCGGCTACTCGCTCGCCTTCGGGCCGACCCACGCCGGCCTCATTGGTGGCTTCTCGTACGTGGGGCTCGCCGGGCTCGAAGATCGCTTGCACGGATCGGTGCCGGAGCTCGCCTTCGCGGCCTTCCAGATGATGTTCGCGATCATCACGCCCGCGCTGATCTCGGGCGCGTTCGCCGAGCGCATGAAGTTCTCGGCCTACGTCCTGTTCGTCGTCTTCTGGTCGACGCTCGTGTACGTCCCGGTCGCGCATTGGGTGTGGGCCGAGGGCGGGTGGCTCTTCGAGATGGGCGCGCTCGACTTCGCGGGCGGCACCGTCGTGCACCTCACGGCGGGCGCGTCGGCGCTGGTGTGCGCGCTGGTCATCGGACCGCGCCTGAAATACCCCCACGATCGCTCGCCGCCGCACAACCTCACGATGACGCTCACGGGCGCCGGCATCCTCTGGTTCGGGTGGTTCGGCTTCAACGCGGGCAGCGCGCTCTCGAGCGGATGGCTCGCGGCGTTCGCGTTCGTCACGACGCACCTCGGCGCGGCGGGCGGCGCGTTCGGCTGGCTCGTCGTCGAGTGGATCCACCGGAAGAAGCCGACGGCGCTCGGCGCGGCCTCGGGTCTCGTCGCCGGCCTCGTCGCCATCACGCCGGCGGCCGGGTTCGTCTCGCCGATCGCGGCGTTCGTCATCGGGTTCGTCGCGTCGACGGTGTGCTACCTCGCGGTACTTGCAAAATACAAGTACAACTACGACGACTCGCTCGACGCGTTCGGCGTGCACGGCGTCGGCGGCCTCGTCGGCGCGATCCTCACCGGCGTCTTCTGCCGCGCGCGCTCGTTCCCCGGCGTGCAAGACGCCGTCGGCGCGCCGGGCCTCCTCGACGGCGCGCCGAAGCAGCTCGGCGTGCAGATCCTCGCGTGCCTCGCGTCGGCCGCGTACGCCGCCCTCGTGACGTTCGCCCTCCTCAAGGCGTTGGACAAGATCGTGGGCCTCCGCGTGCCGGCGTCCGACGAACGTGAAGGTCTGGATACGACCCAGCACGGAGAAGAAGGCTACGCGGGGTGAAGGTGCGCCGCTCGGGGGGGCGGGGCGGCTCCGCGCTGGGACTTTGCTCCGCAGCGTCCTGGTCCTCCTTTTGGCATACGCCGTGTCGCGCGTTCCTCGCCGTTTCCTCGCTGTTCCTCGCGAGAGTCGTCGCGATACAGTGAACGCCCGCGGTCGCCGCACCGACGCACCGACGCATCGACGCTCCGGCGTCGAAGATCCCGCGCGGCACACTCGCCGCACGCGTCGTCGTTCCGCACCCTTCGCGAAAGGACAAACCATGCGCTCTTCGAATGGAACGCTTCGTACGATCGTTCGCTCTCTCGGCGCGTTCGCCGGACTCGTGCTCGCCGTCTCGTCGAGCGCGTGCGCCGCGGACACGGGATCTTCGGATTCGGAGAACGTCGCCGGTGAGTCCGTGGCGACGAACGCGAGCGAGCTCTCGTTGGTGCCGCCCATCGGCTCCGGCTCGGTCTTCGCCCAGCTCCCCGCCGAGCCCGGTTACCCCGAGGGCATCGTCGTCGTCGGAACGCGCGTCTTCGTGACGACGCCCGCGCGCTTCGGCACCGCGGGCACGGGGCCGTCGCAGATCTACGTCTACGATCTCCTGACGGGCGCGGCGAAACCGCCCATCACGCTCGCCGGCGAAGATCTGTCCCAGGAGCACGCGCTCTCGTGCATCACGTCCGATGCGTTCGGCCGCCTCTACGCGCTCAGCACGCAGCTCGGCGTCGTGCGCCTCACGCCGCGCGGGAACGCGTTCACCCAGTCCATCTACGCGCCGCCGCTGCCGGATCTGCCGACGTGCACGCCGGACGCGACCGGCCCGTGCGCGCCGGCCGGCTTCGAAGGTCCGCCCATCGTCAACGACCTCGCGTTCGACTGGGCCGGCAACCTCTACGTGACCGACTCGTTCCAGGCGACGATCTTCCGCGTCCCGCCCGGCGGCGGCGCGCCGGCGATCTGGTTCCAGAGCCCCGCGCTCGCGGGCATCCCGTTCAACATCGGCCTGAACGGCATCCGCGTCAGCCCCGACCAGAAGCGCGTCTACGTGACGGTGTCGCTCTCCGCGCAGAACCCGTACGCGGGCTACGTCTATTCGATCCCGCGCGTCGCGTCGCCGTCGCCGTCGGACCTGAAGGTCGTCCATGAGTATGCGCCGGGCGAAGGTCCGGACGGCATCGCCTTCGGGCTCACGGGGAAGTTGTATGTTGCACTCGCTGGCACGAACGCCATCTCGGTGCTGAGCCCCAGCGGCACGGAGACGCGTCGCTTGACCGGTCCGCAAGGCAGCGCGATCCCGCTCGACGGCCCGGCGAACATCGCCTTCGACTGGCAGGGCTCGCTCCTCGTGACGAATCACGCGTCGCTGAGCAACGACGCGTCGCACTTCGCGGTGCTCGAGACGTTCGTGGCCGATCTGCCGTTCCCGCTCGCCACGCCCATCGTTCCTTGACGCTTCCTTGACGCCGTCGCCCGCCACGCCGTCGCCCGCGTGAGCCGTTCGCGCGCGTGGGCCGTGCAGGACCGGCGCCCGTCAAATGGGCGCCGGTTCGAACCGCATGTCGAACAGGACGTCGACCCGGTCGCTCAGCCGGAACGCGTTCATCGGACCTCGGACGACGCCGACGCCGAGCTTCGCGAGCGACAGCGCCACGCTCCCGGCGACGCGCACCCCGCCGGTCGCCGCGATGCTCATCTCGGGGTGGCACGTCCACTCGAGCGACGGCCAGAACGGCGCGTGCAGGTGCATTTGCGCGGCCCCGGCGTCGAGGGTCGCCTCGACGCGCACCCGCCCATCCATCTCGCTCCGAAACACCTCGCGCCGCATCTTCTCGAGGCACGCCTCGCGATCGGCCGCCGACATTCCGTGCACGTCCAGCTCGCCGTTTCGGATCGTCCCCGCGATCGTGATGCCGCTCACGGGGACCTCGAGCGTCGCGGTTCCCCGGTTCGGGCCCTGCTGCGTCGCGCGGCCTTCGAGCGCGCCGCATACGAGCTCGAGATCGTGCGCCAGCCGCGAAAAGAAGCCTTCGGCGTACGTGCGAAGCCGCACCTGGCTCCGGCCGGCGTCGAGGACGAGCTCGGTCACGGCACGAGTATACCTGCCCGCCGCAAAAGCACGCCGGTGCCCGTCGAAAAAGCGCGCGTCCATCCCTCGAGCGGAGCCCTACGCTCGGCCGGGATCCCGCGTCCGGTTCGTCGTGTCGGCGGCGGCCCGATGCATGATAGGATGGCGGTACGCGTCGCGGCGCACGTCGTCGCCGCGGATCGACGAAGGCGTTTTCGAGCACGCAAGGCGAGCGGATGTCCAAGGACGCGAACACGAACTCCTACGAGGCCCTCGTCGATCTCCTGACGACCATCGCGCTCCCGCTCGCGAGCATCGACGAGGCCATCCTCTACGTCGTCGACGCGACCGACGCGGACGTGCACCTCCACCTCGGCGGCACCTATTCGGGCTGCCCGGGCGTGCCGTTCGTCGAGCGCCATCTCCTCGCGCCGCTCGTGGCGGAGGTGTTCCCGAAGGCGAAGCTCACCGTCACGTCGGGGCTGCCGCTCCCGAAGAGCGCCCGGCGTTTGTAGTTCGCCGCACCGTCCGCGGTCGTTCAGGGGAAGCGATCGCCCGCGACGCCATCGTCGGCGGGGAGGGGACCCTTGCCACCGGTCCCGGGGGTTCCGTGTGCGAGCGTCGTATCCGCGACGTTCAACAGACCGTTGCCGCCCTGGTAGAGGGCGAACGAAGAGCCCCCGGCGCCGCTCCCGCCGTTGCCGCCATCGCCACCTTTTCCGCCCGTGGCTCCCGCGCCGCCTTGTCCGGCGGACTTGTTCTCTTGGCACGAGACGACGAGCCCCTTGCAGCTCGTCAGGCAGACGTTCGTCCCCGCGGCGCCCTTCGCTCCGACGGTCCCCGCCTTGCCCTTGCCGCCCTTTCCACCGCTCCCGCCGTTGCCGCCGTTGCCGGCGCTCACCTCGCTCGCGGTGAGGGACACGTGCGCGTCCCACACGTACACGCCGACGCTGCTGCCGCCGCTTCCCCCGGCCGTTCCCGCCGCGCCGCCGCCACCGCCGCATCCGCTGCCGCCGGCCCCGCCGCACGTCGTTCCGGTGCGCTTTTCGAACAGGCAAAGCCCGTTGCAGGCACCACACGGCAGGCACTCGCCGGCGGCTCCCGCGACGCTGTTCGCGCCGTCGGTGCCGTTCGTGCCCGACGTGGCTTCGGTGGCCACGAACCCTTCCGCTCCGAACGCCGCGACGGCGCTCTTTCCTTCGGTCCCGGCCGTTCCTGCTTGCCCGGTGCCGAGCTCGCACGTCGCCGGCGCGTTGGCGCCGTCCGTCCCAACCTTGCCGTCCGTGCCGTGACCGGCATCCGCGGCCGAGATGCTCACGTGATCGAGGCGGAGCGTGGTCGTTTCACCTGCCGCGAACACCCCGTAAATCGACTCACTCGGCCCCACGTCGGTCGCGGCCTTGCTCTCGATGCGAATGAACGACACGCTCGCTTCGCCGCCGAGATCCCGCGCTTCGATCGTGATGTTCTCGGAGACCGGCGCGCGGACCACGACCGCGCTCTCGGGGTTCTTGCACACGCGCGCCCAGGTGCCGTCGACGAGCTTCCAGCCGCCGATGATCTTCGCGCCGGCACGGAGCGTCACGCGCTCCGTGTACGTTCCTCGTCCGACGTAGACGTTCGGCTTCGCGACCTCGGCCGCGCGCTGGGCGCCCATGGTGATCGAGCGGCATGGCGACGTGCGCTCGCCGCAGGTGCCGTCGTCGGAGCCGTTCGTCGCGACGAAGACGCCGCTCTCGGCGTCTGGCGAGACGATCTCGCAGGTGCCGTCGTCCTCTGGTTCGTTGCCGTCCGGGGATGTCGCGCCGTCGGTCTCCGATGACGAGCCCGCGTCGTCCGTTCCCGGAGGCGGATCTTCGGTGAGACCGGACGCGTTGCCCGCGGAGGACGACGTTCCGCAAGAGAGCGGCAGCGAAACCAACGTAAGAGGGAAGAATGCGCAGAGCGTGAGAAGCGGACGCACGCTCGCCGTATACCATATCGGACAAGGTGCGCTCGTCGCTCCGTATCCGTTAACAAGGAAAATCAATCGAAATCCTGGAATCCTCGAAAAATGATGTGGGGGCGGCCTTTCCAGGGGCCCATGGAAAGATTGGAGAAAGGGTTGAAGTGAAGCGTTTTGCAACGGTCTAGGTACGGTCCGACGTCCGTTGCGGCTCCGTCCTCCAAGACCACCGGTGGGCGCGTGGATCGTCGGCGGCGAAGAACGTGCAGAATGCAACGAATGCCGCCCACAGCGCGGCGAGGTGATAGAGCATGGCCGGCCCGCCCCACCGCGTGAAGAGGGCGCCCGAGATGGGTGGACCGAGCAGCATGCCGAGCGCGTAGGCGCCGTTGTACAGCGCGTTGGCGCGGCCGAGATCGGGCGCGGGCGTGACGACGCCTTGGAGCGCGAGGCTCACGGGAGAGATCGAGGCCAGCGTCGCGCCCGCCACGAAGACGGCGACGCACATCGTCGGAAACGACGGGAGGAAGACGAAGCTCGCGAGCATCGCCCCGCCGATGGTCCCGAGCACACGCATCGTGCGCAGGTGCCCGTGCTGGTCGCCGAGGCGCCCCGCCCACGTCGACAAGAGGAGCATGCCGGCGGCGAAGAACGCCGTGACGAGGATCGTCCGCTCCTCCGGGACGTGCTTCGCCTCGATGAGGTAGAGCGGGAGGAACAGCACCACGGAGGCCTGGAAATAGCCGTACGAGAACGTCGCGAAGCAGGAGGTCTTCGTGCGCCAGAGCACCGTCGTCGGGCTCGTGCGGACGAGCGCACGGGCGCCCGTTCCGTGCATGGTGCCCGCGGCGTCATGGCTCGTCGTCGCGGTGTCGTCCTGGCTTCCGAGCGGGCGCGCGGGCAGGGCGTCGTGTTCCCGGTCGGCGTCGGTCTTCGCGTCCTGCGAAGTGTCTCGCGACTCCGTGTAGAACGCGGCCACCACGCCGGCCGCGGCGACGGCGAGCACGCCGGCGACGACGAACGCGACGCTCGTGGAGCCGCTCGACGTCAGGCCCGCCGCCAAGACGGGGCCGACGACGTAGCCGAGGGCGAGCGCGATGGCGTAGAGGCTCATGACGAGCCCCTTGTCGTCCTTGCTCGCGCGCGCGAGGAGCGCCGTCTCGGCCCCGACCCAGACGTGGACCGAGAAAGCTCCGTCGAAGAAGCGCGCGACGGCCAGCGACGTCGCCGTCCCGAAGAGCGGGAAGCTCGCGACGCAGGCGGCGTACCCGAGCAAGGCGAAGGCGAGCGTCCGCTTCGATCCGAACCGCGCGATGACCAACCCCGCGGGCATCGCGAACGCGACGATGCCGAGCGCGAACGCGGCGGCGAGCCCACCCATCGCCGGCTTGGGGATCCCGTGCGCTTTGAGGTGGATCGCGAGCACGGCGATCGACGTCCCGTAGGCGATGCCGACGAGGAGGATGGCCGCGTAGACGATCCAGATGTTCTTGTCTCGGATGCGCCGCACGCCGGCCTTCTACTACAGCCCGGGCCCTCGGCGAGCGCGCGGAGACAAAAGCGAAGTGCCGCCGTTCCGGAGAACGACGGCACTCGTGGGATTCGGAGAAGCGCCCTGGAGCGCTCTCCGAGAGGGGGGGCTTACTCGCTGATCGACGGGGACGTCGGGAGGTAGAAGCCGAGCGCCACGAAGAACATCTGGTTGAACTTGAAGGTTCGATCTTCTTCGTTGATGCGGTTGTCGGGGAACGAAGCGTCCGGGCCCGAGCCGCGCGTGTCGAAGCCACCGCGGTTCCACGAGAAGGGGTACGCGCGGTATTCGAGGTTCAGGTTCACGAAGCCCGACGCGTAGAGCGTGAGGCCGAGGCCGAACGTCGGCGCGATGGCCGTGCGGCTCGCCACGTCGAAGGAGCTCGCGCACTTGCCGAGCGCACAGTCCGCGCGCTCTTCGACGCCGACGAACGCGGCGCCGCCGTGGATGTAGAGGTCCGTATCGACGAACAGCTTCTGGAAGAGCGCGAGCTTGCCGCGGAAGGGGCTGAACGTCACTTGCGGTGCCGCCATCCACTTCAACTTGCCGGTCTGGTCCGCGTACTCGGCGCGCTTGTTGCTCGGCAAGTTCGTGGCCGTACGGTCCGTGCGCTGGCCGCGCGCGTTGATCTGGTCGGTCAGGTCCGTGCTGATGTTCGCCGCGCCGAAGCCGCCGAACACGCCGAGACCGAGCCAGTCGGTGACGTTGTACTGAAGACGACCGGCGACGAAGATCGTGCGCTGGTATTCGTCGAGCAGCGTGAAGCCCGGTCCGATCGCGATCTCGAAACGACCTTCGCGGTAGTTTCGCAGCTGGCGCACCGCGGGCGCGCCGGCGAGGGGACCCGTGAGCTGGATTTCTTGGGCGGCCGCCGGCTTCGAGAGAGCCAGACCACCCAGGAGCGTGGCGACACCGACCAAAAGGGCGGCTGCCGAACGGTAAGCGCGCGAGCGCGAAACCTTGGAGACGAACGAGCGTCGCTTCATGACCTTCCTCGTCCTGGGCATCACTTCGGGAGCCTATATTCCCAGCTGAACGGCAAGAAGACGCTGATGCCGATCTGGGCTTGAACGTTGTTCGTGAGCTGCTTTTCGCCGAACCAGGTGGCTTCGTTGCGTTGACCCGCCTGGGTCGCCGCGACCGTCGTGGCTTCGAGCTGCTCTTGGTAGATGTAGTCACGCAGCTCGCCGGTGACGGCGAACCAGCGGTTCAAGAAGACGCGGAGGCCGATGCCGACCGAGAAGGCGAGGCGGTTGTCGAAGTCGAACCGGCGGTTGTCCGGGTCGATGACCGACAACGGGCGCGTGCGCATGAGGCCGACGCCGCCGTTGATGTAACCGTCGTAGTGGAAGATGAACTTACTGAAGCCGGCGAACTTGCCGTAGATCGGCACGTACGTGAAGTTCGCCATCGCGCCGAGCTGGTACTCGTTCAGCGGAACGGCGACGCGCGTCGCGCGGCGGTTCTGGAAGTTGAAGTCCGAGTCGTCGTTGAACGGCTGGTAGAAGGTGCCGTTGACGCCGACCGCGAGGACGTTCGTGATGTAGTAGTTGAGCGCCAGACCCGGACCCGGGTGGCTGACGAACTGATCGTTGAGGCTGAAGCTCCAGTAGGGCTGCAGCTCGAAACGATGGCGGCGGAGCGCATAAATCTGCTGCACCGCGTAGACGTCGGCTTTGACGTCACGCTTGGCGAGCTGCTTCAGGTCTCCCTGCTTGGCACACGCGCTCGGATCGACCGCGCAGATACCTTCGCCTTCCGCTGCTTCTGTAGGGGCCGAAGTTTCCTGGTCGGGGGCGGGAGTCGTGGACTCTTCACCAGCGGGAGGCGTAGCGGGCTCATCGAGCTCGATATCGTCTCCTGCACCCGCGGCTGCGGGTTGACTACCACCACCAGACTTCTTCGGCTGCGCCATGGCGACCTGCGGCAGCATCAAACACGCTGCCAAGAGGAGCCAGCATCGAGCCTGCTTCATCGAGAACCCCTTCCGCTTCGACGTGCGCGCGGTTGTGTAACGCGTGAGAAAAATTGGGGATTCAGGCTAACGACCAAACCGCGCCGGACGATATCATAGTTTTTTTCAGCCAAGCAATCGCTAAAAGGTCGTCGTACGTCGCTGAGACGCAAAGTCGTTGCGACGTCAATACAACTTGACGACGCCCGGAATCCAAAACGGGCCGAAACGCGCGTCCCCGTCGTGTGTGGCTCGGGGAGCGTGCGCCGGCTCGAAGACGGCGCGAAGCGGTTCGTGAGAGGTGCGCCGATCATGCCGCCTCCACGTCGTCTTCTTTGCCGAAGAGCGCTTCGACGAAGTCGGCCGCGACGAATTCGCGGAGATCTTCGGCGCGCTCGCCGAGGCCGATGTAGCGCACGGGGACCGCGAGCTCGTCGCACACGGCGAGCACCACGCCGCCCTTGGCGGTTCCGTCGAGCTTCGTGAGGATGATGCCGGTCAGCTCCAAGGCTTCCTTGAAGAGCGTCGCCTGCGCGAGCGCGTTCTGCCCCGTCGTCGCGTCGAGCACGAGGAGCGTCTCGTGGGGAGCGCCGTCCATCGCCTTCGCGATCGTGCGCTTCACCTTCTTGATCTCGTCCATCAGGTTCACCTTCGTGTGAAGGCGGCCCGCGGTGTCCACGAGGAGGATGTCGGCGTTCTCGTCCTTCGCGCGCTTCGTCGCTTCGAAGGCGACGGCGCCCGGATCGGCGCCTTCTTTGCCACGCACGACCTCGGCGCCGACGCGCTTGCCCCACACCTCGAGCTGCTGGACGGCGGCGGCGCGGAACGTATCGCCGGCCGCGAGGACGACCTTCTTGCCGTCCGCGGTCCACTTCGTCGAGAGCTTGCCGATCGTCGTCGTCTTGCCGACGCCGTTGACGCCGACGACGAGGACGACGTGCGGCTTGTCCTTCGTCGACGCCTTCGGGGGCGTCGCCGTGAGGATGCGCGTGGCTTCGGCGCGGAGCGCGGCCCAGAGCGCGTCGGGATCGCTCAGCTCGTGCTTCGAGACGCGATCGCGGAGCCGCTCGAGGATCGACTGCGTGGTCTTCACGCCGACGTCGCTCGAGAGCATGACTTCTTCCATCTGCTCGAGGATCGACGCGTCGATCTCTTTGGCGCCCGTGACGAGCGCACGGAGGCGCGCCATGAACCCGCCGCGCGTCGCCGTGAGGCCTTTGCGCAGGCCGGCGACTTCCTTCTTCGAGACGACCGGAGGCGGCGGCGCGGGCACCGACTCGTACGGCGTGATCTCGCTCGTCGCGAGCGCTTCGGGGGCGGGCTTCGCCGTCTCGACCGCGCGCGCAGACGCTGCTTTTCCAGCCGCCGGCAGCTCGCCTTTCGTCGCTCCGCCGAGCGCGGGTCGCTCTTCGGGGCCCTTGTCGAGCGGACGCGCGCCGGCCGGCGGCAGCGCCTTCTTCCGGAAGAAGAAGAAGGCGACGACCACCACGGCGGCGACGGCCAGAACGATCAGGAGGAGCGGCGAAAGTCCCATCCGGAGCGCAACGTTATAAGGAGTGTCTGCTCGGCCCGTCAACGTTGCTCGTGGGTTCGCGTGGCATTCCTTCCGAACGGCTCATGACGCGCCCGGGCGCGAGGCCCGAAGAGGGCGCCGAAGAGGGCGGTGGTGATGCCCGAAGGCCGCGAAGCGAGGCGGCGTGGCGCTTCGTCGATCCGGGGCATGCGTTGCGCGTTTCGTCCAGCGCGTCGGGGCCATGGCGGGCGTCGACGCTCCGTCGAGCCGGTCGGAGCCCCTCGTCGGGTGTCAACGCGCCGTCGATCCGTCGTCTCGTGGAGGGCCGTCGGACCCGCCGTGCTCGAACGAAGGTGCCCCGTCGGGACGTGGCGAGAGCCCCGCGATCTCCGCTTCGCGCGCGGCGTCGACGTCGTCGGGACCGAACACGGCCCGCTCCACCGCGCCGGCCCAGCGCGCGGTATCGGGACGATCGCTCGCCGCGTTTCGGACGTGACCGGGGGTCGGCTCGGGGCGCGCGTCGAACGGCGCGCCGGCCCATTTCGCCCAGCCGACGAGCCGCGCGAGGAGCGCGCGCTTCCGTGAGACGAGGGCGATCACGATTTCTCCGGATGCGGGCAGCGGTCGCGTCAGCCGTTGGTGGATCCGGCCTTCCGCGACGAGGCGCTCGGACGACGCGCGCGGGACCGCGGGCAGGGAGAAGCGCCCCTCGGCGTCGGCGTGCGTC
>JBGAHN010000121.1:0-17799 GCA_044226145.1 Labilithrix sp. | reverse complement strand
ACCTCGCGGGCGCGCGCGTGCTCGCCGAGCAGGTAGTCGATCTCGCCCAGCACGACGAGCGCCATCGCGAGCCCACGCTCGTCCTTGAGCTCTTCGAACCGCGAGATCGCCGCCGCCACTTGGACGCGGCCTTGCGCAGGGGCGCCCTGATCGCTCGCCAGGTGGCCGAGCAAGCGCAGAGCGTGCGCCTCCTTCGTCCGATCGCCGGCGTGCTCGAAGGCCCGACGCGCGGTCTCGGCCTGCTCGCGCGCCTCTTCGAGCTTGCCGATGTGGCGCAGCGCTTCGGCGCGCCAATACGCGTACTCCGCGGCCGCCGCGCCCGAGATGCGCCCGTCGAGCATCGCGAGATCCTTCAACGTCGCCGCCGTGTCGCGACCGCGCGCCCACGCCGCCTCGATGAAGTTGAACATCAGGCGCGCCGCCACGTCGTCGTCGCCCGCGCGGAGCAGATTGCGGACGCGGTGCTTCATGATGCGCCGCGAGCCGACCTCCGGGTGGTGGGCGAGCGCGTTCGACGCGAGCCGGAAGATCGCCGGCGCGTCGTTGCGCTCGTGCAGCCGCCCGAGCAAGTGCTCCTGCAAGAGCGCGTGCGGCCATCGGAACTGGTCGTTGCCCGACGCGAGCAGGATCTGCGCGCGCGTGAGCGCCACGAGCGCGTCGCGCGAGTCGAGACCGAGCGAGCCGAGCAGCGCCTTGAGCACGACGCCGCGCAAGTCGTCGCCGAGCGCCGCCGCCGCGTACGCCGCGAGCCGCAAATCCGTCGGCACCGCGCGGAGCCGCTCGTCCCAGAGATCCGCGGTCGTGATCGCGCGGCCGTGCAGCGCCTCGTCCGGCACCTTGTACTTGCCGCCTTCGAGCGTGAAATAGCCGCCACCGGCCCACGCGTGCAGCAGCTGCAGCGCGAAGAGCGGGTTGCCGCGGCTCTGCGCGACCGCCGCGCGCACGGCGCTCTCTTGCAGCGGGAGCGTCGCGCGGAGGAGGACCTCCGTCTCGTCGACGGCGAGCGGCCGCAGATCCATGACCTTGCCGTTCCACTCGGCCCGGAGCGCCTCCATGCGGACGGCCGCGTCGAGATCCGTCTCGAGCGACTCGCTCCGCGCCGTCGCCATGATGAGGAGGCGGAGCGACGGCGCGTCCCGCTTGAGGCGCGAGAGCGTCTCGAACGTGTTCGCGCTCGTCAGGTGCAAGTCGTCGAACCAGATGAGGATCGGGCGATCGGCGCCGATGCGTTCGAGTATCCGGCGCGCCACCGCGAAGCGGAGCTCCGGCGTGTCGAGCACGAAGCGCTTGCCCGTCGGACCGACCGGCTGGACGACCCCCGGCGGCGTCGGACGGAGCCACTCGGCCGCCGCCGCGACCCACGCGAGCTCTTCGCTGTCGGCCTTGTCGACCTCCCACCGATCGAGCAGCGTCTGCTCGACGGTGTCGCGATCGGCCCCTTGCAGGCCGTAGAATTTGTTCACCGCGCCGGTCAAACCGTCGAGCGGCGAAGGCGTCCGCCCATAGCGTGCGCGCAGCGGCCACATGAGCCCGCGCTCGTGCACTTGCTCGCACGCCCACTCGGACAGGCGGCTCTTGCCGACGCCCGCTTCCCCGATGAGCGCGACCATCCGGTGCTGCGGTGCCGTCCCCGCGCAGACGGACAGAACGACATCCATCAGCTCTTGGCGTTCGGTGTCGCGCGCGACCATCGGCGAGGGCCGGAGCGACAGGAGCCCCGGCGCGAGCGCCTTCGCGGCGGCCACCGCGCGGCCCATCTCGGGCGTGCTCGACGGCTGCTCGGGGGGAACGACGGGGATGCTCGCGACGGTCTCCTCGAGCGTCGGCGCGTGCCGCGGGCGGAACTGGGCCCACACGCGCCGCGCGTCGGCCGCGAGCTCGAACCGGTGCCACGGTTTTTTCGCGAGCAGCCGCTGGATGAACAGGCCCACTTGGGGCGGAACCCCGTCGGGCATGAGCGGCGGCGGCACGGGCGTGCGCTTGTGCGCGCGGAGCACCTCCTGGGCGTTGCCCTCGAAGACCTCCTTGCCGGTGAGCACGCGGTACATGATGCAGCCGAGCGCGTAGAGATCCGTCGCCGGCCCCACGAGCGTCGCTTGCTTGCGGATCTGCTCCGGCGCGACCCAACCGACCGTGCCCGCGCCCGAGTGCACCGCGAGCTCCGGCTCGGGCGCGCCGTCGAGGCGGGTGTCGTGGCGCGACTCACGCAGCCACGCGAGGCCGAGATCGAGCACGTAGGCGCGAGGACCGCGGCCCGTCGACGCGAGATCGAGCATCACGTTCGACGGCTTGAGATCGCCGTGGATGATGTGCCGCGCGTGCGCGTGCGCGAGACCCGCGAGCACTTGATCGACGAGCGCCCAGATGACCGACCACGGCATCGTCGTCGTGTGCATCCATTCGTGCACCGATCGACCCGGCAGCGCATCCATCACGAGGTACGGCGATCCGTCGGTGAGCGTGCCGAAGTCGCGCGCGCGCACGATCGCGGGATGATCGAGCGACGCGACAGCGCGGGCCTCTTGCTGGAACCACCAGCTCTCTTCCGCGCGCGTCGCCTTCGACTCCTCCGGCGCGCGCAGCCGCTTGAGCGCGACGCGTTCGTGCGTGACGTGGTCCTTGCATAGGTACACGACGCCCATGCCGCCGCGACCGAGCTCGCGGAGCACTTCGTAACGAGTCGCGAGGATCGTCCCGATCTCGGACTTCTTCGCGTTCGCGTCGTCGGCGCCCTTGGGTGCTTTCTGCCCCTGCGTCATCGCGGTGACCTCTTCGAAGCCTCTCCAGATTACGCGTGCGGTCGCCTCGCCGTCACGCCGGACGACATGGATTCGCGTTCCATCCCCGTCCCCTGCCTGCCTTGCCTGCCGTCTCGCCGTGCCGCCACGTCGGACCGAGCGAACGGAGCGTCGTTCGTGCGAACGAAGCCGATCGCGTAGCCCCACACGACATGCAACCCTATCGCACTACGCTATGCCACATTTCTTTCGCGCGGCGAGGCCGAAAGATGCACCCATGACGACAGCCGCCCCCCTCGGAAGGGAGGTGGAGGTGGGCGGATGGGGATGGGCTTCGACGAAGGGGCGCGGAAACGGCCCGGCTCGGGCGGGCAACCCCTCAAGCGCGGGCGCGCGGGCCCTTCACGGGGGCCTTCACCTTGGGCATCGTCCGGAAAATCACGTCCCAGAGCGGCGACGACACGCCGAACCCACCATCGTGGTCCATGTGGTGGTGGAGCATGTGGTGCCGCTTGACGAATTTGCCGATCCGCGACGTCTGCTTGAAGTGGTGCACCGCGTAGTGGGTGCCGTCGTAGCAAAGGTAGCCCGCCACGAAGCCCGCGAAGACCGGCTCGGCATGCGTGAGGCCGAAGACCGCGTAGAAGAGCGAATAGAAGATGACCGCGAAGGGCACGCTCGTGAGGAGCGGCATCACGAGGCGGTCTTTGTCGTTCGGGAAGTCGTGATGGACGCCGTGGAGCAGGAAGTGGATGCGGCGCCCTCGGGGCGTGTCGTTCGTCCAGTGGAAGACCCATCGGTGCAGGACGTACTCCGCGAAGGTCCAGAGCAGGACGCCGCCGAAGAACGCCGCGATCGTCCCACCGACGCCGAGATCGTGGCGCGACCAACTCCGGTAGAGGAACGCCGCCGCGACGGGGATCCACACGACGAACGGCGTCGCGGGATGGATGCGCGAGAATTTCTCGAGCAGGTCGTTCTCGAACATCCGGCAGGTCTCCGGACGCTTCGAAGCGACAATCGGTTCGTTGACGTTGGCGTTGGCGTTCACGGGACGGACTCCGAGGGGCAGTTTGGCTACTAGCACGGCCATGCCGGAGCAGCAGCGTTAACCGAAGATCATCGAAATGCAATCCGCGAGCGCGCGACGCCGGCGACACGGGAAATGAGGTCGACCGTACGAAACGGTTCGGCTCGAAGGTGCGCCGGCAGAGGTACCTGCGCGCGATCGCGCGGCGGCGGGCCGATTGAACGGTCCAGTAAACGCGCGAAAAACGTGGGGTTCGGGGGAAGGACCAAACTCGAGGCTTGACGCGCCGGCAAGACTTGTAGAGTACAGGGGCTCTTACCATGGCCGACCAGGACAGGTTCGCGCGTGCGCTCGCATCTCTTGCTCGTGGCCTTGGGCGCATCGCCCGAGAGCGCGCGCGGGCTGGTGACGTGACCCCCCAACAAGCAGAAACCCTTCAGCTCATCGCGGAGCGCGGCGCCCTCTCGACGTCGACCCTCGCGACCCTTCTGGGCATCGATCCCTCGACCGCCAGCCGCAACCTGAGCGGTCTCGAGCGGGCGGGGCTCGTCGTGCGCCAGAAGGGCTCCGACGACGGCCGTCAGACGGACATTCGCCTGACTCCCCGCGGGCGCCGTGCGGCGCAGTCCGTGGGCGGCGGCTCGTCCGCGGCGTTCGCGTCGTTGCTCGAGAAGCTCCCCCGCGGCGAGCGGGCCCGTGTCGTCGATGCGCTCGAGGTCCTCGCCCGCGTCGTCGACACGTCGGACTGATCCGCGCGCGGCTCCTCCGTCGCTCGTCAGGGGCCGAAGATCACGGGATCGCGCCGCATGGGGCGAATTGGCGGCGTCGGCGGACGCGGCGACGGATCGAGGCGGTCGAAGCGGCCGAGGCCGTCGATGGGGATGAGCTCGACGTCCCACCGGACGTCGAGCCGCGCGATCCGCTCGGCGCCGGTCGTCACGACGAACGGCAGCGTCTTCGTCTTGCCGAACGCACGGACTTCGAGCTCGCCGCGGACGCGCGTGGGCCCTTCCCCTCCCGCACGCGAGATCTCAATGAGGAAGGGGCCGGCTTCGCCCGTCGACAGGCCGATCGTCTCGTGATCCCGTGAGGTCGCTCCCGCGGCGCGCGCGCCTTTGAGCCGCGTGGCGGCCGCGGCGCGACGCCCGGACGGGTCGACGATCGAGAGATCGAGGTCCGCGCCGTCCTCCCATTTCGCGGAGACGACGATCGTGGCCGACGAAGGGGCGGCCGGCGCGTCGTCGACGTGCGCGAGCGCACCTTCGACGGCCCGGCGACGCGCTCCGTCGAGCCCATCGAGCCAGCGATCGGCGGCGGAGGTGCGTCCCGCGCGACGCTCGCACAGGAGGGCGCGCGCGCGGGCGTCGGCGTCGCTCCCTTTGAGCTCGGCGGCCGTGATGCGGAGCGCGCACGCCACCGACGCGTCCCCGACGCGCTCGTACGAACGCGCGAGCGTCGTGGCGAGCGTGAACGCGTCGTCGTCCGACAAGGCGAGCGACGACAGCGCTCCGGTGGCGATGCGGAGCGAGGCTTCGCGATCCCCGCGTCGACCGGCGGCGTCGGCGCGGAGGAGGAGCGCGTCGACGTCGAACGGATCCCGCGTCTCCCACGCCGCGAGCACGTCGTCGAGCTCGTCGAGGCGACCACCCCGCGAAAGGAGCCGCGCAAACTCCTTGCGTTTGGCGCGCTCGTCGGGCGCGCGCATCACGGCTTCCCGCGCCGCGTCGAGTTTGTCCAGCTCGCCGCGTGTCGCGCCCGCGGCCGCGATCGTGGCCCGGCGCACGTACGTCTTCTTCATGTAGCGCCCCGGGCGGTCCACCGGAGGCGGCGGCACGAACGGAGGCGCCATCGTCGGCGACGGCGCCACGCGTCCCAACGACGACGCAGCGCGCGCCGCCTTCTTAGGCTCCGCGGCGTCGTCGAAGGCGCGGGCGCGCGGGGACGACTCGCTCCGGACGCCCGACGCCAGGTCCGTGAACGCGGCGGAGCCGCCCGCGGCGGACGACCTCGAGGCTTCGGCCATCTCCGCCTCCGGCGCTTCGTCGCCCGTCCACGACGGCTGAGTCGACGTGCGCTCGATCCCGAACGCGGTGAACATCGCCTCGCTCTCCAAGACGAGGAGCGACGTCCACCGGGACGGGACGGCATAGCGCTTCGAGAGGGCGATGGCGGCGCCCTTCGCCTCCTCCGTTCCGTCGCGCTCCGCGTCGGCGATGCGCGAGACCGCGTGCAGCCTCGGCACGAACGCGTTCGCGCGGTCGGTCGTCGCCGTCGCGCGGACCGCGTAGGTGGCTTCGAACGGCGCGCCGGCGACCGTGCCCTTCAGGCGGACGTCCCCCGAGATCTCCGAGCGACGCGCACGCGCCGTGACGATCACCTCCTGGCCAGGACGAACCGATCCGATCTCCCGAGGGGCGACGTCGTAGAGATCGTCGGGCAACGCGAGGGACACGTCGCGGAGCATCGCGCCCGACGTCACGTCGAGCACCTCCCGAGCGACGTCGCTCGTCCTTCTCCCCGATCCGTACGGCACGACCGCCCCTCCCCCGGCGCGCGCGATCGCCTCCATGGCGGGCGCGTCCGCGTCGGCGCCGACCGGCACGGTCACGATCTCGACGCTCGGATCCGTCGCCCCGTCCCGCACGGCCGCGGCCATTCGTTCCCGCGAGCGGTACCCCGCGCTCGCCACCCCGTCTCCGATCATGACGATGCGCGAGTCGCGCGCGCGATCGCGTCCGGGCACGGCAAGCGCTTCGCGCACGGCCGCCACGAGATCGCTGGCGCCGTCGGGCGTCGTCTTGGCGAGGAACGCCTCGACGTCGCGCGCCGACCTCTCCCCCGGCGTCACGAAGCCGCCGTCGAGCGCGCGGCAAACGACGTCGCACGCGAGCACGGCCACGCGGTCCCGCGGATCCGCGCGGCGCACCAGCGCGATCGCGAGGCTTCTCGCGCGCGCGAAGCGTTCACCGAACATCGAGCGCCCCGCGTCGACGACGAGGACGACGTCGCGCGCCCTCGTGTCGACCGGCTTCGGCCACGTCGGCCGCAAGGCGATCGCCACGAACGCGTCGTCGCCGCTCGCCGAACCCCGCTCGTCGGACGGCGCGCGGTACCCCCACGCGGTCCAATCGCGATCGCGATCGGAGAGCGCGTAGTCGATCGTCCAGTCGCCCGCGGGGACGAACGATCGGACATGCATCGACAGCTTCTCCGTCGACGCCTCCGTGCGCTGGTCGAAGCGGTAGCCCGCGGCGCGAATCCCGCTCGCCGCGTCGTGCCCGACGATTTGCGCGTCGAACGAAACCTCGTCGATCGTGGGCGCGCCGGCGCCGCGCGGCAACGGGTACACGTAGCGCCGCACGCCCGAGGACGGCGCGACGATCTCCGTGTACGCGACGACGATGCGCCGCGAGCCGCGCTTCGGGATCGGAAAGACGCGAAGCTCGAAGCGCCCTCCGCTCGTCCACTCGAGAAGCGCCGGATCGTGCCAAGGTCCCGGAACCCATACGATTTCTTCGCGGGGCTTGGGCGCCTTCGGCGCGGCGGCGTGGAGCGCTCCCCGCCAAATCGCCGAGGCCCTCGCGCGATCGACGAACGAGCCTTCGACGAGCTTCCCGTCGACCTCGAGGGCGAGCCGCTCGATCTGCGCGCCGTGAGGCAACGGGAAGCGGTAGATGCCTTCGAGCTCGTCGTCCGTGTCGTTCGTGAAGGTCTCATCGATCTCCGTGCGCGCGACGTTGCCCGCGACGCGCGCGAGGACGGCGTGCCGCGAAAGACGGACCGCGCGCTCCTTGTCCTCCGATTTGCCGGGCCGTCGCGCGAGCAGTTGGCCGATGCCTCCCATGGCCTCACCGTCGTCCGTGTCGTCGTCTCCCGCCGGAGCGGCCTTCGTCCTCTCCTCCGAGATCGGGAGCTTGCTTTCGGCGTGCGCCACGTCACCGCCGGCAGCCGACGCGACGAGGATCTCCCCCGCCGCCTTCTTCGGACGACCGAAGACCAAGAGCGCCGCCATCATCACGACGCCGCACGCAAGGCCGATCCAAAGGCCGACCGGGAGCGCAGGTGCGTCGGCCGTGCGCGCCACCTCCACGACGGCCGAACCGCCATCGTTCGTCGCGGCGTCGTTCGTCGCGGGGCTCGGGTCCTTCGGTCCTTCGACCGACGTTTCGGAGACGGCGTCCGGGAGGATCTCCGAGCCTTCTCGGTCCCCCTCGTTCTCGTGTGCGGGCGGCATGGTGATCGCCTTCGACGCACGAGACCCCCGAAGGATCTGCGCGCCCGTCGCCGGCGTTCACGTTCGGTGCTCGCGTCCGCGCAACCTTTGCGCGCCTCCGCCCTACACGTACTCGCTCGCCCTACCTGCGTCCCGGATCGAACGGCAATTTCGTCTGCTCCATCGCACCCGGGACCTTGTCAGCCTCCTCCGCGTCGAGCATCGCCTGTTCACGCGCGAGATCCGCCGCCATGAGCTCCTGGTTGTCGTAGGCGAACGAAAGCGCCCCCAGAACGCGGGCGGGTCCGAGCGCCGGGTACCGCTTCACGAGCGTCTCGACCGTCACACCACGCCGGTGCCATGCCCAGAGACGCCGTACCGGCACACGCGTCCCGCGAACGACGGGGCTGCCCGACAGGCAATCGTCGCGGACGTCGACATGGGGATGATGCACCCGCACGGGCGGCAGCGCGCTCACACCGGTGCACTACCGCCAATCTCCGACGACGTCCAAAAAAAGCCCGAATTCGAGGCCGGCGATCAGCCGTTCGACTTGGCTTCCTTGCTCGACTCGCCGGACGACGGGGTCGAAGGGGCGACGCGCGGTCCTCGTCCGCGGCGAACGTGGGGAGCCACGCCTCCTTTGTGACCGGCGGCGCGGGCTTCGTCGCTCGTGAACTGGTGTGCCGTTCCTGCCGCGTGTGCTGCTTTGCCACCCTTGCTGGCGATTTCGCTGACCTTGCTCCGGTCCATCGCGGCGAAACCGCGGGGACGGCGGGGACGCGCCTCGGGCGTCGGGGTGGAAAGCTCCTCGCGCTTCGTCTCCGAAGCCGACGTGGTGGTGGAAACGTTCGGATCAAAAACCGAGTTCATGACGGTACTCCTGAGTGCTGGGGTGACAGAGCTGCGTGCGCCCCCGTCCGAGCACGTTCCGACCCGTGGGTAAGGAGAGCTCGTTCCGAACGATCGCCCGTCGATGGAGAAGGCGAACGTCCTTTTCGTTCGATGAGACGCATGGGGCTGGTGAATTGTTCCGAGAGTTTCGATGACGGAAGAGGCGGTCGCGTCGCTCGTGTTCGACCTTGGGCATTCGGAAAAAACGTGTCGACGTTTGCATCGCTCCCCATCCCAAATCGCCTCGAAACCGAACGAGGTCCGAA
This sequence comes from Labilithrix sp., assembly GCA_044226145.1. Taxonomy (GTDB): domain Bacteria; phylum Myxococcota_A; class Polyangia; order Polyangiales; family Polyangiaceae; genus Labilithrix. Next base: position 8,658 of record JBGAHN010000121.1, on the reverse strand, counting down.
TGCGGATAGACAGGGGCCTCCGCTTTCATTGCATCGGCAGAGCCAACTCTGTGAATCCTCGAAATAGCCGCAAAAAACGCGGGTTCAGGTCCGCCTGACGAGGCGAAACGCCCCTTTCGAGACTTCAAAACTGCAATCGCGCGTTTCGAATTCGCATCCGCATCACGGACGGAGACTCGGAGGGGCGCCGTCGAAAGGCGACCCTCGCCTTCGCAAACGGCGGGCACGAGGGCACGTCACGGCGCTCGGGTTCCGCGCCGATCTTCGTCGACGGAACCGAGCGCGCCTCTTCCCGCCGACGTTCGCGCGGGGCGACGGACGGAAGCGTTAGCTGAGATAGCGCCGCGAGAGGTGACGGACGGCGTCGGCCGTCGCGCGCTCGATTTGAGATTGGACGTCGGTCGGCGACGCGTCGCCGTCGACGAGGATCCCGATCTGGTCGTCGTGCGCGAAGAACCCGCCGACGTGGTTGTCCCCGTCCTTGCCGATCGAGACGGCCTGGACCGGGAGATCGCAAATATGACCTCCGACGACGACGCGAACGAACCCGAGCAGACGCCCGGATTGGGCTGTTTGGGCTCCGTTTTGCATACGCAGAACCTAAGCACCCTTGCGTTCGAGGCAAGGCCCGTGCGCGCATCTCGGTCGCGTTTCGGGGCGCGTTTCGTCGCGCGTTCCCCGAACGGCGGCCAAAGCCGGTATCGCCTCACGGCTCATGCGTGTAAAAAAGGTCGCGTCGAAGATCACGCACGGAGCGAAGGCGAGCCGCGAGCGCGCGGGGCCGGCACGGCGAGCGAAACCGGAGGAGGAGCGGAATGCAGATCGCGATCGTGGGCTTGGGCAAGATGGGCGGGAACATGGTCAAGCGCCTCGTCCGCGGGGGGCACGACGTGGTCGCCTTCGACCGGGACGCGGCCGCGGTCGAACGCGCGGCGGCGGACGGCGCGAAGGGCGCCGCTTCGCTCGAAGATGCGGTCTCCAAGTTGAGCGCGCCGCGCGCGGTGTGGGTCATGGTCCCGTCCGGGGTCCCGACGGAGGCGACGATCGCGGAGCTCGGCAAGCTGCTCGACGCCGGCGACGTCGTCATCGACGGCGGCAACTCGAACTTCCGCGACTCGATGCGCCGCGCGCACGAGCTCGAAGAGAAGAAGATCCGATTCCTCGACGCCGGCACCTCCGGCGGCGTTTGGGGCCTCGAGGTGGGCTATTGCCTGATGGTCGGCGGCGAGCGGACGGCCTACGACCACGTCCTGCCGATCTTGACGACGCTCGCGCCCAAGGACGGGCTCGGCTATTTCGGCAAGGCGGGCGCGGGACACTTCGTCAAGATGGTCCACAACGGCATCGAGTACGCGATGATGCAGGCGTACGCCGAAGGGTTCGAGCTGCTCGACGCGACCGATTTCGGCTTCGATCTGCGCCAGGTCACGAAGGTGTGGAACCACGGCAGCGTGGTCCGGAGCTGGCTGCTCGAGCTCGCCGAGCGCGCGTTCGACAAAGATCCGAAGCTCGAGGGGCTCAAGGCGTACGTCGAGGACTCGGGCGAAGGCCGCTGGACCGTCAACGAGGCGGTGAACCACGCCGTGGCCGTGCCGACGATCGCCGCGTCGCTCTTCGCGCGGTTTTCGTCGCGCAAAGAAAACGCGCTCTCGCTCCGGGTGCTCTCCGCGCTCCGGAACGAATTCGGCGGACACGCCGTCAAGAAAGCCTGACGTTCCCCTTACTTCGACCATTCTGGGAGGTTCCGTGACGACCCACCGAAACCCTCTACGGCGAGGCCTCGTCGAGGATCGAACGAGCGACGCGTGCGCCGTCGTCATCTTCGGCGCTTCGGGCGATCTCACGCGCCGCAAGCTGATGCCTGCACTCTACAACCTCGCGGTGAGCCGCTCGCTGCCTAGCGGGTTCGCGGTCGTCGGCGTCGCGCGGCGCGAGCAGACGAGCGAGCACTTCCGCGCCGAGATGAAGGCCGGCGTGTCCGAGTTCTCGCGGCGGACGCCCATCGACGAGGGCGTGTGGGAGGACTTCGAGCGGGGCATCAGCTACGTGCCGGGCACCTTCGAGAACGCCAAGACGTACACCGAGCTCAAGGCCCACCTCGAACAGCTCGACGCCGAGCGGGGCACGCGCAAAAACCGGCTCTATTACCTCGCGGTGCCGCCGAGCGAGTTCGGCGTCATCATGCGCAACCTCAAGACGGCCGGGCTCGTCGCACCGCACGTGAGCCCCGAGTCGAAGTCGGCGCCGTGGACGCGCGTGATCATCGAGAAGCCCTTCGGGCACGATCTCGCGAGCGCGCGCGCATTGAACGAGACGGTGGCCGAGACGTTCAACGAGGCGCAGGTCTTCCGCATCGACCACTACCTCGGCAAGGAGACCGTCCAGAACCTGCTCGTGTTCCGGTTCGCCAACAGCTTGTTCGAGCCGCTCTGGAACCGCGAGCACATCGACCACGTGCAGATCACGGTCGCGGAGGACATCGGCGTCGAGGGGCGCGGGAAGTTCTACGAGCAGACGGGCGTGACGCGCGACATCGTCGAAAATCACCTGATGCAGCTGCTCTGCCTGACGGCGATGGAGCCGCCGATCTCGCTGTCGGCGGACGCGGTGCGCGACGAGAAGGTGAAGGTGCTGCGTTCGCTGCGGCGGATGGAGCGCTCGCTCGTGCAAGAGAACGTCGTGCGCGGGCAGTACGCGCGCGGGTACGTCCGCGGGGACGAGGTCGACGGCTACCGCGAAGAAGAAGACGTCGCGAGCGACTCGCGCGTGGAGACGTTCGTGGCGATGCGCGTCTTCGTCGACAACTGGCGGTGGGGCGGCGTGCCGTTCTACGTGCGCGCCGGCAAGAGGCTCGCGCGGCGCGTGACGGAGATCGCGATCCAGTTCAAGAAGGTGCCGCACGGGCTGTTCCGCGTGCCCGACGGCGGGATTTCGCCGAACGTGCTCGCCATGCGCATCCAGCCCGACGAGGGCATCGCCCTGCGCTTCACGACGAAGGAGCCGGGGCAGCAGACCGTGCTCCGCGACGTCGCGATGGATTTCCGGTACGGGACGGCGTTCGGCTCGAACACGCCGGAGGCGTACGAGCGGCTCTTGCTCGACGCGATGCGCGGCGAGGCGACGCTCTTCACGCGGCGCGACGAGGTCGAAGAGCAGTGGGCGTTCTTCGACCAGGTCATCGGGGCATGGCTGGCCGAGGCGAGCGCGCCGCCGCGTGGGGACCGGAGCCGGCCGACGATCTCATCGCGCGCGACGGACGGCGGTGGAGGAAGCCGTGAGCACCGGCACCGAAGAGCGACGCGCGAGCGTTCGTCCGCCGGCGCCGGGCGCGGAGAAGGCGGCGAGCCTCATCCGCGGGCTCGAGAAGGAGCTCCGGGCGATGTGGAAGACGCCCGTCGAGCCGGGCGGCCTCTTGCAATCGCGGGTGTGCACGATGAACCTCGAGGTCATCGCCGGCTCGCGCGCGATGCTCGACCGCTACCTGCCCGTCGTCGACGAGGTCACGGCGGTCATCCCGTCGCGGGCGATCGTCGCGTCGATCGAGCCCGACGAGCCCGGCGACGATCTCACGGGCGAGGCGTCGGCCGTGTATTCCGCGGAGGACGCGAAGAAGATCTGCTCCGAGCGCGTGCGGCTCACGGCGACGGGCAACGCGTGCGTCCGATCGTCGAGCGCGATCGAGGCGTTCCTCGTCCCCGAGATCCCGACGGTCCTCGTCTGGCTCGGGCGCGTGCACGTCGACGATCCCGTGTTCGAGGACCTGGCGAACGACGCCAACCGGATCATCCTCGACAGCGAGTACACGTCGCTCTCGTCGCTCCTCCACGTCGCGAGCTGGGCGCGCAAGCAGCCGACCCGTCCGTACGTCGCCGACATCGCATGGACGAGGCTCGCGCCGTGGCAAGAGCTCCTCGCCCGCTTCTTCGACGATCGCACGGTGACGGAGCTCGCGTCGAAGATCGCGCGCGTCGAGATCCAACAGGCCTCCGATCACGGGGCGCCGCTCGGTCCGGAGGCCGCGCTCCTCCTCGGGTGGCTCGCGACGCGGCTCGGGTGGAGGACGTCGCGGCTCGGCGGGACGCTTCGTTTCCGGCGCCCGGACGGCGGACAGGTCGGCATCGATCTCGGCTCGGTCCCCTGCCCGCCCGGCGTCGCACCGAAGACGCTCGCCGCGGTCGTCGTCGAGGCGAGCGAGGGCGACGCGAAGCTCAAGGGGACCATCGAGCGCGCGCTCGGCAGCGGCCGCACGGATCTGCTCGGGACGACGCCCGACGCCGACATGATCCTCTGGAAGTCGGAGATGTCGGGGGCGCCGCCGATCGAGCAACGCGTGCGGCTCGGCGCGAACAAAGCCGCCAAATGGCTCGAGCGGACGCTGCACCGGCAATCGCACGATCCGGCGTTCGACGAGTCCGTCGCGCTGGCCGAACAAATCGTCGAGGACGGGCTGACCGTCGATTGAAACCGCCACGCACGAACGGAGGGGATGCGCCATGGGCACGAACGTCGTTCCGGGAACGCTGATCGCCGCGCCGCGGCCGAGCGACGCCGCCGAGGAGGCCGCGCTCCGCATGGCTCGGATCCTGCGCGAGGCGATCGACGCGCGGGGGACGTGCTCCATCGCGCTCTCCGGAGGTTCGTCGCCGGTCGTGGCGTACGAGCGGCTCTCGCGTGAGCCGCTCGATTGGACCAAGGTGCACGTGTTCTGGGTGGACGAGCGCGCGGTCGGACCGGATCACGCGCGGAGCAACTTCGGCGGCGCGAAGCGTGCGCTGCTCGATCCGGCCGGCATCCCGGAGGCGAACATCCATCGCATGATCGGCGAGGCGCCCGATCTCGCCGCGAGCGCGCGGGATTATGCGCACGTGCTCCGCCGGTTCGTGGCGAGCGAAGAAGGCGACGTCCCGAGGCTCGATCTCGCCGTGCTGGGCATCGGCGACGACGGGCACGTCGCGTCGCTCTTTCCCGGCGAGCCCACGGTGCACGTCGACGATCGCGTCGTGTGCGACGTCCCCGCCGGAGTCGGCCACGAAGCGAGGCTCACGCTGACGACGCCGACGCTCGCGTGGACGCGGGCGAGCCTCGTCCTCGTGCTCGGCGCGAACAAACGCCCGGCGCTCGAGCGCGTGTGGTCGGCCGAAGGTTCGCTCGACCAGACACCGGCACGCATCGTTCGCACGTTCCGCGGCTCGCTCACGTGGGTCACGGACCACGCCGCCGCCGGGCTCGCGTGATCGTTCGAAGATCTCGCGCAATCGTCCGACGGCGCGAAAGAAAAGCGTAGCCGTTAAGGACGCGCAGTTTTTGCGTGAGCGCCGTTTCGCGGCTGTATCTCGATCGTTCACGCGCCGCGCCATCGATCGATCGACGCCCGGATGGGACGAAATCGAGCGAGCCGCGAAAAGCATGACGGAACGAGCTCGTCGCCGTCCATCCATCGTGATGGGTGCAAAGGTCTTCTATCTACTCACAGGTCTTGGTTTGGCGGCCATCTCGGCCGCCGTGGCATGTTCGTCGACGACCCTCGTGTCGACGATCCTCGACGACGCTGGAACGTCGTCGTCGAACGACGCCGGAAAGAACGGCGATGACGACGACGACGGTACCACCAAGGACGCGGGCACGGGCGGCTCGCTTTGCGACCGGTACTGCACGCAGAGCCTGAAGGCCGGGTGCGCGACGCCGACGAAGAGCGACTGCCTCGCGAAATGCGAGAGCACGCGAAGCAAGGTCCCAGCGGCGTGCAAGAAGACCGCCGACGCGATGCTCACGTGCGGAACGACCGCCACTTTCACGTGCGACGAAGAGGGTGACGCGACCACCGAAAGTTGTTCGGACGAATCGCTCGCTCTCCTTTCTTGCCTCCAGGGAGGCGCCAAAGACGGCGGCGGTGATCCGCCGGATGCCAGCGACGGTGGAGGGTCCGGCGGCGCGTGTTATTCGCCGACGGACGCCATCAGCAACACCCCGTATACGGGCGTCGGTCCGGCCAACCGGTGCACCGCTGCGCAGGTCGATGCCCTCGTGAACGCCTGCTTCGGTCCGAGCGCGACCGACGCGACCTGCGACGCCCAGAAGTCCGCGGCCCCGAAGTGCTTCGACTGCTTCGTCGACACGAACGGCGGCGCACGCCCCTACCCGGTGTACGTCGCCATCGACGAAGAAACGGCCATCGTGGCGGGCTATAGCTGCCTCGCGGCGGTCATCGGCAAGCCGGAGTGCGCCAAGAACGGCATGGACTACTCCATTTGCCAGGCGTCGGCGTGCAGCACGTGCTCGGCGAACGACTACGAAGGGTGCCTCGGCGAGTCCGAGGCTCCCGGCAACGCCTGTTCGACGATCTTGGGGAGCAGCTGCGCGACGGCGTTCAACAACGCCTCTGCCGCCGACGTCGAAAAATGCACGGGCACGGATCAGCTCGATCGACTCAAGAAGATCGGCAAACAGATCTGCACCGTGGGCGCTTCGAAGTGACGAGGGAATGGAACGCACCGGCTCCGGCGTTCGAGCTCGATCGGGCTTCGTTCACGCCGTCGCCTGAATCGCGTCCTGATTCGCACAGCGATTCGACCCGCGAGGCAGTCCACGTTTGAAGGATTCGGCGTCGACTTCGTCCAACCCGCGCGGATCGAGGTCGACGCCGCGAATCCACCTTTACCGAGAAGCATTCGAAATGAATCGCCGCCCTCTTCGGAGGCCGACGCGCGAGCCGCGTCGAATCCGCGCATACCGCACTCCTCGCAGCGTCGGCGTGGCGACCGCGATGAGTGCCGCGGTCCTCTCGAAGACGTTCTCCTCCGCCGCGGCGGAGTCCGAGCGGACGCTCGCCGCGATGGAGTACACGCACCCGATCGAACGGAAAGATTGCCCGTCGGCCGATGCCATCGCGCGGAGCATCGCCGTTCGGTTGGGGTACGAGCCGATCGTGCCCTCGTCCGATCGGCACCTCCTCATCGCGATCCGAACGAACGGCAAGACGCTCGAGGCCGTGGTTCGATTCGAGCGCCCCGACGCCCCCGCCGTCGAACGCACGCGCGTTTCGTCGAGCGGCGATTGCGCCGAGCTCGCGGAGGTCGCGGCGCTGACCGCTGCGACGCTCCTCGATCCACGCGCCGTTTTCGCCGGGAAGCGGACGGCGGAGAACGTCCCGCCGAGCCCCCCGCCGGGTGCCACGCGCTCCCTCGATTTCCAGGAGCCCAGCGAGCCGAAAGCGCAGGTCCTCCTCCCCTCGTTTCCATCCCCGACCTGGCGCATCCGCGTCGGCGCCCGCACGTTGGGCTGCCTCGGATGTGCGCCGCGCCCGAACGCCGGCGTCGGCATCGTCGTCGGCGCCGAACGCGCGCGCTGGGGCATCGACTTCGGAGGTCGATGGGATCTGCCGGCGTCGGCGATCGCCGACGATGGGAGCGGCGTTTCGACGTCGCTGCTGCTCTTCGAGCTCTTTCCTCACGCGACCTTCGGCCCCGTCAGGCTCGGTCCCGTCGGCGCCGTGGGGACGCTGTCGGGCAAGAGCGTCGGCATCGAGGGCCGTGATCGCGACAACTCCCTCTGGGCCTCCGCCGGCGCACGGGTGGGGGTCGAATTTCGGTTCGCAGGACCGCTCGTCGCGTTCGCGTACCTCGACGGCGCTCTCGCGATCTCGCGCGTGCATTTGGTCGTTCGCGGCGTCGAACGTTGGAGCTCCGGGCCGGTCGCGAGCACGGCTTCGCTGGGCGTCCTCGCGGCGTTCTGAACATGAGCGAAGGGCCGCCCAAGAGCCTCCCGGAGGACACGGACGTCGAAGCGACGCCCCGAACCGCGAGCGATACTCCGGTCCCTGACCTCGCGACCGTGTTCAAGGCGGAAGGCCACTACGTGTGGAACACGTTCCGGCGCCTCGGCGTCCGTGATGCGGACCTCAAAGACCTCACGCAGGAGTTCTTCCTTTCGCTGCATCGGCTCCTGTCGAGCTACGATCCGTCGCGCCCCATTCGGCCGTGGCTCTTCACCATCGCGTACCGGATGGCGCTGCGTCACATCGAGCGCACCAAGCGCGAACACCTCGTCGGAGAGCTGGACACCGCCGTCGACATCGCGGATCCGAAAGTCGACTTGGACCGGCACGTGACGGTGTTGGAGGATCGCGATCTGGTCCTCCGCGCCCTCGAGTCCGTCCCCATCGAACGGCGCGCGGTGTTCGTCCTGGCGGACATCGACGAGGTCGCCGTCCCCGAAATCGCGCTTCAATTCGAGATTCCGCTCAACACCGCCTATTCGCGGCTGCGCCTGGCACGCCAAGATTTCCGTCAAGCCGTTCAGCGGCTACGGAAGAGGAGCGGCCATGAGTAGCGTCGACGACAAGGAGCTCGATGCGCTCGTCGACGCGCTCCTGGACGTCGAGCGCAGGCGCGAGGGGCCGAGCGCCGACGTGATGACGGACATTTGGTCGGGCGTCGAGCGCCACCTTCCCCTCGATCCGCGCGGAGAGACGGGCGACGCACCGACCGATACTGGCTCGCGGGCCGCGTCGAACCCTCCACCGGATCCGGACGCGCCGTCCACGGGCACCTCCAAAGCGCGCGGGACTCCCTCGGGCGGCGGCTCGACGCCCATGGAAGGGATCACGGCGGTCGGCTGGAAGATGGCGGGCATCGCGGTCGTGTCGGCGCTCGCCGGCGG
>JBGAHN010000120.1:0-17928 GCA_044226145.1 Labilithrix sp. | reverse complement strand
GTGGACAAGACGCGCGCGAACCCCGCGGAGAGATCGAGGCGATCGAGCCTCGGCGCGAGCTTCTTTGGGGCGAACTTGCCGCCCGATTGGACGATCGCGCCGATCACGGCCGCGATGGCGGCGACGCCGACGACGGGGGCCACGAACCCGACGACGGCCGAGCCGACGACCGAAGGGGAGAACGCGATCGTCGGCGAAGGGGAGGCGGCTTGCGCGATCGCCGCCCGGAGCTCGGAGCTCGCGCGGTTCGAGAGCGCGAGTCCGCCGGCCGGAACGACCGCGAGCGCGGCGGCGAACGCGATGGCTTGCGTGGCGAAGGCGCTGACGGGCGCGTCCCCTTGCTCGAGCGCGTGGCGCAGTCGTCGCGGGGTCGGCTCTTCGGTCGGCGTGCCCAACGGTGCCCTCCGTCAGCGCTTCTTCGATTTCGGCGAACGCACGGGACGAGCCTTCGTCGCCACCTTCTTCTTGGTGGTCATCGTCTTTGTGGTCGCCTTCTTCTTGGCGGCCGTCTTCTTCGACGGGCGCTTCACGGCCGCTTTCTTCGACGACGTTCGGCGAGGTGTCTTCGCGGTGACGGCCACCTTCTTCTTGGTGACGGCCTTCGTCTTCGCCGTCTTCTTCGTTGCCGCCTTCTTCTTGGCGGTCGCCTTCGCCTTCGTCGTCCTCTTCGCGCCCGCCTTCTTCGAGGTCGCCGGTTTGGCCGCGGTCTTCTTCGCCGCCACCTTTTTCTTCTTGGCGGTCGCGGCCTTCTTCGAGGTCGCCGGCTTGGCCGCGGTCTTCTTCGCTGCGCCCGTCTTCTTCGTCGCGCCCGTCTTCTTCTTCGAGGCCGCTTTGTTCACGGCGCGCGTCCCTTCCGCGGCCACGCTCTCCGTCGTGCTCGCGGCCTTCGTCGTGGCGCTCGGCAGCTCCCAATCTTCGACGCGCGCGCGTCCGGTGACGAGCTTGTACAGGTCGACGCAAAGCTCGCGCACGCCTTCGTTCGTCGCGGCCGACACGAGCCGGAGCGGAATGCCTCGCGCCGCAAAGTCCTTCTTCACGCGCACGAACGCCTCGCGCACCTCCGGCAGATCGGCCTTCGTCATCGCGACGATCTGCGGCCTCGCCGCGAGCTCCGGATCGAACGCCGCGAGCTCGCGCTGAAGAGCGTCGTAGTCCGCGAGCGGATCCCGGTCGTCGGCCATGTCGAGCGTCACCAGATGCAAGAGCGCGCGGCATCGCTCGACGTGCTTCAAGAACCGATGCCCGAGCCCCGCGCCCTCCGCCGCGCCCGGGATGAGCCCCGGGATGTCCGCGATGACGAACGTGGCCTCGTCGCCCACGCGCACGACACCGAGGTGCGGCGTGAGCGTCGTGAACGGGTAGTCGGCGACCTTCGGCTGGGCACGCGAACACGCGCGGATGAACGTCGATTTGCCGACGTTCGGGAAGCCCAAGAGCCCCACGTCGGCCATCACCTTGAGCTCGAGCCGCAGCTTTCGCTCTTCGCCCGCTTCTCCAGGCTCGGCGCGGCGCGGCGCGCGGTCGTACGGCGTCGCGAAGTGGATGTTGCCGCGGCCGCCCTTGCCGCCGCGCGCGACGACGACGCGCTTGTGCGCTTCGTCGACGTCGAAGAGCAGCGCGCCCGTCTCGCGGTCGAACACCTGCGTCCCGAGCGGCACGCGCACGACGAGATCCTTGCCCGCGCGCCCGTAGCAATCCTTGCCTTGCCCGTGCTCGCCGTTCGGCGCGCGCAGCATGCGTCCGTAGGTCAGATCGAGCAGGGTCGACATCCCTTCGTCGGCCGCGAACACGACGTCCGCGCCCTTGCCGCCGTCGCCGCCGGCCGGACCGCCGAACGGAATGAATTTTTCTCGGCGGAACGCGACGACGCCGTTGCCCCCTTTGCCCGCGACGACGTCCACGTCGCACGAATCGACGAATTTCACGTCCTTTGGATAGTCGAGCTGCCCTCCGTTGACCAGCGCCACCGCCCGAAAGACGGGGATCCGCCGGCCGTGCACGGGGCCGTCGCCGTGGTGTAGGATGCGGTCCGTGACCGACCAAGACGGGCTGGTTCGATTCGGTGTCGCGATGGAAGCGCCGCTTCTCCGCGCGTTCGACGCGCTCGTCAAGCGGCGCGGGGGCAGTCGTTCGGAGGTCCTTCGCGATCTCGTGCGCGCCGAGGTCACGCGCTCGCAGGTGTCCGAGAGCGTCCCCGCGGTCGCCGCGCTCACCGTCGTCTACGACCACCACGTGCGGGATCTGACCGAGCGCCTGACCGAGCTCCAGCACGAGCTCGGCGAGAAGGTGCGGGCGACGATGCACGTGCACCTCGACCACGACCACTGCCTCGAAGTGACGATCATGAACGGCCTGTCCGACGAGCTTCGCGGCGTCGCCGAGCAAATCCTCGCGACCCGCGGCGTCAAGCACGGCGGCGTCGAGGTCGTCGCGCTACCGAAGCACCGCGGCCGCCGCGACGCGCACGCCCGTCGCGACACCGGGCACACGCATCGCGACGCGGGGCACGCGCACGCTCATCCCGTCAGTCCTCGATCGAAAAATCGACCGTGAAATTGCCGGCCGATTTGCCCGCGCCGTCGACGAACACCGTGACGTCTTGGTCGGGTTCGACGGGCAGCAAGAGCGTCTCGCCTTCGTTCGTCGACGTCGCGTTCGCGCAGGCGAGCATGGCGCTCGGGCCTTCGCCTTTGCCGCGGTCTTTGCATTCGTTCGTCGCGTAGAGGAAGTGGTCGAACGTCGCCCCGCGCGTGGCGATCGTCATCGTCCCCGCGGCGTGCGCGAACACGTGGAACACGCGGTCGGGGTTCGCTTCGCCAGAGACTTGCTTGCCGCCTTCGGAGCACGGCGGCGACGCGCTGCCCGTGTTCGTCGAGCCGGTCGTCCAGCCGGTGTAGGTCGCTTTTCGCTTCCCCCACACGTGCACATCGAGGCCGGGGCAGGAGCGTGACGCGGGGGGCGTCGAGCCCGCGATCCTGCAGGCGCTGCTGCAACCGTCGGTCTCGTTCGTGTTGCCGTCGTCGCAGTCCTCGTCCTTTTGGACGACGCCGTCGCCGCACTTCGCGACGGGCCCCGCGTCGGGCGGATCGGTGTCGGGCGGATCCGGATCCGTCGTCGCCGAGCCCGTCGGAGAAGGAGGATCCAGCGAATCGCACGGCTCGCACGCGCTGAACGTGTAGTCCTCTTGGCAGACCCACTGACCCTCGGAGCGGTCGGGGCAACGGCAATAGTACTCTTTGCCGGGGACGCATCGCTGCGACGGCGTCTCGTCGCTCTTCGGCGCGCACGAAAGCCCAGCGGCCGTCGCGAAGGCAGCGACGAAGAAGGCGCCGAGGAGCAGGAGACGCGACCGACGCTTCATGATCACTGGATGGCGAACGTGATCTTGTAGCTCTTCGTGCTCGCCGTGGAGCCCGCGCCGTCGACGGCCACGAACACCGGCGTGCCGCTCGTCACGGGGAACGACATGGTCTCGGCTTCGCCCGTCGACCCGTTGTTCGCGCACATCTTGTCCGTCTGGCTCTGCGGGTTGGTGCACGACGTGCGCGCGACGAGCATCAAGTTGTCGGCCGGATCGGGCGTCAGCTTGACCTGCAGGGTGCCGGTGGCGTGCGGGACGACCTGATAGGTGTGGTCGGGCCACTTGTTGAGCTCGTTCGTGCTGACCGTGCAGCTCGTTCCCGTGTTCTTCCACGCGTTCGTGTACGAGGTCGTCGAGCCCGTCGCCGACACGGTCTTGCCCGGCCAAATATGGACCGGATGACCCGGGCACGAGCTGCCCGAAGCCGGATCGCCGTTCGGTTGCTGGCAGCTGTTCGAGCAGCCGTCGTTCTCGGTCTTGTTCCCGTCGTCGCAGGCTTCGTTCGTGTTGACGTCGTCGTCGCCGCAGAAGAACCCCGACGTCAGGCGCGCGGTGATCGTGTACTTGCCCTCGCTGCCCGCCGAGCTGTCGACGAACAAGAAGTAGTCCACGCCCGTCTTGACGTTCAGCTGGAGCGTCTCGGTCCCGCCCGGGCCCGTCGTCTCGGCGCACTTGAGCTGCGTGCTCTCGTCTTCGCACGCGCTCCGCAGGTAAACCGTCGGGTTCATGCTGCCTTCGCCCTTCACCTTGATGCTGAGCGAGCCCTTGCCCGTCGGCTTGAGGCGGTAGACGTGATCGGGGCCCTGATCGCCGACGCTGCATGCCCCCTGGCCCTTGGCGTCGTCGGTCGCGCCGAGCGTGTTTCCTTCGACGACGATGTCCGTGTCCGCGGGGATGCCGAAGACGCTGCCGGGGCAGGCTTCGATGGGGCTGGTGGGGGGGACCGTGCGGTCCTCGCCGTCGCCGTCGCCGGCGTCGTCGGGTTCGATGACGTTTCCGGCGTCGTCGACGGGCTTGTTGGTGTCGTCCGACTGGATTTCGCGCGCGCACACGCCGCCGGGGCCCGTCATGCACGACCCGAAGGCGTGCCCGCTCGCGGCGCACCGCTTCGTTCCCCGCGCGCCGTCTTCGCAGAGACAGAACACGTTCGCGTTCGGCGTGCAGTTGATGAGGGAGGAGCTGTCGGTGTCGTCGCCGTTCGACGTGCAGGCGAACGGTGCGAGCACGAACGTTCCGACGACGAGGGACACGGCCCAGCCGAGCGACGAGCGCGCGCCGCGCTTGGTTCGCGGCAAAGGAAATTTCGTCGGATTCGTGCGCAACATGAAGGATCTCCTAGCTCAAGTACGCCGCGATGCACGCGCGGCGATCGCGGTCCCCAACCCTATCAAAAGAAGCGTCGTGCCCGTGGCCGATGATGGGGCGCTCGATGGCGGTCCGGGGGCCGCGACGGAACAACCGTCGTCGTCTTTCGGCGGCGCTTCGCAGGTCGCGCCGAACCCTCCGACGGGCTCCGTGTTGCACGGTCGCGTCGCGCCAGGCGGATAGGCGGCGCAGACGGCGTCGACGTCGTCCGGGCTCAGCTCCCGGTTGATGCTCCCCGGCGGGTACGTCGAGTACATGACCGCGGTGGGGTCCGGCGAGTGCGCGATGCCGATGAAATGGCCGATTTCGTGCGTGAGGACGGACTGCAGATCGTACTCCGCGCCGACGGGGCCCTCGGTGATGGTGAGGGTGTTGAACGCGGCGTTCACTTCGATGTCCGCGTCGTAGATCTCGCCCGTCTTGTCGTTGAACGTCACGCTCGTCTTGGCGATCGTCCCGTCGATGCCGCGGTAGTTCCAATCGCTGTCCTGGAACATCACCAGGTTGACGTTGCGGCCCGGATCGTTGAATCCGCTCTTCGCGCAGGGCACCGGATCGTGCTCGCCGAACGTGAGCGAGGCGTAGCCGCCCTCGGCGCAGGCGACGTTGCTCCACGTCGCGAACGATTTCTGGATGACGTCGCGCGTCTGTCCTGGATCGAGCGACTCCGTGCCCCGCGCGTTCATGGCGAACGTCAGGCAGCTGGTGGGCCAAAAGAGCTTCGCGCCCGTCGACGGGCAGCCGTCGTCGTCCGTCGGGCACGTGGACTTCGCGGTGTTCCGACACGTCGACGACCGGCAGAACGCGTGGGCGGTCTCCGTGGAGAAAAGGACCGCGGCGATCGCGAGCACGCCGAGCTGTGTGAGTCGTGTGACTCGTGCTCCGGCGTTGCCATGCCTCGTGCCGTATCGGATGGACATACGTGCGTCGAAAGGGAAAGGAGGGCGCTCGAGTCCTTCATTGTATGCGCTTCGCGGACGTTCGGCGAGCACGAGACGAGCCTTGTCGGAAGGTCGCTCGACGGAGAACGTCGCGAGGTAACGTCCGCGTGACGAGCGACGTTCGGCCCGGCCGTTCACGACATGGTCCGCCTGCGATCCATGATCTTCGGATCCGGCGCCATCGCTTTTGTTTTCGGCCCCGGACGGCCTTCAGCGCGCCATGACCGCCGCGAAGACGGCGGCCGCGACGACGACGGCCAGCGCGACGCCGAGCATGATCACGTTCGTCCGCGTGAAGAGCGTCGCGGCGGTTTGGGGAGCGCGTGGCGTCGTCGCGGCCGTCGCCGAGCTCGCGCTTCGTTCGGAATCGACGGGGCCCGTCGTCGCGCGCGCCTTCGCTGCCTTCGGGCGGACACGCTTCGGCGCGGCTTCCTTCGGCGCTTGCGCGCGCGGCTTCTTGCTCTTTTGCTTCTGCCGCGTCGCGTTCGCTCGATCTTTCTGCTTCGCCCGCTTGGCGTCGAGCTTCTCGCGCCGCCGCTTGCGCTTCTGGGCGAGGCGCTCCTGCCGTTCTTTCTGCGCCGCTGCGTAGGCCACGGGGTCGAGGCGCTCGTCGGGGAGCTCGAAATCGTCCTCGTCCTCCTCCTCGTCGTCCTCGTCCCAGCCGGTGTCGAGCTGGTCGAGATCCGGCGCCGACAGCGCCGGGGCGGGCGCGCGAGGACGGGACACGTCCCAGTCTTCCTCGATGGCATCGAGCAGATTTCCCGTGTTTTCGCCCTCGTCTTGCGTCATGTCCGTTTTCCTTCGAGCGGGGGGAAAACTTACTGCATCCCCGGTACATTGGGAACATGCGCACGTTTCGTGTGGCGACCTTCAACATTTGGAATCGTTTCGGCCCTTGGGAAGAACGGCTCGTCGCGATTCGCGCGGGGCTCGGCCGTCTCGCACCGGACGTCATCGGTCTGCAAGAGGTGCTCCGGCACGACGGGTTCGACCAAGCGGCGCTCGTGAGCGAAGGGCTCGGCTACGAGATCGCGTGGGGAAAAGCCTCCGAAAACCACGGATATCCCTTCGGAAATGCCGTGTTGTCGAAATGGCCGATCCTCCGGTCCGAGACGATCCCGTTGCCGAACGGAGGGACCGACGAGACGCGCTCGCTCGTCTTCGCGGAGCTCGCTTCGCCGTTCGGGAAAATCCCGTTCTTCTGCACGCACCTCAACTGGAAGTTCCACCACGGGCACGTGCGCCAGCTCCAGGTCCGCGCCGTCGCCGACGCGGTCGCGAGGCTCGCGCCGCTCGAGGGCTTCCCGCCCATCGTCGTCGGTGATTTCAACGCCGAGCCGGACTCCGACGAGATCCGCTTCCTCCGCGGACTGACGGGCCTCGGCGGCGAATGTGTGTACTTTGCAGATGCTTTCGGCGTCGCGGGCGAGGGCGTCGGAACGACGTTCTCGAAGCGGAACGCGTTCGCGGGGATGCTGCGCGAGCCCGAGCGGCGGATCGACTACGTCTTCGTGCGCGGCCCCGACGACGCCCAGCGCGGCGAGCCGAGGGAAGCGCGCGTCTGCTTCGACGAGCCGGACGAGGGCGTCTTTCCGAGCGATCACTTCGGCGTGGTCGCGACGATCACGGCAGGGCGCTGAGCGTCGCGGTCATCGAACGTGGGCCGGACGACGAACCTCGACGAGCGACGCCGCGCGGGGCGATCCGCGGGGCGACGTGCGCGCGCGATCGCCGCGGTGTTCACGCTCGCGGGGCTCGTCGTGCCGTCGCAGGCGCGCGGGGAGGCGCCGATCTCGCGGGCGACGGAGTACTCGCCGTACGAGCTCGAGACGATCGACCGCGTCCTCGCCGCGACGAAGCGGGAGATCGATCCGGCCCCTGAGGGCAAGACGATCGGCCACATCGAGACCCACCGGCTCGAGGTCCTCGAGCCGCGCGATCCGGTGCCGGACGAGGTCGCCGGCATCCACGTGCGCCAGCTGCTCAACGGACTGCACGCGACCACGCGCGACTACGTCGTCCGCCGCGAGATGCTGCTCCACGAGGGCGATCGCTACCTGCAAATCCTCGCCGACGAGACGGCGCGCAACATGCGCGCGCGCATGCCCTTCCAGGTCTCCGTCGTCCTCATCGTTCCTGTCCGCGCGCCGAAGGACGGGGCGGTCGATCTCCTCGTCATCACGAAGGACATCTGGAGCCTGCGCCTCTCGTACGACGTCGCGGTGACCCGCGGCGGCGTCGAGCGGTTCGTCCTCGTCCCGCAAGAGACGAACCTCTTCGGCCGGCACCACACGATGTCGACCTATTTCCAGTACCTGCCCGAGTCGCTGACGTTCGGCGCCGGATACCAGGTGCCCAGGTTCGGCATGTCGTGGGTCGGCGCCCAGTCGGCGGCGACGGCCATCTTCAACCGGCGGAGCGGCGATCTCGAGGGCGCTGCCGGCTCGGTGCGCGTCGGCCAGGATCTCTATTCGACGCGCACGCCGTGGGCGTGGAGCGCCAACGCGTCGGCCTCGTCGTCCGTGCTCCGCAGGTACGTCAACGCGCAGCTCGCGACCTACGATTCGCCGCTCTCGCCCGATCTCGACGACGGCATCCCGACGGCCTACCGCGCGCGCTCGGTGAACGCGTGGGTGGGGGTCGCGCGGTCGTTCGGCTGGGGCCTGAAGAACAATTTCGGCCTGAGCTTCAACGTCGCGAGCAACGCCTACCGCACCGGCGATCTGTCGCTCTACGCGCCGGCGGTCGCGGCGGACTTCGTCCAGAAATTCGTCCCCGTGGGCGAGACGCGCGTGTACCCGGCGCTCACGTGGGCGACGTTCCAGAACGACTACCTCCGCACGCTCGACGTCAACACGCTCGCTTTGCAGGAGGACTACCGGCTCGGTCACGACGTGAGCGTGAGCTTCTACCCGGTCACGCGCGCGCTCGGCTCGTCGCGGACGTTCTTGGGCGTCACGGCGAAGGCCGGCTACACGGTGGCGCTCGGCGACGGCTTCGCGAGCGCGAGCGTCACGGCGATCACCGAAGATCAGGACGGCACGATCACCGACGGCTCCGTGTCGGGCACGTTCATCGCCGTGACGCCGCGCTTCGGCTTCGGGCGCATCGTCACGAGCATCTCGGCCCTGAACCGCTACCGGAACTACCTTCGCCAGCGCACGTTCACCGGCGGCGACGACCGCATGCGCGGCTACCCCTCGAACTTCTTCGTCGGCAAGGACACGATCTTCTACAACCTCGAGTACCGATCGACCTCGGTGTCGATCTTGAAGTGCCAGCTCGGCGGCGTCGCCTTCTACGACGTGGGCGACGCGGCGGACGGCTTCGACGCCCTCTCGGCGAAGCAGTCCGTGGGCGCCGGCCTCCGCCTCCTCATCCCGCAGCTCAACCGCGTCGTGTTCCGCTTCGACGTCGCCGTCCCGCTCGTCCGAGGGCCGTTCCCCGAGACCGGGATCAGCGCGCCCGTCAACCCCGTCGCGTTCTTCTTCGGCTTCAACCAGGCCTTCGGCGCGACGACGACGAGCGACGTGACCTCGAACCCGACGTCGAGCGCGTCGGCGCTCCGCCCCCAGAGCCCGGTCGGCTCGTTCTACGGATTGAGCCGCGCGTCGAGCGATTGATGGTGCGAGCGATGGATGGGCGGATGCGTCGCGGAGCGCTCAGAAGCCGATGCCGAGGCCTTGGACGGCGATCTGGAGCTGATCGCGCGTGAAGGCGCCTCGCTCGTCGACGCTGTAGTCGTCGCCCTCGATCTTGAACGTGCGCGTCGCGGTGACGTCGGCCGAGCCGGTCACGCGGAACGGGATGGTCGGCATCGCGAACGATTCGCGGAGCAGCGCGACCGCCAGGTCCATCGGCATCGTCACGGGGATGCGCACGGACGTCGTCGCGTCGGCCGCGAGCCAGACACCGTCGCCGGTCGCGCGGAAATCGATGGGGAGCATGTAGCGATCGGCGAGGACGATCTGCCCGCGCATCGCACGGATCGCGACGTCGTACGAGTTCGGGTTGTAGACGTCGACGACGGTCGTCATGATGACGCCGACGCTCGGCGGGAACGCGATGCGGACGCCGTTGACCTCGGCGTGATTGAGCCGCATCGTCGGTTTTTTCGCGCACCCGGAGGCGAAGAGCGCCGCCAGGACGACGAAGGTGGAGAGGATCCCGCGCGCCATTCGCGAGGAGGGGCGGCGGCGCGAAGAGGGGCGGCGGGAAAAAGCGGGGTTCGAAGAAGAGGTCGCGGAAGAAGACATCGGACGATCCGAAAGCTACCACCGCCCCACGTTTGCGCACCGACGAAGTGCTATCGGTGCGAGATCGTTTGCAGGAGCGTCCGCTCGCGGGGTACGAACGGGGGGATGTCGCGGCTGCTCTTCAGTATCCCCTCCTACGAGTACCTCGAGCCGTCGTTCCTCGCGGCCGGAGACTTCGAACGAGGGCAGACGGAGCGACGCTACTTCCCCGACGGAGAGCGGTACCTGCGCATCTTGTCGAACCTCTGGGGCCGCGATGTGGTCGTCCTCGGGGGCACCGCGTCGGACGTCGACTGGCTCGAGCTGTTCGATCTCGCGAGCGGCATCGCGCGCGCCGGGGCGCGGTCGCTCGCCATCGTCATGCCGTACTACGGCTACTCGACGATGGAGCGCGCCGTGCGTGCCGGCGAGGTCGTCGTGGCGAAGACGCGCGCGCGGCTCCTCTCCGCGATCCCCTCGCCGGAGGGCGGCACGCGCGTGTTCCTGTTCGATCTGCACACCGACGGCATCGAGTTCTACCTCGACGACGGCGTGCTCACGCGCCACGTGTACGGCGCGCCGCTCGTGACGCGGAAGATCCGCGAGCGCATGGGCGACACGCCGTTCGTGCTCGGCGCGTGCGACGCCGGCCGCGCGAAATGGGTGCAGAGCCTCGCCATCGACTTGAAGGTCGAGCCCGCGTTCGTCTTCAAGCGAAGGGACGCGGCGAGCGGCGCGCTCTCGGTGACCGGCATCAACGCCGACGTCCGCGGTCGCGAGGTCGTGGTCTACGACGACATGATCCGCACGGGGTCCTCGCTCGTCCAGGCGGCGCGCGCGTACCTCGACGCCGGGGCGTCGCGCGTCCACGCCATCGCGAGCCACCTCGTCCTCCCCGGGGACGCGCTCGGCAAGCTCCGATCGTCGGGCGTGTTCGCGTCCATCATGGGCACCGACTCCCATCCGGGCAGCCAGAAGCTGCCGGAGGCGGATCGCGTGGGCGTCGCGCCGCTGCTCGTCGCGTGTTTGGAGGCGGGGATTTCGTGATGCGCGCGCCGGAACGAACGCGCCCGTCGCGCCCAGCTTCGCCTCGGGTTCGGTGGATCGCGTCGATCGCCGGGCTCGTCGTCGTGGCGTGCCAGCGCACGCCGCCGAAATCCGAAGATTCGCCCGAGCCGGTCGCCGTGCCGACGGTCTCCACGTCGTCGTCGTCGCCGTCCTCGGTGGCCGAGGATGCTTCGTCGTCGGCCGATGCGTCGTCGGCCGATGCGTCGGTCACTGTGGAGGCCCATCCGCGCGCCCTCGCGAGCCCCGAGCTGCCGCGCGGGGCCCGGCCTTGCGACGCCGCGGCGAACGGTGCGGACGCCGGAGACGCCGCCTCCGCCACGTGCCTGGCGTTCCCGTCCGTCGCGTCCGCGTTCGGCTGGATCCTCGCCCACGAGCCGATGGTCCTCGCGGTCGGCGAGGCGCACGCGCCCAAGGGTACCGAACGCCTTCCTTCCGCGACGAAGCGCTTCACCGAGGCGATGCTCCCGATGCTCGAAGGGCACGCGAGCGATCTGATCGTCGAAGCGTGGGCGCCCGATCCGCGCTGCAAGAAAGAGGTGGATACGGTCGCCGCGACGCAAGCGCCCGTGAAGGAGGCGCAAGCGGCGACGAACACGAACGAGTACGTCGCCCTCGGCACGCGCGCCCGCGAGCTCGGCATCGTGCCTTACCTGCTCCGCCCGAGCTGCGACGACTTCACGGCGCTCACGAACGCGGGCGACGACGTCATCCCCGCCTCGCTCGCGCTCATCGAGCGCCTGACCGAGCGCGACGTGCTCCGCTCGCTCTCACGTCAGGGCGTCGCCGCCAAGACCGTCGTGACGTACGGCGGGGCGATGCACAACGATCTCGCGCCCTCCGAAGAGCTCCGCGCGTACAGCTTCGGCCCCGCGCTCTCGCGCGCGACCGGCGGGCTCTACGTCGAGCTCGACCTCATCGTGCCGGAGTACGTGCGCGACACCGACACCTGGAAGAAGCTCGCGTTCTACGAGCCCTACGCGGCCCAGAAGGCCCATGGGACGCTGCCGCGCGACGTCGTGCTCTACCGGTTCGGCGAAGCGTCGTTCACGCTCGTGTTCCCCCGCGGCGGTTCGGCCGGCGCCGCGCCCGCCACGCATTGACGCGTCCTCCCGCATCGACGGCTCCCTCCTGCATCGACGGCACGTCGCGCGTCCGCCGCTCGACCGCGGCTTTGGGGCTGGTGGCCGCGATCGCACCCCATCGCACCCTTTGCGGTCGCCCTGCGTCGGATTCGTGTTGAAAAGCGATGGCCCGATCCGTGACCCTTCGGTGCATGACGACGCGTCCGTCCGAAGACCCCTCCGCCGCTCCGGATCTCGCCCCGACGGATCCGTCCGGCCCCCGAACGGTCGTCGAAAGCGATCGCACCGGCATGTCCGCGGAGGCGCTCAAACAGGCCTACCTCGATCACGTCGCGTACTCGCTCGGCAAGCGGATGACGAACGTGACGGCGCTCGACCGCTTCTTCGCGCTCGCGCTCACAGTGCGCGATCGCCTGACGTACCGCTGGGCGCGCACCCAAGAGACCTACGCGAAGGCAGACGCCAAGCGCATCTACTACCTGTCGGCGGAGTTCTTGCTCGGCCGCGCGCTCGCGAACGATCTGCACGCGCTCGATCTCTACGCGAAGGCGGAGGAGATCGTTCGGTCCGTGGGCCTCGAGCTGTCCGATCTGCTCGAAGACGAGCCGGAGCCCGGGCTCGGCAACGGCGGCCTCGGCCGGCTCGCCGCGTGCTTCCTCGACTCGATGGCGACGCTCGGCTACGCCGGCTACGGCTACGGCATCCGCTACGAGTTCGGCATCTTCGAGCAGATCATCAAGAACGGGTGGCAGGTCGAGCGGCCGGACGAGTGGCTCCGTTTCGGCAACCCCTGGGAGTTCGTTCGCCCCGAGTACGCCGTCAGCGTCGCGTTCGGAGGGCGCGTCGAAAACGGCGCCGACCGCGACGGCAACCCCGTGACGCGGTGGGTCGACACGAACAACGTCCTCGGCGTCCCGTTCGACACGCCGATCGCCGGCTTCCGCAACGGAACGGTCAACACGCTCCGCCTCTGGCAGGCGCGCGCCGGCCACGAGTTCGACCTCAAGGTCTTCAACGACGGCGACTACGTGCGCGCGGTCGAGGACAAGAACTCGAGCGAGGTCATCTCGAAGGTCCTCTATCCGAACGACCAGAACCAGGCGGGGCGCGATCTCCGCCTGAAGCAGGAGTACTTCTTCGTCGCGTGCGCGATCTCCGACATCGTGCGCCGCTACAAGAAGACGCACGCGACGTTCGACGACTTCGCGCGCAAGAACGCGATCCAGCTCAACGACACGCACCCGGCCATCGCCGTCGCAGAGCTCATGCGCGTGCTCGTGGATCTGCATCGCATCCCGTGGGAGCGCGCGTGGGAGATCACGGTCGCGACGCTCGGCTACACGAACCACACGCTGCTCGCCGAGGCGCTCGAGCGATGGCCGGTGGCGATGTTCGAGCGCCTCTTGCCGCGGCATTTGCAGATCATCTACGAGATCAACCGGCGCTTCATCCGGTCGGTCATCGCGCGCTTCCCCGGCGACGACGCGCGCGTCCGGCGGATGTCGATCATCGAGGAGGGGCCCGAGAAGAAGGTCGCGATGGCGCACCTCGCGGTCGTCGGCTCGCACGCGGTCAACGGCGTCGCCGCGCTCCACAGCGATCTGCTCAAGCGCGACGTGCTCCGCGACTTCGCCGAGATGACGCCGGCCAAGTTCTCGAACAAGACGAACGGCGTCACGCCGCGGCGTTGGCTCTGGCACTGCAACCCGCGGCTCTCGGCGCTCATCACCGAGGCCATCGGCCCTTCGTGGGTCACCGATCTCGACAAGCTCGAGGGGCTCCTGCCGCTCGCCGAGGACGCCGCGTTCGTCGAAAAAATCGGCGCGATCAAGCGGCAAAATAAGGTCGATTTCGCCGACTATGCGGCGAAGACGTGGGGGCATCGCTTCGATCCGGACTCGCTCTTCGACGTGCAGATCAAGCGCCTCCACGAATACAAGCGCCAGCTCTTGAACGCGCTGCACGTCGTGCGGCTCTACCTCGACGCCAAGCGCGATCCGTCCGTCCTCGCGACGCCCCGCACGGTGCTCTTCGGCGCGAAGGCGGCGCCCGGCTACCGGATCGCGAAGCTCATCATCAAGCTCATCAACGCGATCGGCGACGTCGTCAACGGCGACGTCGATCTCGGCGGCCGCCTTCGCGTCGCGTTTTTGCCGAACTACCGCGTGTCGCTCGCGGAGCGGATCATCCCGGCGGCCGACTTGTCCGAGCAGATCTCGACGGCGGGCAAGGAGGCGTCGGGCACGGGCAACATGAAGCTCACGATGAACGGCGCGCTGACGATCGGCACGCTCGACGGCGCGAACGTCGAGATCCGCGACGCCGTCGGTCCGGAGAATTTCTTCCTCTTCGGTTTGACGACGGAGGAGGTCGTCGACTTGCAGCGGACCGGCTACAGCCCCCGCGCCGTCTACGACCGGAACCCGCGCCTGCGCGAGGTCCTCGACCTCATCGCCGACGGCTTCTTCAGCAGCGAAGACGCGTCGCTCTTCCGCCCGCTCACCGACAACCTGCTCGCGCACGATCCGTACATGGTCCTCGAGGACTTCGAGTCGTACGTCGAGTGCCAGAAATCCGTGAGCGCCGCGTTCGGCGATCCGCGCAAATGGCACAGGATGACGGTGCTCAACATCGCGCGCGTGGGGACGTTCTCTTCGGACCGGACGATCCGCGAATACGCGAGCGAAATTTGGGGAGCGTCGCCCGTCCCGGTGAACCTCGATCGGCCGTGAGCGTCCGCGGCTCCTGACGGAAGGCGCGAGGCGCGGACGGGGAGGAAGGTCTCCACGACGCACCTCCGCGACGCTTTTACGGCGCCACCTCCGCGACGCCGCCGGTCGACTCCGCATGGCTCACGCGTCGACCGTGGGCGCCGCGCGGGGCAAGAGCTCGTCGAGGACGAAGAACAGATCCATTTCTGGCTCTTCGATCGCGCCGTCGGAGGCGATGGCGCGGAGGGCGACGTCGCGGACCGCGGGAGCGAGGACGGAGGGGATCGTCGACGGATCGACGTCGTCGCCCGCGGGAGGGCGGGCGAGCAAGGCTTCGACGATCGCCGCGTCCTCCACGCCGATCTCGCGCGCGAGCTCGTGGAGGAAGCGGCGCTCCCGGCTGTCGACCCGTTGGTCGGCCCAGAGGAACGATGCGGCGAAACGGAGGATGGAGAGGCGTTCGTCGTCGGTCATGAAGTCGCGTTTTGCAGGGCGCGTGCCGCCGCGCGCGTCACGAAAAGACACGATTTTTCGGTCGAAGAATGGCACGCCGCCTGGCCCCGCGATGGCCCGGCCTGGCCCAGGCCGCGGTTGCACGGAGGTGCACGTCGTTTGCATGTCGCTCGTCGGATGACGACCCTCCGTGGCTCGAATGCGGCGCCTCGACCTCGCCGGGGACGACGCTCCCTGGCGTCCGAAGCGTCGACCTCGTCCGAAGCGTCGATCTCGTCCGACGCGGCCGCGTTCGATCCCGAAGGCGATCCCGAGCGCCCGTCGTCGTTGGACGAGCTCATGATGAGCCACGTCATGACGCTTCAGCCGATCACGATCGGCCGCGATCAGACCTTGAACGTCGCGCACGAAATGATGCGGCGCCACCGGATTCGTCACTTGCCGGTGCTCGAGCACGGCGATCTCGTCGGCGTCGTCTCCCAGCGCGATCTCTACTTCCTCGAGACGATCGCGGGCGCGGATTTGGACGAAGACAAGGTCGACGACGCGATGAGCCAGGACGCCTACGCGGTCGCGCCCGAAACGAAGCTGTCGGACGTCGCGCGCGAAATGGCCGCGCACAAGTACGGGTGCGCGGTCGTCATGGAGCGTGGTCGCGTCGCCGGCATCTTCACGGCGACCGACGCGCTTCGCGTGCTCGCCGGCCTCCTGCCGCCGGCCTGACGCCGGGCGAAGGGGCGTGATGGGAGGACGGCGTTACGGGACGGCGTACGTCGTGCTGGCCCACGCGGGGTCGTCGTTCACCATCTGCCTGAACCAAGGAAGGTACTGGGGAGCGAGCGAGGGCGCGCTCTCGACGACGTGGGACGCCTTGTTCGATACGAGGAACGTCGCGGCGTTCGGATCGTCCTTCAAGCCGTCGGAGAAGGCGTTCATCACGTCTGGATACTCGTCGAGCGTGTAGCCGAAATCTGCAGCGATCACCGTGTCTTTGGTGAAGGAGAGGAACGCATACTTGCTGCTCGGTTGGAGCGAGCGCGCCGACGCGAGCACCTCCGAAAACGACGTGCACGGGCTGCATCCGCTCGGAGCTTCGAAGCCCCAGAAGGCGAGCGAGCCGTTCTCTTTCCCGTTCTTCGGGAGGATCGCCGGTCCGGAGTCGTCGATGACGTCGATGCGCGCGCCGGGGAACGCTTGCGCGACGCGATGGAACGTCAGGACGGTGCCGAAGCCACCGGCGCTCGTTCCCGCGAGCCAGATGCGCGTTGCTTCAGGAAAGGTCGGTGCGATGCGCGCGAGGAAGAGAGCGAGATCGCGTGCTCCCCAAAAGTACGTGGGCTTCGGCGTACCGTTCACCTGGAGATCGACCTCCTTGGTACCCGCGTGCATGTCGCCGGTGCAGTACGGAACGTACGCCATGTTCAGCGAAGCGAAGGGGTTCGCCTGCAAGCTTCGCGAGAGGATCGGGTACTTCTTCTGAGGCGCGGCGTCGAATTGAGCGCTGCCGTAGCCATTCACGTTCGCCGCCTTGGGAGAGTCTCCCCAGCACGAGGCGCCGGTCGTGCAAGCGCCGCCTCCCTCGAGGTAAATCAGCAGGTCCTTGGCACCCGCGTGCGGATTGACGCCGATGCCCGTGGGTGTGCCGTTCGCGCACTTCGACTCCGGGAAGTCGACCCACGTCCACGTGTCTGCCGTCGCGACGATCGGCTCCGTACCTCCGTCGGTCGCACCTCCGTCGTCGGTGGCACCTCCGTCGGCGACACCTCCGTCATCGGTCGTCGAGCCGGCGTCGGGGGTGCCGGGCTGGTCGCTCGAGGAGGTGCCGCACCCGAAACCCCCGAGGCAAACGACGAAGGAAATGAGAATGCAAGGAGGTCGCCGCATGGTCATGGGCGACGACGTTGCAACCGACATTCCTCCTCGCCGTCCGCGTATGGCTCATGGATCGTGCGAGAAAAACCACGTGCGGTCGTCGAGGCCGGTCAACGAAGGGGCACAGGTCCCATGTCGACGGTCCTTCACGCCGACAGTGGCGGTGAAGGATGCGCGTCGCCGGTGGACCCGTGACGAGGGCGACCTCGATGGGTCCTAGGCGGCGCGGGCGGCGTCGGGGACCGAGAGGAGGGCGGCGAGCCGGGAGGCCGCGTAGGCGCGTCGCGCACGGTATACGGGGAGAACGCACGCGTCGCGAACGCGCCCATGCGCGAACAACGTCGACTTGTCTGGCAAGGCCGCGACCCGCGCCGAGAGCGCCGGATCGTAGAGCGATTCGGGATCACGACGGACGTTCGCGAAGGCCGCCTCGAGCGCGCGCGCGATCGGCTCGCCGCCCTCGGCGACGCAAAACGCGAGGATGTCCCACGCGAGCGCGGCGTGCTCGGCTTCGTCGTGGACGATCCTCTCGAGCGCCTCGCGTGCGGCCGGATCGCGGACGTCGTCGAGCGCGGTGCGCGCGAGCTCGGCGTTGAAGTCTTCGAGCAAGGCTCCGTCGAGGAGCGCCTCGACCGCCACGCGTTTCAGTGCCTCGCCCCGTCGTCGCGGCAGCCCTTCGTCGCCCTCGAGGAGCGCGGGCATCTCGCAGACGCCCAGATCGCGCCCCGCGTAGGCCGACGCCAGCGCGAAGCACCGCTCCGCGTGATCGATCTCTTGCAGGCAGGAGAGGTGTGCGCGGCGGACCAGATCCGACGGCGCTCCCAGCGCCACGAGCTGACG
>JBGAHN010000281.1:0-2735 GCA_044226145.1 Labilithrix sp. | reverse complement strand
ATAATTTCCGCGAGCTCGGGCGGGCGATGGCCGACGTGCCGCTCGTCGTCCAGGTCAACAAGCGCGATTTGCTCAACGTGCGGAGCGACGAAGAGCTCGAGGAGCTCGCGCGGCGGGGCACCGAGCCGGTGTACAAAGCCTCCGCGGTGCAAGGGCAGGGCGTCCTCGAGAGCTTCTTCGGCTTGCTCGATCGGGCGTGGTCGCGGCTCGACGCGGAGCACGATTTGACGTCGAAGCTCGGCATCGCCCCCGACGGTCTGCTCGAGTTGGCGGCCGCGAGCCTCGGCTACGCGGGCAAGGCTCGCGCGCTCGCGGACGCGTGCATCGGAGGGCCTCGCGCGGCGCTGGAGGCCGACGAGCCGTGAGCGCCGCGCCGCGTCCTTCGTCCCCCGTCGACGTCCTCGGCGATCGGCCCGTGCGCCTCGAAGACGTCGTCGATCGCGCGGCCGTCGACGAGCTCTGCGCCAGCCTGAGCCGCCTCTTCGGCGTCGGCCTCCGCGTGTACTCGGCCGAGGGCGCGCTGGTCGCGAGCTCGCCGTTCGAGCAACCGGTGTGCGGCGTGGTGAACGAGACGGCCGACGGCCGGCGCGCGTGCGGAGCCGTCGTCGACGCCGCGAAGAACGTCGACGCCACCACGACGACCGCGGCGACCCACACCTGCTTTTCGGGCCTGACCTACCGCATCGTGGCGCTCGAGTACGAAAAGCGGCAGGTCGGCCGGTTCGTCCTCGGCCCCTTCGCCTCCGCCGATCTCGCGCAGGCGCCGCCGTCGCTGCGAACGACGCTCCCGACCATCGACGCGCGCGCCGAGTCGCTCCTCGCGCGCATGCCGCGCATCAAGAACGACGCCCTCGAGCGGCTCGCCGAGCACGCGAAGACGTCGCTCGAGCTCGTCATCTTCAGCAGCCACCGCGCCTACCTCACGAGCAAATGGCACCTCTACAGCGTGCGCGAGAGCTACCGCGAGCTCGAAGAAAAGACGCGCCGGCTCGAGGGCGCGCTCGCGCGGCTCACGGAGGTCGATCGGCTCAAATCGAACTTCCTGGCGACGGTCAGCCACGAGCTGCGCACGCCGCTGACGTCGATCCTCGGCTACGGCGAGATGCTCTCCGACGGCATCGCGGGCCCCCTCTCGGAGGAACAGGCCGAGTTCGTCACCACGATCCGCACCAAGGGAGAGCAGCTCCTCGCCCTCATCACGGGGCTCTTGGATCTGTCGAAGCTCGAGAGCGGGACGATGCATCTGCGCCCGACGTCGACGCGCATCGGAGCTCTCCTCGGCGAGGTCGTTTCGACGGTGGCGCCCGTGGCGCGCAAGAAGGGGATCGAGGTCTCGACGAGCGACGACGGCGTCCCGTTCGACCTCGTCGCCGATCCGGTGCGCCTGCGGCAGGTGTTCACCAACCTCGTCGAGAACGCGGTCAAGTTCACCCCGACCGGCGGGTCGGTCGCGATCACCGCGCGCGTCGTCGAAGGGCGCGACGGCGCGGAAACGGGCGGCGCGCTCCTCGCCCCGGTGTTTCGCAACCTCGAGGTCGCGGTCGCCGACACCGGCATCGGCATCCCGCCCTTGGAGCGAGAGAAAATCTTCGACGCCTTCTACCAGGTCGACTCCGGTTCGACGCGAGCCCATGGTGGGACCGGCCTCGGCTTGTCGATCGTCAAGCGCATCGTCGAGGCCCACGGCGGCACGGTGCGCGCCCTCGCCAACGAGCCGTGCGGCACCGTCTTCGTCGTCGCGCTCCCGTCCGCGCACGCGCGCAAGATCGCCGAGGACGCGTCGTCGTGAAGCCCGGGCCATGAACGAACGGCGACGCATCGAGCTCTTGGGCGGCCTGTTCGGTGCGCCTTCGGCCGGCATCTCCGTGGGCATCGGCGACGACGCGGCGGTCTTTGCGCCGGGGACGGAGCCCCTCGTCTGGACCGTCGACGCGCAGGTCGAGCACACGCATTTCGAGCGCGCATGGCTCGCGTGGGAAGACGTCGGGTTCCGCAGCTTCATGGCGGCCGCGAGCGATCTGGCCGCGATGGGCGCCGAACCGGTGGCCGCCTTGTCGGCGCTCGTCCTCCCAGCGTCGATCGACGACGCCGCGCTGTCGGCGATCGCGCGCGGTCAAGCGGCCGCGGCCGCGGAGATCGGCGCGCCGGTGATCGGCGGCAACCTCGCGCGCGGATCGGAGCTCTCGGTGACGACGACCCTCCTCGGTCGGGCCGCCACGCCGCTCCTTCGCTCCGGCGCCCGCCCCGGCGACGGGCTGCACCTCGCAGGACACGTCGGACTCGCCGCGGCCGGGCTCGCCGCGTTGCTTCGGGGCGACGAAAATATGCAAGATGCACGTATCGCTCCCGCGCTCGCCGCCTGGCGCCGCCCGAGGGCGTTGATCGCGCAGGGAAGGGCGGCCGCGCTCGCCGCGTCCCGGGGAGAAGCCCACGCGGCCGTCGACGTCTCGGACGGCCTCGCCGGCGACGTGGCGCACCTCGCGGAGGCGAGCGGCGTCTCCGTCGTCCTCGACGCCGCGGCGATCGTGGCGTCGGGGGGCGACGTGCTCACGCAGGCGGCCGCCGCCGTCGGCCGCGACGCGCTCGCGCTTTGCCTCGGCGGCGGAGAGGACTACGCGCTCGTCGTCGCGAGCTCCGCCGATCTCCCGGGGTTTCACCGCATCGGCACGGTCGTCGCGCGCGGTGCGTCCGGAGATCCCCTGCTGTACATCGAGGACGCGCGCGGCCGTCGCCCG
>JBGAHN010000119.1:0-17984 GCA_044226145.1 Labilithrix sp. | reverse complement strand
GGCGACGATCGGGACGCCCGGGAAGGCGCGCGAGAGCCGCTCGACGAGCACGGCGTTCGCTTCGCGATCGGCGCGGGTGACCGGATCGTTCGGCCCCTTGAGCTCGGTCCCGACGTCGTCGTCTTGGTAGACGCGCATGACGACGTCGGACGCCGCGCGCGCCGCGTCGAGGAGCTTCGCGAGGATGGCCTCGCGCTCGCTCACCACGAGAGCCCCGCGCGTTCGAGGGCCCGCGGGAGCTTGCGGAGATCGTCGTCCGGCAGGTAGCGCGGACCGCTGCCGGTCTCGCGCACGAGCTGCTCGAGCTGCTCGACGGTGCGCGGGCCGAGCACGGCGCTCGACACGAGCGGGTTCGACAGCACGTAGCGGATGGCGGCGGCGCGGAGGGTGTGCACCTCGCCTTTGACCAAGAACCGGACGGCCTCGAGCTGCTCGATGCGCCGCTCGAGCTCGAGGCTCGTCCAGCGATCGGCGCGGTGATCGCCTTCAGGGAACGTCCGGTCCTTCGGCCAAAGTCCCGCGAGCAGGCCGTACGACAGGACGCTCCGCGCGAGGACGCCGGTGCCCGAGATCATGAGGTCGCCCGCGAGCCGCTGAAGATCCATCGCGTGGAAGAGATTGTACGCGAGCTCGACGACCTCGGCGCCTTTGTCGATCGCGGCGCGCGCGACGTCTTCGTCGCCGGCACACACGCCCCAGTGGCCGATTTTGCCCTCGGTCTTCAGCGCCTCGAGCGTATCGACCGCCTCGCCGACCTGCAGCGTGTCCGGGGCGGGATGATGCAGGAGGAAGACCGGAAGTCGCGCGGCGTTGAGGCGTTTGAGCGAGCGCTCGACCGCGGCCCGCAGGTAGGAGGACGAGAAGTCCTTGCGCGCCGGGTCGGTCGTGCGGTCGATGCCGCCCTTCGTCACGACGACGAGATCGGGGTGGTCGCGGAGGATCTTCCCGACGACGTGTTCCATGCGGCCCGCGCCGTAGGCGTCGGCGGTGTCGACGATCGACACGCCGATGTCGACCGCGCGGCGCAGGACGCGCTCGGCGTCGTCGGCGGAGACGGTACCGTAGGCTTCACCGCCGAGACCCCAGGTTCCGATGGCGAGCTCGGAAACGACGAGCCCGGTCTTGCCGAGAGGACGCTTGCGCACGTTCGTTTTCTACCAAGACGTTCCGGTGAGGCGAAGCGTTCTCGCGAAGAAAGCCGGGGCGGACGAGCTTTTCATCGAGAAACCGCGCGCGACCGCGGGCATTTCACGGTGGAGCCTCGGCGAACCACCAATGGAACGACGCGAACGGCGCGCCGTCGGAGGTGATCTCGTACGTCGCCGCAGCCGTTGCGTCCGCCGGTGACGCCGCCGCCGTGGTCACCGGAGTGGTGGTCGTCGCCCCCGTCTCCGTCTTCGGCGAAGGGAGCTCGAAGATCACTTCGGTCCAGCCACCGCCGGGCACCTCGGCGTGCGCGAGCTCGACCCCGGCCTCGATCCCTGCAAGCCCTGTGCGCCGGATGCGAAGCACCGTGGAGCTCGCGCTCGCGACGCGCCCGATGGCGACCATGGGTCGATTGTATGCATGATGCACGAAAAAGCGCTCGCGGGTCCGGTTCGTGCGGCCGCCGTCGACGATCTCCACGCCGTTCGGCGCGACGTCGTGCGCGGCGATCTGCTCGCCGTCGCGCGCGTCGAAGAGCTCGTAGCCGTGGGCCGCTTCGCTCTCCAGATCCGCGACGTCGACGGCGTCGACGATCGTGCCCACCCGCGTCCACGGCCTCTCGCCGGAGCCGAGCCGATCCCAGCGTGCCTCGTGGACGCGCATGACTCGTCCGCCGAGGATCGTCGCGTCCGTCACGACGGCCTCTTGGAGCTCGGCCCCGAGCACGGCGTCGATGGCCATCCACTCCGGGTAGACGGCGAAGTGCGTGGGGAGTGCGTCGGGGCGCGTCCGCGCGAGCACCTCGTAGTGCTCGAGGCGCGAGGCCGGTCCGGCGACCCAATGGCGGCCCTCGCCGGGCGTCGTCAGCCCGACGACGTCGAACGTCGGCCGGTGACCGAAATAAGCGATCGCCCCCGTGTCGTTGACGCCGACGCGCGCGCCGACGGGGAGGTGCGCGTCGACCCACTTGCCGAGGGCGGCTTGCTGCCGCGCGATCCCGCTCGCCGATTGGGCGACGTCGTCCGCCACGAGATCGAGCTTCGAGGCGAGCATGCCCGCGGCGATCCCCGACGCGAGCGCCGTGATCGTCGCCTCTTTCCACGCGACGAGCCGCGCTGCCATCGCGCCCACGATCCGCGCGAGGCACGCGACGCCGACGAACCACCCGGTGGCGAACGGCCAGAGGTACCGGAGGCGGTTCCACAAGAAGGTCGCGTAGACGCACGGCACGAACATCGAGAGCGCGAGGACGAGGACCGCGAACGCCCGGAAGCGCTTCCGTTCGACGTGGCCGCGCCATGCGACGGCGAAGAGCCCGGGGAGGGCGACGATCGAAGCGCCCTTCGGCAGGAACTCGGCGGACCAGATCTTCCCGTCGAGCAGCGTCGTGACGAGCAGGCGCGCGTTCGTCGTCGCGGCGTCGATCGGGCGAACGTAAGGATGACCGAACAGGAGCTTGACCTGCGCCGTGTTCGAGGTGGGGCTCCCCGTGAGCACCTCGAGCAGGAGGTTCGGAAAGATCGCCGCGAGCACGAAGACGAGGGCGATCGGGCGGAGCGGGAACCTCCCTGGTCGAGGCGGGAAGATCGCGACGGCGGCGCCGAGGACGAGCGAGGTGATCGCGCCTTCGGGGCGCGCGAGGGGCGCGGCGAACGCCAGGAGCAAGAGGCCGCCGACGGCGCGCATCGAGCGATCGCGCTCGGGCGTCTCCGTCCAGGCCGCGGCCCGCCGCGTGGCGTGCGCGACGAGCCAGGCGAAGGGGACGATCTCCATGCCGCTCGCCGCGCACCACGCGAACCCACCGAACGCGATCGACATGGCCGCGGCGCCCACGGCGGCGGCCCTCCCCGCGAGCGGCAGCGTCAGGCGATGGGCCTCGTAGGCGACGCCGAAGAGCGCGACGTACGACAAGAGCCACGCCGGCCAGAGCAACGCGTCACCGCGGCATCCGAGGACGTAAGGGAGCGACAGGATCGTCGGCCAGAGGAAGCTCGTCGCGCCGGTCGAGATCGGTGCGGACGCCTGGTAGCGGAGCGGGTGGCCTTCCGCGATGGCGCGCGCGTACTGGAAGTGGATGTACGCGTCGTCGAGCGTCGGCCCCGGATGACCGACGCGATCGAGCACGCGCCCGATCGTGCACGCGGCGAGCGCGACCGTCGCGACGACGAGCGGGAGCCATCCGACGACCTTCGCGGCGGCTCGTCGGACGTTCGCGCCGTTCGCGTGCTCGGAGCTCCCCATGACGTGATGACGTGCCTCGATCGGGCCGATCGCCGGTCCCCGACGTTCGCGCTCGCCGCCCGAGAAGCTAACAGACTTGACCGCGCGCGCGTGCGTCGTCTATCCGCGCGCTGTGCCGGAAGACCGAGCCATGGAGAAGCCTGCCGACGACAGCGAAGCGAGCGTCCCGGCGCGCAAGGGACGCCGTCCGGGTCCGTACGAGCACGCGCCGCGGCTCCCTCCGGAGGAAGCCGGCCGCGAGGTCCGTCTCGCCACGCTCGTGACGGGCGCGTGGTTCGAGGTCGAGATCGGTCCGGGGCCGAAGGCGGGGTTCCTGGTCGAACGCGCGGAGGCCGCGCCCGAAGCCGCGCTCGTCGGGTTCGAGATCCGGAAGAAGTGGGCGACGGTCGGCGACGAGCGTCTCGCCAAGGCCGGTCACGCCGCCCGCGCGCGCGTCTTCTGCGAGGACGCCAAGAACGCGCTCCCGAGGCTCGTCCCGGAGGGCTCCGTGCGTCGCGCGTTCCTGCACTTCCCCGATCCGTGGTGGAAGAAGCGGCACACCAAGCGTCTCGTCATGGGCGATGTCTTCTTGGACGCCGTCGCGCGCTTGCTCGAGCCCGGCGGCGAGCTCTTCGTGCAGACCGACGTCGAAGAGCGCGCCGAGCTCTACGCGCAGGCCGTCGGCGCGCACGGCGCGTTCGAGCCTTTCGGCGACGTCCCCGGCTCCGCGGTCCTCGCCGAGAACCCCTACGGCGCGCGCAGCCCGCGCGAGCACCGCGCCATCGCGGATGGCTTGCCGGTGCATCGCTTCCGGTGGAAGCGCGTCGTGCGCTGAACGCCCCGGTCGTCGACCACCCGCCCGCTACGGCAGCGGGCTCTCGACGAGCTCGAGCTCGATCTTCGACGACGGAGCGCGCGGCGGCGGCGCGACGGCGTCGGGACGGAACATGCGCTCTTCGATGGCCGCGCGGAGCGCCTCGATGGCTTCGGCGCGCGTCTTCCCTTCGCCGATGGCCTCGGACTCGACGCACTCGGCGAGGAACGACGACGTGCGTTCGACGATGCGGTAGGTGAACTTCATCGCGTCACTCGTGGATGGGTTGCTTCGGATCCGTCCCGTGTTCGGGAGGCGCCGCGGGTTTGTGGATGGGATGCGACTTCGGATCCGGGTTCACGTTCGGGCGCGGCCTCGGTGCGCCCGGCGGCGTCGGCACGTGCGCGGGCGGTCCGATGTGCGGCGCCCCCGGCGCGGCCGGCCATCCTTGAGGAACCGGCCCGATGCGTGGTTCGGAGCAGCGAAGGCGTGGCTCCGACGAGCGACGTTCGCCCGAGAGGCACGACGAGAGGCGTGACATGGGGCGTCCTCGTGCACGGCGAATGCCACGGCGTGAGCGGCGCCGTCGCACGTGCGCGACGTGCCCGAGCGGCGCCGTCTGCCGCACCCGGGTCGCACCGACGCGACAGGCGTACGCCCGCGAGGTGCGGAGAAGCCCAAGTGTGGCGATTCGTCTCGCTCGGGCCCCACTCTTTGCGGCTCATCGTTTCGCTCCACGGTCCGTTTCCGTGTCGACGGGTCGCGCTCGCCGATGACGCACCCTCGGCATGCTCTTCGCAGTCTCTTCGGTTCGACGTCGGTGTTCGACGCGCGGGATTGTTTTCCGTGCGGCCTTCGCTGCCTCGTGGTGTCGAACGCGGGACGTCGCATCCATCTAAGGAGGTCGACCATGTTGTATTGGGCGGCGGTTTTCTTCGTCATCGCGCTCGTCGGCGCCGTGCTCGGGTTCAGCGGCATCGCCGCCAGCGCCGCGGGCATCGCCAAGATCCTGTTCTTCGTTTTCTTGGTCCTCGGAGCGCTCTCGCTCATCTTCGGCCGTCGCGTGCCGACGGGTTGAGCGGGGCGATTCGATGGAACTTTGTGCCATCCTCACGAAGGAAGAGCTCGCGCAGGTGGCTGCCGAGCTCTTGCCGCTCGACATCGACATCAGTCGCCGCCCACGGCGTCAGATTTCGCTGGGGCGCGCCGAACGGGTCGAGCTCGTCGCCGGTTCGGGCCTTCGTCTCGGTGGCCAAGCCAGCATGGTTTGGGAGATCGCGTCGCTGCCCGTGACGCTCGCGGTGCGTCGGTGGGAGGTGATGCTCTCGCCGCGCGTCGTCGAGACGCCCGACGGCTTGTCGCTCGCGCTCGAGCCGAGCCTGGAGTGTTTGGACTTCCGGCGCATCCCCGGCTTCGTCGACGACCGCGTGATCTCCATCGTCAACGAGATCCTGACGGGGCAAAAATCGAAGCTCGTTTGGCGCTTCGAAAAGACGCTCTCTTTCCGCAAGTCGACGTCGGGCAAGCTCCGGCCGCGCAAGCATTTCGAGATCGCCCCCGAAGGCGCGACCGTGGACGTCACGAATTCGCGGATTCTTCTATCGATTCGGCTTCGCGCGCGCGTGGCGTCGGTCGAGGAACCGAAGCCGTCCGAGGCGCTCGTTCCGACATCACGGACGTGAGCGTGGCGCCGAACAGGAACACCTGACTCGACGCGTAGATCCACGTCACGAGCGCCAAGACGCTGCCGACGAGCCCATAGGCGGAGAAGCTCGGGATGCGCGCGAGGTAGATCGCGAACCCGGACTTGAGGACGTTGAGGAGCGCCGCCGTGACGATCCCGCCCGGGACCACGCGCCACCACGCCGGCCGCGTGCGAGGCACGAGGTGGAACGCCGCGCTCACGACCGTGGCCATGAGCGTGAACGAGACGAGCCGCTCGGTCCACCGGCCGATCCGGAAGAGGCCGTCGACGTGGGCCGTCGTCGTGACGACGCCGATGATCGAGCTCACGACGAGGGACGCCAGGAGCGTGACGGCGACGCCGCCGATCATCGCGAACCCCGCGAGCCGCTCGAGGAGGAACACGCGGACGATGGCGACGACGCCGTGCGGCTCCCGCGGCGGGACCCGCCAGATCCGGTTGATCGCGAAGTGCAGCTCGACGGCCGCTCCGCTCGCGCTGACGAGGAGCGTGCCGAGGCCGACGATCGCCGAAAGTCCGCGTTCGCTCTGGCTGGCCTGCATCGCGGCGAGCGTTCGATCGAGCACCTCGCGGATGGGGGAGTGCGGCGTCGACAGCGCCGAGAGCAGGCGCACGCGCGCGGTCTGATCGCTGCCCACGAGGAAGCCGACGACCGTGACCGACACGAGAAGCAGCGGGAAAATCGAGAAGATCGCGTAGAACGAGAACGCGGCGCCGAGGCGTAACCCTTCGACCTCGTTCCAGCGCGCGAGGGTCGCCGAGGCGAGCCGGCGGATCGCTCGAAATCGGTCGTTCATCGTCCTCGATCGATGGCTCATCGTCGGCTCGCGCTCCAATGTGCGACGCTTCGCCGGCGGAATCAACGAACCTCCGACTCGACGACCGCGTCCGGACGACTTACGGTGGACGTGCTTTGTCGCGCTTCCGTGTGATGACGTACAACGTCCACGGCTGCATCGGGACCGACGGTCGTGAGTCGGTCGCGTCCGTCGCGCGCGTGTGCGCGGACGCCGATCCCGATCTCGTCGCGCTCCAAGAGCTCGAAGCGCCCGAGACGGACGATGGTGAGGGGACGCACCACGCGCGCGATCTCGCCGCGAGCTTGGGCATGCACCTCTTGTTTTGCCGGACGCTCCGCCGCGCGCGCGGGTTCTACGGGCACGCGCTGCTCAGCCGTCGTCCGATCACGCTCGTGAAGGCGACGACCTTCCCTTGCTCCCACGGCCACGACGAGGCGCGCGGCGCCATTTGGGCGCGCGTCGCGTGCGAGGAAGGGACGGTCGACGTCGTGAGCACCCACCTCGGCATCCGACGGCACGAACGTCGCGCCCAGTCGCGCGAGCTCCTGTCCGACGAATGGCTCGGCCGCCCGGATCTCGGCCGCCCGTTCATCCTCTGCGGCGATCTGAACGCGCTGCCCCACGCGCGGACCTACCGGCGCATCGCGGCGCGCTTTCGCGACGTCCAGCGGGCGATTCCGGGTCACGCGCCCCGTCCGACCTTCCCGAGCCGGTGGCCGTTCTTGCGGATCGACCACGTGTTCGTCTCGCCGGACGTCGAGGTCCTCGCGGCGCACGTCCCCTCGGACGAGCGCGCGCGTCGGGCGTCGGATCACCGGCCCCTCGTCGTCGATCTCGATCTCTGGAGCTCGCCCGCCGTCACCCGATGAGCTCGCCGTCGTCTTCGTCGTCGATCTCGTCGAGGCGCTCTTGGACGTCCCGCACCACGTCGCGCGCCAGACGCTTGACCTCGCCGCCGATCGTGTCGCTGAGCAGACCGCCGACGGCCGCGAAGGCCAGAAAGCGCGTCAGCTTCGAGCCGACGAGGACGCCGATGCCGACGCCGAGGGCGCACGACGCCGCCGCGACCATGTACGGCTTCTCGCGGACGGCGACCTCGAGCTTCTCGCGGAGATCGGTCGCGATGTCGCGCGCTTCGCTCATGCGCCCGCGGAGCCTCTCTTCGGCCAGGGAGGGTTTGTGCGCCATGTGGACGCGGCGGGGGACGTGGCTTTCGGGAACTTGGTTCATGCGGAAGAGCCCAGCAAGGCCCGTTCCCGATCTTCCGAAGGATCCCGCGCGAAAAGAGCCGAAAAAACACGCTCCGCGCCCATCGTTCGGCGTGGCGCATGGCTACACTCGGGCGCGAAAGAGTCACGGAATGCCGCGGGCGCCGAGAGTCACCGAACGCCACGGATGCGCGCGACGATTTCGATGCGGCGATTGTTCGCACGTCCCTCCGGCGAGGCGTTCGAATCGACGGCGTCGCGTGCCCCGCGGCCCTCGGCGTCCGCGCGCACGCCGCGGCTCACGAGGAAGTCGCGGACGGCGTGCGCCCGCGACGTCGAGAGCTCGAGGTTTCGTTCCTCGTTGCCGACGTCGTCCGAGAATCCGTACACCTCCACCGTGGCGTTGCCGGCGTCGCGTCGCAGCGCCTCGGCGATCGCGTCGAGCTCGTCCGCCGCCGCCGGCGTGAGCATCGACGTGCGGCCCACGAAGGTATCGTCGTCGGCGAGCGTCAAGACGAGCCCGCGATCGTCGACGCGCATGGTCACCCGACCGTCGAGCGCCCGCATGACCGCCTCGCACGCGCCGTCTTCGGTCGATCGCGCGCGCGCCCGCGTCGGAGCGATCCGAGGTTCGCGCTCGTCCGCGGTCGCGCCGGTCGCGCCGGTCGCGCCAGTCGTGGCCGGCGTCTCCCCGATCGTGCGCTTGGCGCGCTCGTCCGTCGCGGAGCGGGTGCTTCGTTCCTTCGCCTCCGTGAGCGCGCTCTGCGTGTTCGCCTCGGCGAGCTGGATCTTGCGGAGCGCGACGTACGCGGCGTCGCGCGCGTCGAGCGATCCGGGGCTCTTCTGTTGCCGTCGTTCGGCGGTGTCGAGCGCTTTGCTGGCCTCGAAGAGCCCCGCCGGGTTCACCGTCTTGCTCGGCCCGGCTTGCGCGCGCTCGAACGCGACGCGCGCGTCGAGCAGCTCGGTGGGAATTCGCTTCGCGCCGCACGACACGGACGCGATGAGCGCGCCGAAGAACGTCACGCGAGCGAGGTGTGGAAGGCACGTGCGAACGAGCATGGATCCTCCGATGCGCGGGCCCGGGCGAGGCCGGACGTCTCGCCCCTTCATCGGCACTCCGAGGGCGAAGGCGGCCCGAGCGCGGGCCCGGACGTTCCCGGCTCCGACGTCGCCGCTTGCTTGGCGGCTCGATCGGCGCGCCTTTGGTGCTGCGCTTCGAGCGCGATCCCGAGCGCGAGCTTCGCGTCGGCCTCCGAGCGCGCGAGCATCCAACCCGCACTCGCGTTGTCGCCCTTGCGCATCAGCGACTCCCCGCGGGCGAGCTGCGCCTCGGCCATGCGCAGGTGCGCGGCGGCGGCCTCATCGTCGTCGGCGAACGCCGCGTGCGCATCGCGGATGGCGTCGTTCGTCGACAGGAGGCGCGCCGTCGGCGGTGGCGTCGACGCACACGCCCCGAACGTTGCGCCGAGCATTGTGCTCGCGATCACGGCAGCGAACCTCGTGCGAATCATCGAACTCCTCCGTCGTGTCCGTCGCGCGACGGCGCGCCGCGACCGAAAAATCGCACGGTGCACGCGCGGTGCCTCGATGGACGTCCGACGGATCCGCGCTCGCGGTCTCGTGGCGCTTCGCCTCGTGACGACGGCACCGTCACGCGTTTTCGCTCGCGCCTCATGCGTGAGGAAGCGTGACGGAGGTGGAAGAAGCGTGAGCGATCGGCACGATGCAGCCGCGCCTTCGGTGCTGAAGTGCCGTCCACGAATGTCGGCGTGCGAACCTGCACGCCGACTGAGCCGCGGCATGTTCTTCGCAGCGCGTCATCGACGGTCATCGACGATTGTCCGGAGCCGATCTTCGTCCTCTCCGGAGTCGATCTTCGAACCGTCGTTTCGTTCGGAGTCATGCCATGGATGGCGAACGGCCCAACCGAAATTGCCGCGCGACGGCCGAGGCATCGAACGATCCTCGAGCCCCGAGGTCACGCGCGCGAGGTCCATCGATGGCGCGGCGACAGGGCGATCCGTCCTCGCGCGCGCCGACGTTCCCTTGCGCCGTTCCCAAGAAGAGTCGCTCGCTGGTGCACGCGCGCTCGTCGATGCCCGACATCGGCGACACGATCGGCGGCAAGTACGTCGTCGACGGGATCCTGGGGCGCGGCGGGATGAGCGTCGTCTACCGCGCGACGCACCGCGAGCTCGAACACGAGGTCGCCGTCAAGGTCCTCTGCGACGCCGCGTCGTCGCAGCCCGAGTACGTCGCGCGGCTCAAGCAAGAGGCGCGCATCGCGTCGCGGCTCCGCAGCGAGCACGTCGTCCGCGTGCACGACATCGGCGAGCTCGCCCCGGGGCGAAACCCCTACCTGGTGATGGAGTGCCTCTGCGGCCACGACCTCGCCGCCATGCTCGCGAGGCGCGGCACGTTCTCCGTCCCCGTCGCCGTCGAGTGCATTCTGCAACTCGCCGAAGCGCTGGCCGAAGCCCACGCGCACGGCATCGTGCACCGCGATCTCAAGCCGGCGAACGTCTTCTTGCTCGACAACGTGGTCGGGCGGCCGCGCATCAAGGTCCTGGACTTCGGGATCTCGCGGACCCTCCGCGCGTGCGACGCGCGCGGGCTCACCGACCCCGGGATCGCCCTCGGGACCCCCAGCTACATGGCGCCCGAGCAGATGGAAGCCTCGCCGCGCGTGGACGCGCGATCGGACATCTGGGCCCTCGGCGCCATCCTCTACGAGCTGCTCGTCGGTCATCCGCCCTTTCGCGGCACGACGCTGCCTCAGATCTTCGTCAACATCTTGCGATCGAAGCCGCCGCGCCCCTCCGACGCGCGGAGCGACGTCCCCGCCGCGCTCGACGCCGTCGTCAAACGCTGTTTGAGCGTCGATCCGGCGGGTCGGTTCGGATCGGCCGCGGAGCTCGCCCGCGCGCTCTCGTCGTTCGCGCGCACCTGCGCGAACGATTCGCCGTCGCGGAGCTCGGTCGCTCCCGGCAACGAGGGCCCTCGGGAGATCACGCTGCCGTCGGTGGCGATCGCCGCGTCGCCGTCGCCCTTCCACGTCGCCTCGGCGTATCCGGTGCGCACCGCGATCGCCGGAACGTTCGTCGCTGCGCTTCTCCTCGGCGGGCTCCTGACGGCGTTCGGCATGACGGCGCTGCGCGCGCGCGACGACGTGCGCGAAAACGCGCCCGAAAATGCGCATGAGACCACGTCGCGCGAAGGTCCGCCCGGCGCGCACGCGTCCGAGATCTCCACGGTACCCCTCCGTGCGGCGCTCCCCGCTCCCGCCGCGCGGCGCACCGAGCCCTCCGACGTGGCCGCGGCCAGCCCGCTCGCTCCTCCGGAGGCTGCCGCCCGCGCGGACGAAACCGTCTCGAGCGTCGGTGCGTCGGAGGCGCGCGAGGTGGAAACCCCTCGCGTGCGTTGACGGTCGCGCCTCGCCGCGCGCTCGGTTGCTCGAACGCGTGATCGTACGACCCGTGGATGACGGTGTGTGGAGCTCCGAAACGCCCCGCTTGACAGAATGCCTCGCGAACGCGCGCGTCGGCCTTCGATTCTCTCGGGATCTCCCGGAAAACGGAGCGCTTTTCGTGGATGGTCCGTGGCACGTAACTCGCTGCCTGAAGGCCGTCTCGGGCGAAGGGGGAAGCATGGACCATCGCGTCATTTCGGCGTCCGAGCGGCGTATGTTCGATCGCGTCGGCGGGCACTCCACGAGCTCGCTCGCGTTGCTCGTCGATGCGAGCGCCGTCTTGGGCGCGACCCTCGACGCCGACGAAGCCGTCGACTCCATCCAGTCGCTCTTCTTGGAGCGGGGCGCGGAGGCCTGCACGGTTTGTGTCGACGGGCCCGAGGGTCGTACGGCGAAGGGCCTCGGCGACGTCGTGTCGTCCTCGGACGTCCGCTGGCTCTTCGATCGCGTTCGACGCTCGGGCGAGAGCGTCGTCGTCGACGGCGTCGACGATCGCCGCGAGCCGCGTCGCCGGCCGGACGGCACGGATCGCATCCGCCGGGCGCTCGCCGGTCGTCGGCTCGTCGTCGTTCCTCTCTCCGCCCGCGGCGTGATC
Source organism: Labilithrix sp. (assembly GCA_044226145.1). Classification (GTDB taxonomy): domain Bacteria; phylum Myxococcota_A; class Polyangia; order Polyangiales; family Polyangiaceae; genus Labilithrix. Next base: position 6,027 of record JBGAHN010000119.1, on the reverse strand, counting down.
GTCGGCGCGATGGCGGTCGTCTTGCGAGAAGCCGCGGTCGTCGAGCCTTCGGTCGTCGACGAGATCGGCCGTCGTCTCGGCGCCACCGTGCGAAGCTGCCACCTCTACCGCGACGCGGTGACGTCCGTGGATCGACGCGGCGACGCGCTGGCGTCGGTGGCGCACGACCTTCGAGGTCCGCTCAGCGTCGTCAACCTCGTGCTCCGCGATCTGCTCTCCCTCACGCACGGGCGGGAAGCGGCGCGACGGTCGCTCGAGCTCGCGCGGCACGCGACCGATCGGATGAGCGGCCTCCTGACCGATCTGCTCGATCTCGCGAAGGTCGAAGGCGAGGGCCCGGTCCTCCGCCTCTCCGCCTGCGAACCTCGCGCGCTCGTCGCCGACACGGTGATGCTCTTCGAGCCGCTCGCGCGCCGCCGGAGCATCTCCTTGTACGACGACGTCTCGCCCGATCTACCGATGGTCCACTGCGATCGCGATCGCGTGCTCCGCGTCCTGTCGAACCTGGTGGGCAACAGCATCAAGTACACGCCGTCGGGCAAACACATCTCCGTCGAAGCCTCGCCGCTCGACGACGCCGTCCTCTTCCGCGTCGTCGACGCCGGCGTCGGGATCGCCGCCGCCGATCTCTCGCGCATCTTCGACCGGTTCTCGTCGGTCAACCCGCGCGAAGGCGGCGCCGGCCTCGGCCTCGCCATCGCGAAGGCCTTCGTCGAAGCCCACGGCGGCCGCGTTTGGGCCGAGAGCGAGCTCGGCGCAGGCACCACCATCGCGTTCACGCTACCGTGCGATCGCACCCGCACGTCGGACCGCGCGCCGTCCGAGCCGCGCACGAGCGACGGCGCGCCCTCTCAGAGCGTGAACTTGTAGCGCGCGACCCCGTCCGCGGGGACGCTCACCGTCGCCGACTGCGTCTTGCCCTCCGCGGTCGTGCACGTGATCTTGTGCGAGCCCGCGTCGAGCTCGATGCCGGCGACCGGCGTGGCTCCGCGCGCGGCGCCGTCGACGCTCACGTTGCACCACCCGTTCGACGCCCCGACGTTCAGCTTGCCGCGCCCGACCACCGCGCCGACGGGCGCCACGACGGCCGGCGTCGACGAGGACTTCGGCGTCGCCCCGCGCTTGGCGTCCGCGCGCGGCAACGTGACGTTGAGGTGCTTGGTCTCGAGCGGCGTCCCCGTGAAGGTCACCGTCTGCTCGACGAACCCCGGCGCGGCGACGACGAGCGTGTGCGACACGTCCGACGTCACGCCTTCGAGCCGCGGCCCCGTCACCGGCTTGCCGTCGAGCGAGAATGTCTGCCCCGGCGCTTCGGGCGTCACGTGGACCTCGACGAGCACCGAGCCGGTCTTGAGCTCGATCCGCACGTTCGACGGCTCGCTGCCCTCGAGCGTGATCTGCTTGCGGCCTTGCTCGAAGCCGTCCTTCGTCAGCTTGACGTCGAGCGGCACGCCGATGGGCAGCCCCGTCAACGTCGCCGGCGTGATCTCCGCACGCAAATCACCGTTGAGCCAAATCGAAGCGCCGGCCGGTGTGCTCTCGATCGCGAGCGAGCCCTTCGGCGCCGGCGCGATCTCCGTGTTCGTCGCCGTCGCCGTCGGGGCCTTGTCCGCGGCCAAGAAGCCCGCCACACCACCCAAGAGCCCGAGCGCCCCGACGAGCGCCCCCAGCCCCAACCAGATCGCGTAGCGACGCCTGCGCGCGTGCGGCTCCGAGTTGACGTCCGTGACCGTGCGCGCCGCCGCCGGCATGCTCAGCGTGTTGGCCGCGCGCATCATCCCCGAGCCGTCGACCTCCGCCTCCGGAGGCGCCGACAAGGCTTGCTGCATCTCGATGATGTCGGCGAGCTGCTTGCCTTGGAGGAGCGCCTCTTTCTGGAGCGCGAGCTTCTCCTCGAACAGCGACTGCATGAAGCCGTGCAGCGCGACGTTCGACACCCCGATCTGCCGGCGTCGCACGAACGTCTCGATGTCCGCCTGCATCTCGCGCGCGGTCTGGTAACGCTCGTTCTTGTCCTTCGCGAGCGCCTTCATGACGATGGGCTCGAGATCGCGCGGGTAGTTCGGGCGGACCTCGCTCGGCCGCGGGTAGTCACGCTCGCAAATCAGGCGGAGCGTCTCGTACTCGCTCGCGCCCTTGAAGAGGCGCTTGCCCGTCGTCAGCTCGAACAGCATGACGCCGGTGGCGAAGATGTCCGTCCGCGCGTCGATGGGCTCGCCGCGCGCCTGCTCCGGCGACATGTACGAGACCTTCCCTTTGAGCTTTCCGCTCTTGGTGATCTCGCCCTGCCGGCTGTCGCTCTTGGCGATCCCGAAGTCGACGATCTTCACGTCGCCGGTGAACGTGACGACGATGTTCTGCGGAGAGATGTCCCGATGGACGATGTGGAGCGGCTGGCCCTGCAGATCCCGCCGCTCGTGCGCGTAGGCGAGGCCCGCGCACGTCCCGAGCACGATGGCGAGCGCGTGTTCGAGCGGGAACTCGTTCACCTGCATCTTCTTCATCTGCCGCACGATGGAGCGCAGGTCTTCGCCGTGGACGTGCTCCATGGCGATGTAGAACTGCCCGTCGTGCTGCCCGACGTCGAAGATCTGCACGACGTTCGGGTGCGAGAGCGTCGCCGCGACCCGCGCCTCGTGCAGGAGCATGTCGATGAACGCGCGATCCTGGTTCATCGCCGGCAGGATGCGCTTGATGACGAGCAGCTTCTCGAACCCCGCGACGCTCTTCTGGATCGCGAGGAACAGCTCCGCCATCCCGCCCGTCGCGAGCTTGCGAAGGAGCGTGTACTTTCCGAACCGCAGGGGCATCCCCAGAGCGTCGGGATCGACGAACGCGTCGACCACCACCCCGGTTTCCCCCGTCCCCCGCGCCCCGTCCTGCATCGTCGCTGCCTGCTCGTGCGTCCCGCTCGCGGCACCCGCTTCGGGCACGCTCGGCGATGGCGGTGGCGCCTGGGACATGCCAAAAACCCTAGTCGGAAGGCACGGCTCGGTCAAATGGCCCGATGTTTGCGCGTGGCCGGGGAGGGGAAACCCAAGGGGCCCCGAAACCCCGGCCGCGCGAGCGCCGCGCCGTTCGAGCCGGCCTACGTCACGACCCTCACCGAGGTTAGGACCCCTGGGTTCCGGTCCGGAAGCTCGGGGCCGGCCGCTCCCGCAAGTCGCGCAGCCGATCTTTGACGGCGAGCCGGACCTTCTTCAACTCTGCGGTCCGTCGGGACTCGGACGGCGTCGGTCGCGGTCGGTGATCCAGCCTCTTGATGCGATGCTCGACGTCCCGGGCCCGCGCTTCGAGCTCGGCGACGCCGAGGTACGCCGGAAGTCGCGCCTCCATGGCTTCCTCTCGGAATTCTCCGTTCGTGTCGTCCGCGAAAGATGCCGTGGCATGGATGGGGTCGCGCCGCATGTCGTCCTCCGTGTCGGGTTTCAAGTCGGTGTTCCGTACGAGTGGGCCCACGAAAAAGCGGATCGCCGAACGACGCACGTGCTCGCGCGCCCCTCGGTCGTCGTGATCCGCTCCTCCCCGCGCCCTCGCACGTCATGACGTGTCGGGGGCGCGTCTTGTTCCCAGTTTTTCGCGCCCGCGCTCCCCGCGCCATCCCTTGTTCTCGGACGCGAGGCATGAAACACACAAGAGACGTTGGCGGTCCCGTACCCGAGCGGACGCCGGCGAGCTCGACGAGGTTCTGCGGCATCATGGCTGGGCTTTTTTCCCCATCGACGTTTTCCGGTCGTTTCCTTCGACGAACCTCGGCTTCGTGCGCCGTCTTGCCGCGCCTGCGGGCCGCCGCGTGCCTGCTCGGCGCCGCGCTCGTCGTCGGCGGGTGCGGCGGCGCGCCTCCTTCCGGCGCGGGCCCGACGACGCCCGCGAAGCCCGTGTCCGTGCCGAACCAGATCCTCGGCCCGCGCGCCGAGGGCACCTCGAAGGAGCTCCGCGACGAAGGCGAGCGCGCGTTGCTCGCGCGGCAGTGGCAGCGGGCCGTCGACGCGTTCGAGGTCCTGATCGCCGGCGACGCGGCCGCGGCGGCCGATCCGTCGCTGCGCTACGATTTGGGCATCGCCTACGAAGGGCTCGGCGAGCGCGAGAAAGCGCGCGCCGAGTACCGCAAGGTCGCCACGCTCGGTTCCGGGGCGCTCGCGCGGAACGCCTTGGCGCGCGAAGTGTCGATCGACGCCTACCTCGAAGATTGGTCGGCGCTCGGCGCGGTCGGCGAGACGTTGCTCGCGCGGAGCGATCTCGAGCCGACGGAGCGGATGCTCGGCCTCGGCGCGCGCGGCCTCTCGAAGATCGAAGCCGGCGACGAGGGCGCCTCGCACGACATCCTCGCGGGCCTCGATCTCGTCGACGAGTACCGCTACGGCGCGACGGGCCAGCTCCCGGTCGCGGCCGCCATGCTGAAATACGCGTACGGCGAGCTGAAAAAGCTGCGCTCGGAGAAGATCTCCCTCGATCCGCCGGGCGACGACTTCGTCCTCAAGCTCGAGATGCGCTGCCAAGCCCTGCTCGAGGCGCAGTCGGCCTACGCGGACGCGATCCGCGCGGTCGATCCGCTCTGGGCGTCGATGAGCGGCTACCGCGTCGGCGAGATGTACCGCACGCTCCACCACGCGCTCATGCGCATCCCGCCGACCGAGAAGGCGAAGACCGACAGCGACAAGCAGCTCTTCTACGCCATCATGCACGTGCGCTACCGGGCGCTGCTCGACAAGGGCATCGAGATGATGAACCGCACCCTGGCGTTCGGCGAGAAGACGGGCGCGGCGTCGGCGTGGACGGAGCGCGCGCGCGACGCGAAGGCCGAGATGGAGCAGGCCCTCGAGCGCGAGAAGGTCCAGATCGCGACCTACCCCTTCACCGAGGCGGAGGTCGAGAAGGCGCTCGAGATCATGAAGAAGAAGGCGGCCGAGAAAGCCTCCGCGGCGTCTGCCACCAAGTGAGCCCCGAGCGCGAAGAACCGCGCTTTTGCCGCCCCTCGATCGCGGCCCTTGCACGCGTGGGACCTTTCGGTGTAGCCTGCGCGCCCTTTCGTACCGGAGTTCCCGGTTCGAATCTTCTCCTTAGGATCGCTTTTTCGCCGCTGGCGTAGCTCAATCGGTAGAGCACCTGTTTTGTAAACAGGCGGTTAGGGGTTCAAGTCCCCTCGCTAGCTCGAGCCGACCCGACCACGACACGGCTTCCTTGTCGCTCTTTCACAACTTCGTTCTTTGCTTCGAGCTCGCGCCGCTTTTTTTCGGAGGGTTGCCCGAGTGGCCAAAGGGAGCAGACTGTAAATCTGCCGGCTATGCCTTCGTTGGTTCGAATCCAACACCCTCCACTCATCGGACGTCGCGAGCTCTTGAATTTCGCCAACGCTTCGTCGCCTTCGGTCCGTCGACCGAGGGCCACGCGGGAGTAGCTCAGTTGGTAGAGCGTCAGCCTTCCAAGCTGAATGTCGCCGGTTCGAACCCGGTCTCCCGCTCCAGAGCAAGAGACACGCTCCGCATGGTTCCTCGGACCGTCGGTCCACGTGCTTCGAGCTCTGCCTGACAGACAACGAAGTCCGGTTTTTTCCGGTCTGCCCACCTAGCTCAGTGGTAGAGCACTTCCTTGGTAAGGAAGAGGTCACGGGTTCAAGCCCCGTGGTGGGCTCCGTCGCCGGTCTTGACGATGCGGGCCGTCCGCTTCCGTTCGACCCGCCCCGCTAGCCGAAGTTCCCTCGCTCGAGGGTCATGGAGATTTCGAGATGGCCAAAGAGAAATTTACGCGAACGAAGCCGCACGTGAACGTCGGAACGATCGGACACATCGACCACGGGAAGACGACGCTGACGGCGGCGCTGGTGAAGGTGCAGTCGAAGAAGGGCCTCGCGAAAGCGATCAGCTACGCGGACATCGCGAAGGGCGGAACGGTCCGTGACGCGACGAAGACGGTGACGATCGCGGTTTCGCACGTGGAGTACGAGTCTCCGACGCGGCACTACGCGCACGTCGACTGCCCCGGGCACGCGGACTACATCAAGAACATGATCACGGGCGCGGCGCAGAT